>CANPYG010000050.1 GCA_947588205.1 uncultured Acetatifactor sp. | reverse complement strand
GTTACCCTTTTTGACCTCAATATCAGTAAAAAATTTTTTGCTAATTTAGGCTTGACTTTTCATAGCTGGTCTCCTTTGTCCTTATCCAAGAACTTTCTTTTATTATATCCTCAACAAGTATTTGTGGCAACAAAAAATCTTTTTCAATACTAATAATTACGCCAAAATAAGTAAAGGCAGATAATCAATAGACCTCCTGCCATATAAAATACTCTGTATAAAATTTTCAATTACTCGAACTCAATCGTTCCCGTCGGTTTCGGCGTGAAATCATACAGTACCCTGTTCACCCCCGGCACTTCATGGGTGATCCGGTCCACCAAGTGGCATATCAGTTCAAAGGGAATATTCTCCACCGTTGCGGTCATGGCATCCTTGGTATTGACTGCCCGGATGATCACAGACCACTCAAAGGATCTCTTTCCATCCTTAATCCCGGTAGATTTGAAATCAGGCACTACGGTGAAATACTGCCATACCTTGCCTTCTAGACCGTTCTTTGCAAACTCTTCCCGCAGGATCGCATCCGATTCCCTGACAGCTTCCAGTCTGTCACGGGTGATGGCGCCGGGGCAACGGACGCCCAGACCAGGACCGGGGAAGGGCTGACGGTAAACCATGCCGTCCGGCAGGCCCAGCTGTTTGCCCACCATTCTCACCTCATCCTTGAACAGGATCTTCACCGGTTCCACCAGTTCAAACTTCATATCCTCCGGAAGTCCGCCTGCATTGTGGTGAGCCTTGATTCCTTTTTCGCTCTCCAGAATATCCGGCCAGATGGTACCCTGCGCAAGAAATTCAATTCCCTCCAGCTTCCGGGCCTCTTCCGCAAAAACTTCGATAAACTCTCCGCCTATGATCTTTCTCTTCTGTTCGGGATCTGTCACCCCCGCCAGCTTGTCCAGGAAACGATCCACAGCATCCACATAAATCAGATTTGCATTCATTTGATTGCGGAACACTTGGATCACCTGCTCCGGCTCTCCCTTCCGAAGCAGTCCATGATTCACATGTACGCACACTAGCTGCTGCCCCACTGCCTTGATCAGGAGCGCAGCCACGACGGAAGAATCCACGCCGCCTGAAAGCGCAAGCAATACCTTTTTGTCTCCCACCTGTTTTCGGAGCGCCTGAATCTGCTCCTCAATAAAAGCCTCTGCAAGCTCAGGCGTAGTAATCCTCACCATATTCTCGGGTCTTCTGTCATTCGCCATTTCGTTTCCTCCATATTTTGTTTTTGAAAAAAATTTGCCAAGCTTTTGAAAATCCCATTAAGCTTTTGACAACCTCATCAATCTCTTGACAATCTCGTCAATCTTTTGGCAATCCTATTATGCTTTCGGCAGTTCCATCATGCTTTTGGCGACCCCGCCAATTCTTTGGCAAAATTTTTGTCCTCCGACTCTTTATAATGGGAGTATAGCCTATTCTGCTTATTTAGTCAAGATTCTATGCCTGCCTCTAATGCTTGACAGAATCTGTGCCTGCCTCTAATGCTTCATATTACCCTCATATTGCCTTCGTATTGCCTTCGTATCACTATCATCCCTTCGAATCCATTTTGACAAATAAAAACGCCATTTTCCTCATTCTTATCAAAGAGCTATCTATGAATTCCAAATAAATGTATCGCCTTGGCAGGGAATTTTCCCATTCCGTTGTTGTCTCAACATTATGCTTAATTAACCATACATAGACATAGTTTTCGCAAGATAATCGCCTTTCCTTACCGCGGCTCACTGATGTACTCCGCCCATCCTCGCATTATTCACGCTTATCACATGGGGCAACGGCTTCTTTTTAAAGAAAAAGGGCATTCCTCAAGTCATTCGACCCAAATCATTTGACTCAAGTCATTCGACTTTGGGAATGCCCTCTTCCCTACAGCGCTGCTCAGAAAAACTCCACCTCAGAGATGCAGGTATCCTCATAATCCGTTCCCTGATAAACAAAACTATCAGATCCAAGACGGATCTTCACAAAGGAACTCACAATCGGTCTGGAAAACTCTATGGTCTGCTGCTCAAAAACATCCTTTAAAGCTATAGACTGTACCGACCCATCGGAAAACTCAAGCACCAATTCATGGGGTCTGGCGTTCTTTTGGTAGGAATCTTCCGATTTCTGGTATCCGCTGTTGATCCGGAACCCGGAAAACAAGCGTAGACCGTCAAAGCTGATCTGGACAAACTCCCCTTCTCCGGTTCCTCCTACGCCCTCTACCCAGGCCGTTTCCAGGCTGCCGTCACAGATATACCCTGCATAATGGGTTCCGCTCCGCTCCGTCAATTCGGAGGAAGCGGCTATTTCGGTGACAGCGGACATACTGACCGGGGCAAGTAGCTGCCGTGCAAGCTCTCTGTCCTCGCCATCTACCGCATAACTGAGATAAATAGAAGCAAACTTATACATATTCCAAGTCCCTCGGGGGAGACCGTTCCTTCCCCACCAAGTAGACAAATATTCACTGCTCTCACTCTCACTTTTATATATATATTCTCCGTTCTTCACGTTCGCGAGGTAATAAGAATATTCCGATCCATAGGGCGGATTCTCATACAGGAAATCAGAAAACTCCCACTCCCAATGATCCGTACACACAAGCTGCCCATTCTCTATCTTCCAGTAATCATCATGTTCGGTATGTAGTCCAGACATACTAGTCTCAACCCGATTTCTTCTAACTTCATAACCTATACCACCATCCAACAAACCAAAAGATGTCCGATAAACCTGGCTTCCATCATAAGTGAGGATCATACCTTCTCTCATATAAGCGCCGAGGAGCAGCACCTCCGGTATCTCGTCTTCATCAATATAAACAGCTTCATAACCATAGTAATCCTCCCCATCCCACCGCACATAACCATTTTCCGGGGGTGAATCATAGGATACATGCTGTGCGGAATATTCCTGATAGGCCTCCAAAGCCGTCAGGACCGCATTGTGGTCGGTCTCCTGCTGTCTGACAAATTCCGGAACCGCCAAATAGGCATCCATGACGGAAGCACGGCTGTTGCTGCCATTATAATTTCCATAATAATAATAGATTATCTCCGGGAACATTTCCGACAATCTGAATTTACATTCATCATAAGTACACTCCCTGCTGTTCCAGAAGCACAAAAGTTGGGGCTCTTCTTCCTCCTCGTTTACCTCCGTATACTTATATTCGGCCATCGCAGCCGGAACCCATTTCCCCTCCGCCAGGCTATAGATTGCCTCATAGCTGCAGAGTTCGGCGGGCGCTCCCTCAAAATAAACCATGTTTCCTTTCGGAACATATGCGTAGGAACTGGGATTGGTAAACTCCATCTCCAGCACATTCACCTGTTGCCCGTCATAAGCCAGCAGAACAGGTCCGGCTTCTTCGGCCGTGGTCCAGAAGACTGCTTCCGGTATAATATCCTCGTCCAGATAGAAAATACTGCAGGTATAAAGATCCGATGCCCCAGGGCCAAACCTCTGATCCAGGTACTGCTGATAAGCATCCAGCGCAGCCAACACATCCTGGGCTCCCGGCTCCCAGGACGATTCCTCCGGCACATTTTCCTCCTTTGAATTTCCTTCCTCCGTCACCAGCGTTTCCGGATTCTCCCCTGAGGCTCCGCTTCCCTCTGGTGAACCGTTCTCCCCTGAGACTCCGCTTCCCTCCGTTGAATCATTTTCTCCTAAACTTCCGCTTCCCTCCGCCGAATTATTCTCCCCTGAAGCTCCGCTTCCTTCCGTTGAACCGTTCCCTTCTAAAGCCCCGCTTTCCCCTGGCAAACCGCTCTCTTCCGGGATCCCGCTCTCCTCCTGGGAGACCTCTTCGGACTCTTTCTTTCCAAAAATTCCTCCTCGACCTTCTCCGCCCTGTCCTCTCAGGTACAACACGCAGCCTGCGGCGATCACCACAACCGCCGCAATCCCACCTAAGACGACAGGCAGCTTCCGGCCCTTCCCAGAGCTTTTGGATACCGGAGGGGAATCCTTCCTCTCCGGTATTCCTTTTCCGCTATCCGCCAGGCAGGAATCCGCCCCTTTTTCAGACCGGATATCAGCATCCTGCCCCGGCTGCTCCGGTTGCTCCGGCTGCCCCGGCACGTCGGTCGGCACCACAGCGCATCCGCATTTACCGCAGAAGGCGGCTCCTTCCTTTAACTGTGCCCCACAGTTTCTGCAAAACATATGCGCTCTTCCTCCTTATCGAAAACTTATAACGTCCCCAAAAATACCGCTTACATCATCATCAACCGTTAAGGTCTTTTTCCCATCATAGATCAACAGATCCCCCCGCATTTTTCTCGAATCATAATCTACCAGCAGGGCAATCCTTCCCCCATCCAGCATCACCGCACCATATACATCCTCCGCTACGGTTTTCTTTTCCCCTTTCTGATATAACTGCAGGGTATAGCTTCCACTGCCCTCATCATAATCTGTCAGAATGAGCAGCGCCTTGCTGTCCTTTACAAACCCGTAGGCCTTCACGTCATAGGCGATTCTCTCATCATTGCAATAAAGGTCTTCATCCTTCAGATAGCAGGAATTTCCGTTATATATGATCCAGTCACTGCATCCGGGCTCTAACGGTTCCATATCGACGCTCTTTCCAAATCCTTTATCAGAGAACGTAAAGCCTTTCATCCAGTCCTCATCCCCCAAAATCAGCTGAAGCTTATCCAGATCTAATCCAAACCATAATGACCATAATGCATTCCCAGAATCCATATCCTCCAGTTCCAAAGGAGCCTTTTCCTGCCCCCTGACCATGGCAAGCCTGATACAATCTTCTATGCTGTCTTCAGCATAATAGGAATAATCATAACCGTCCATCCAATCGGACAAAAGAGCCTTTCTAAGCTCTTCCCTGTCCACCTTTGCGTATCCGCAGACATTCTCCATATCCGATATAATGTCCATATCCAAAAAAACATTCGTGAAATGCACATCATCCAAGTAATTCCCATCTAAAAAATACTCCAAAGCATCAAGATCTACAACATCCGTATCGATTGGCTCCCGACCTTCTCCCTGTTTCTCCTTCCCATTATAGCAATATAGGTCATAGAGGGGATAGTTGTTGGAAAGAAAACTCGTAATGGTTTCCATCAGTCCTTCTGTGTAATCTGTTTTGATATCATTCTGGAACAATTCGGATGACCTCAGCGCTTCCCCTTCCTTGAGGTAATACACTGAGAAATCATCCCCGCTGCCCCTGGCCACTACCCGACCCACATTTGAATCGATCTTATCAGCCTCCTTGAAGGATTTTGAAGCATAAAGCTTCCCGTCCTTCAGGTAGACGACGGTTTTCATATTCTGCTCTTCAGAACAGAACACGCTGGAAACATGGGTTTCCAACTCCTGCTTATCCTCTTTTGAGGACAGCTTCTGATAATAGAGATTATAAGTGCCCTCTCCATCAGCTTCGGTCCACATGACCACGCTGCCGTCCTTTGCGACCCACCAGTTTTCAACGGTCTTTGTCAATCTCTCCTTATCTTTCAGATCATGTACAAACAGATCTCCCGTATCCTTTTCATATATGACGCAGTTTTTAGATGTCAGCCGATAAGAAACCACAGAGGTATCCAATCGCTTTTCCTGTTCAGAGGTTTTTCGGGCGCTTTTATAATACAAATCAAATGTTCCACTCTCATAATCCGAAGGATAGAACCAATATTTTCCATCCTCCGACTCCTGTACCCATCCTGCTCGCATCGTGCCCGGAACAGTATCCTTATCCTTAAAAAAGGCATCTGTACACAGAATCCCTTCCGGATTCCGTTTCGCAGCTTTCGCCGCATACAGTTCATTATCCTTCAGATAAAAAACATTGTCGGAAGCGCCGGAATCTCCTGAAGAACCGGGGCGCAGGCAAAACAACAGCGCCATCAAAAGGCATACTGCAAAAGCTGCCCCTATCAGCCAGACCTTCTTTCCACCTTTCAAGCCCTGGCCTTTACCACCAGAAGAACACCCATTCCCTTTCGGGACTGCTGCCCGCTCATCCTTCCGCTGTTCTGTGCTTTCCTCCGCCTTCGGCTTCAACTCCTCCTCTTGTGGGATTTCCTTGCCACAAAAAGGACAGAATTTATCTTCTGTCAAAACTTCCTTTCCGCAATTTAAACACTTCATACCTGACCCTCTCTTTCTTTTGTAATTGATAGATGACTCTATAATAGAACATTTTGTTCTAAAATGCAATAGCCCATTTTGTTCTGTTTTGTCATAGCCCGTTTTGTTCTCAATATACTTATAGCAGGCGCTCAATTTTAAAAACTGACGGCTCATTTTCAGGAAGGCGCTTTAGAATGGAGATTAAAATGAGAAAATATGAACGGATTAGAAATTTGAGGGAGGACTCGGATATGACACAGGCGCAGGTGGGCAGATATCTGCATATTTCGCAACGTGCCTATGCACATTATGAGGCCGGGACCAGGGATATCCCCATTGATATTTTAATACAACTGGCAGATCTATACCGTGTCAACATCGATTATCTATTGGAAAGGACAGACAGAAAGGAAATGCTTCCAGAAAGCAATCCTTCCAGAAAATAAGCGGGGAATAATCCTTCCGCTGACTGTAGATTTCCCCAGGCAGGGTATGAAATAATAGAAAGAACTGGAAAATGCCTATTTTACGCACTTTCCAGTTCCAATAGCCTACTCCATTTCCACCGTCGCAGGAGGCTTCGAAGTGCAGTCGTAAAGCACTCTGTTGACGCCCTTTACCTCGTTTACGATCCGGTTCGTGACCTTCCCCAGCAGTTCCCAGGGAAGCTGCGCCGCCTCGGCGGTCATGAAATCCGTGGTCAGCACTGCCCGCAACACCACCGCATAATCGTAGGTTCTTTCATCGCCCATGCAACCCACGCTCCGCATATTGGTCAGGGCAGCAAAATACTGTCCCAGATCCCGGATTCCGGCTTTAGCGACTTCTTCCCTGAAAATCGCGTCGGCTTCCTGTACGATCTTAACCTTTTCCGCTGTCACTTCCCCTATGATACGGACTCCCAGGCCAGGACCGGGGAAAGGCTGCCTGTATACAAGATACTCCGGGATGCCGAGCTCCAGACCTGCCCTGCGCACCTCATCCTTGAACAAGAGCCTCAGGGGCTCCACGATTTCCTTGAAATTCACATGATCCGGCAGACCACCTACATTGTGATGGGACTTGATCACTGCGGACTTGCCCAGACCGCTTTCAATCACATCCGGATAAATGGTTCCCTGTACCAGGTAATCCACCGCTCCGATTTTATTCGCTTCCTCTTCAAACACACGGATGAACTCTTCCCCGATGATCTTCCGCTTCTTTTCAGGCTCCGTCACCCCTGCCAGCTTTCTGTAGAAACGCTCCTGGGCGTTCACCCTGACAAAATTCAGGTCATAAGGGCCATCCGGTCCAAATACCGCTTCCACCTCATCTCCCTCGTTTTTCCGAAGCAGACCGTGATCCACGAACACACAGGTAAGCTGCTTTCCTACCGCCTTTGCCAGAAGCACCGCCGCCACGGAGGAATCCACGCCTCCGGACAGGGCGCAAAGCACCTTCCCCTTTCCCACCTTTTCCCGGATGGCACGGATGCTTGTCTCCACAAAGGAGTCCATCTTCCAGTCTCCCTTGCAGCCACAGATATCTATGACAAAATTATGCAGCATCTTCATGCCTTCCCGGGTGTGCACCACCTCAGGATGGAACTGCACCGCATACAGCCCCTTCTCAGGATTCTCCATCGCCGCCACAGGGCATACCGGGGTATGCGCCGTCACCACGAAATCCTCTGGGGCTTTTTCAATATAATCAGTGTGGCTCATCCAGCAGATGGTCCTGGGGGCTACGTCCCGGAAAAGTCTCCTGCCGGGATCCACCTCCACCTCCGTCTTGCCGTACTCGCTGACCGGAGCGGTGGCCACATGCCCGCCCAGCATATGCGCCATCAGCTGGGAGCCGTAACAGATTCCCAAAATGGACACTCCTAGCTCAAACACCCTGGGATCGCACAGGGGGGAACCCTCCCCATAAACGCTGTTGGGACCTCCTGTAAAAATAATTCCCTTCGGATTCATTCCCTTCAGTTTTTCCAGATCCATATGGTAAGGATGCACTTCACAATATACATTGCATTCCCTGACCCTCCTGGCGATCAGCTGGTTATACTGCCCGCCAAAATCAAGGACAACAATCATCTCTCGTTCCATTTTTTCCTCGTTTCCGGTGACGACACCTTTTCTCTGATGCACTGCTTGTATTCTTACATTATAAATACGGTGCTTGAACTTGTCAACAAATGCTATAAAAAACGGCCATGGCACTTCCATCTTCTTCTCCGGAAGAGGAAAAGCATCCATGACCAGACAGTGCTAAAATGCCATCGGTTCATTTACTATAACCTGTATTCTACATCCCGATCTGATGTTGGTGAAGATATTTCTCTCTTGTTGCCAGCCCTCCCCGGATATGCCGCTCAGATTTATTCACATCCAGGACCTTTCTGGCCTGCCTGGCAAGAGTCGGATTGATCTGCATGAGGCGATCTGTTACATCCTTATGTACCGTACTCTTGCTCACTCCAAATGCCTTAGCCGTCTGCCGCACGGTGGCATTGCACTCGATAATATAATTTGCAATGCTCACGGCACGCTCTTCTATATAATCCTTCAAAAGAAAACACCTCAGAACTTATTTTTACATCTTATGAGGCCATCAGAAGAGATATGCGTAAAAACAGACCTTTCTGCTCAGATCCATTTATAATCTTCCTTCATCCGTATTCAGCCAAAAGAAACAGGAATACATCCTGCCTCAGCGCCAAAACCGTCCAGATAATATTTGCCACACAAAACTGCAGGTCCGCCGGTGTGATCCGGCAACTGTCAATCATCTTTCCCGTAGCTACTGCTTCCACATTAAACAAAGGATGTTAGGTATTGGTTTTTGCAGAGGCAGTGAACAGGAGGAATACCGGATCCCGGTTCTATGCTTTCTGGGAATCTTTTTCTATCAAATATCAAAAATGATTTCTATCTCTTTTCTCCGTAATACCCATCCTTTTATTTTGATTATGTTTTTCCGGACTCTCATATTGATCCATAAATTCATCCCCAAGTCTGACAAGCTTATCGGCAAACTGTACCCCGTTCAAGTCCGTGAATACAGTAACCACCTGGTCAAAGTGCATATTTTCAAAAAAATTAAATAGTTCCATGGGTATTGTGCCATCGAATATCGGATACCCCGGAAAAATCTTATGATAATCCAACTCATCCCGGGGATGTGGCTTAATAAAAATTTGTCCTTCCTTTTCATATTCCGTCACAAGATCCTTGAAAAGCCGTTCCCTGACATCCAAAGAACAAAGCGGTTCCGTCAAAATCAGGATTTTTTTCCCAACCCTTCCACACTCTTCTGCTTTTTTCATCAGACCGTCCAAATCCCTGACAAACGCGCGCAGGATCATTTCCTTATCCTCTTTCGTCAGCGCGTCTACAAGCGGCTTCCTAGGCACTTCTTTATAATAAGGACAAGGGAAAGCGATTGCCGAAATATCATTTACCTCCATATCCAGACAATATTTTCCATAACCGTTCTGTATAAATATTAAATTTAATCTTTTGGACAAAAAAACCTTCAACGCAAAAAAAGCCCTGTTATCATACCTCGCCACATCGAAATTTGCCACACAGTTCAATCCGTCCTCAACTGCATGATAGGCAATCCTATTTTGGTTCAGGTAATATCCGATAGGATCTGAATCACAAAATACATAGATATCCTTGTATTTTTTAAAATCCACGGGAACAAAAGGCGCTTCTAGCTTTGCATAGCGCTTTGTAAAGCGGATACGCTGCCACATATTCAATATAATATTTCCCCTGTCTTTCCTATAAACCTGAAGCTCCGGGAAAAAATCCGCCCGCTTTTCATCAAATGTGATAATATCAGCAAAAAGCCCCACCGCCTTCAGCCGTTCACCAAACTGTTCAAAGGTGTTGGACAAACTACTAAGGACAATGGAAGCTTCCCCTACGGCTTCTGCTCCTTGCTTCCGGCGCAAATGCAATTCTTTTAGGAATACCACATATGCGTGATAATATGTATGGCAGACATATATCCTATCATTCATCTTTTCCTCCATTTCCATGCCTCCCTTCCATAATTCTGGCTTATAGCAGGGCGCATTCTCATGCTCTGTACCGCATCCTCCGATACAGGTGCAGCATTTTATAATATATATAAAATAAAACATCTGATTTCATGTGCATTTTGATCAGCTTTCGTGTTTCCTCATCATTATATTTCAGATAATATGGATTCTCTGAAAAACCTGGAACCTGCTCAAGCAGTTTATTCTTTATTTCCCTGACAAAAGATAACCTTGTATTTTTACATCCCTGCATGTATGAGAACAACGTATTTCTGTAAAAAAGCTCAAAAAACTTATAATCTATTTCCTCTTTATATTTTTCATAAAATCCCCTTTTCCCGCACTCTTCCATATAAATCTCTAAAGCCCTCATCCTGTCACGGCAGCGTTCTTCAGTAATAGTATGAACGGTAGAGGCCGTATGCTGATAATAATAATACAACGCCTCTTCCACCTTCTCAAACTTTTTTGCATAGAGCATCGTGAGCGTTCCAACGGCATTGTCCTCATAAAAGATATGCTCCGGGAATCGAATTTCATTTTTAAAGAAAATATCCCTGTGATATATTTTTGTTACCATGCTTCCCGGCTCTATGATCATTTTTTTATATTTGTCTGGATTCCCTGTGCCGGTTTGTTCCAATGAATTGTTGCGGCTGTATTTCCCCTGTTCCATTGTATGCTCCTGCACCAATGTATAATCACAGCCTACGATGTCCGCTCCCGTCTGCTCCGCCTTATCCAGCAGCTTCTCATACATATCCGGCGCAGCCCAGTCGTCACTGTCCATAAATCCTATCCACAAGCCTTCCGCTGCCGCCAGTCCAAGGTTTTTCGCCCCGCCCTGTCTTTTGTTTTCCGGTGAAGCGATTACTTTCACCTTCCCGGGGAATTTTTCTTCCCAGGCCCGCAAAACAGCCAGAGAAGCATCCGTAGAGTGATCGTCCACGGCTATGATCTCATAGTCCTCTATCGTTTGGCTCAACAAAGACTGTATACAATAATCCAGCTTTCCGTCCACAACCATATTATAAACAGGCACTATGATACTAAGTTTCATGCCCAAGCTCCTCCGTGCGCTCCCAAGTATCTGTCAGAAAACTTATAATATTTTTCCATGCCCACCCATTTTCAGGCTTAGCATAATTTATATATCCACAGAATCTCAATATATTTTTTGCCACCCGGTCAGATAACGTATTTCCGTTCCTTGAAGGAACATAAGAGTAGGTTCTGTCATCCCCTGTAATGCTCCGGCATATAGGGAAAAGTCTTTCAATCAGCCGATGCATCCTCTGTCCGTCACACATATTATGATCTCTACTTTAAAAACCAGCTCTCATCTTCTTTTATTTTTTCTACGATACTTTCATACATATTTTTGCACTGAAAACTCGAAATGTTCCCCCATCCAAACGGCACTCTCGCTTCAATTCCCTTTTTCAGCAGATACTCACTGACCTTTTGTGGATCCTCTTCGCTTCTTTTATCCAAGTGCCTCACATAATAAGGCACTGTCATGTCATACTCCTTTTCCCCGTCCCTAACAATACCGGAGAAATATTTAAAAAATCTATGGCTTACTCCCACGCTCTCTTCCGCCAGATAATAAATCGTGTAACCTTTATCGGCTCCAAGCAATACCATCTTATCATTGCCCTGTATCATCTTCCCATATACGCTGTCCATGGAAAAAGCATCCAAACCAATATTCAAAAATTCCTTCTTTCGTCTTCCCCAAACAGAAAAAGAAAAAATCGGATGTACCGTTCTTGAAACACCCTCTGAATTCCTAAAAAATTCTGTCAAAATTCCCACCGTAGACTTCGATTCCTGCACATCAAATATTTGCTTTTCGCAAAAACTATAAGAAAACGCCGGCATGATGATCGTTCCATTTTCTCCCACCGCTTCTTTTAACACCTTTAAAATCATATTCAAATAGTCGTTTCTTAACATTGCGGCTTTTCCAAGGCTATAAATCTGAGAATGCACACAAATAGTATCTCCCCGCCTGATCCCCAGTTCCCGCAAGGCATCCAGTAAATCACATACTTTATATTCAGCTTCACTTGTTTTGGAAAACAGAGTTTGTTTCTCGTATTCAGTAATATATTGCATACTTCTCCTTTATGATATATCTTGCCCCTGCTGCACAGACAAAGGACGTCAAATATCTATCCGTATCAAATAAAATCATTTTAGCACTTCATTTTTATAAAAGCAATCCCCTTCAACCGTAATAAACACTATACTCCCCTAATCTGCCATCCTCGCCATCAGAACCGCCCCATTTTCCTTAAGCCATTTCTCCCGCTCCCGGTAATCCGGCAGGACCTTCCCTACCTCCGTCCAGAACCTGGCGGAATGATTCATTTCCTTACGATGGCACAGCTCATGCACCACCACATAATCCTGAATCTCGGGCGGTGCCAGCATCAGCAGGCAGTTAAAATTCAGGTTTCCTTTACTGCTGCAGCTTCCCCAGCGTGTTTTTTGATTACGGATTGTGATCCTCCCATAATCCACCCCGACTATGGGTGCAAAAAAAGCCGCCCTGGCTGGCAGCACCTTAAGGGCCTGATCCGCGAGCGCCCTGATCTCTTCCGGGGCCAGGCGCTCCATCTGCCCCTTTTTTGACTGTCTCTCCTTTACAAGTCTTCTGTGCTTTTCGATCCAGTCCTGTTTTTCTTCCACAAAGGCAACAATCTGCCCTTTCGTCATACGATAAGGCGCGCGGACAAGTATTTTCCCCTCCTGGGTGATTTCCAGAGAAATTGTCTTTCTGGCACTGCGGATCATTTCAATTTCCATATCACCCCTCCAGGACCTTCTTCGCCCTCCGCACGGCTTCCTCGTCTGTCTGCCAGATTTCATATTCCGACAGTTGCGGAAGTCCCATATTCACCTTGGGATTGCGGTATTCCATAGCACTTTCTACGACCTTTTTCCCGGACATATGATAAGAAGTGATCCTGGTCCTTTGATAAATTTCCCTGATCGCGTTGGCGCTGATTCCCGCCCCTGCCATGATCTCCACTTCACCGGCCTTCTCCTGCAGTCTCTTAAGCATTTCTACCCCCGCCAGTGCCGAAGCATGACCTCCCGAGGTCAATATAGTGCGCACCCCCAGTCTCCCCGCGACGTCCAGCGCCTTCTCAAGATCCGCGCACATATCAAAAGCCCGGTGCAGGGTCACGGGCAGATCCCCTGCAATTTCCATCAGGACGCCCATTTGTTCCATATCCAGCTCGCCCGCTCTGGTGAGGCATCCGATCACCAGCGCATCCGCGCCGGCTGCCTTAAAGCTCTGTGCCTGTCTTTTCAATACCTCGAATTCTTCTTTTCCATACAGGAAATCACCAAATCTCGGTCTTAACAGCACATGCACCGGGATCTGTACGACCTCCCGCACCCGCTCGTACAGCGCAAGACTGGGCGTGACTCCCCCTACTACGAGATCAGCGCACAATTCAAGCCGGTCCGCCCCGCCTGCAGCGGCATTTTTTGCAGATTCCACCGAATCCACACAAACCTCTAAAATCTTCCTCATTTTATTTCCGCCCTCCTCAATCTGTCTCTTCGCAGGTCTTCCTTCTTTCGGCTTCAGCTTTGGTTCTCCCTTTCTCAGCCCGCCTTTTCCGCTTCCCGCGCTCCGCTTTCCGGTACGGACAGCACAACCTTGCCGTCCTGCAGGTCAATACGGACTTTTTGATCCACAAGCCCCATTTCCTGGAGCATCTCCTTGGGAATCTGCACCCTGCCAGCCTTGTCCAGTATCGCATATTCCTCCTGGGTGTCTTCCCTGCGCCAGTCAATATTGCTTTCCTTGAGCCTGTCCGCATATTTTTCCCGAAGAATTCTCTCACTGCTGATTTTGCCGTCACGAATTGCCACAACACGCTTTACCTTTTTGGACAGGGCAATATCATGCGTTACAATCAGTACGGTCTGCCCCTGTTCGTTCAGCTCTCTGAATATATCAAAAATATAATTCGCGGTCTGCGCGTCCACGCTTCCTGTAGGCTCATCCGCCAGCAAGAGCCTTGGAGAGTTTGCCAGCGCTATCGCTATGGCAATCCTTTGCTGCTCGCCCCCGGACATAGTGCTCAGGCGGCTATGCTTTTTTGAAGAAAGCCCTACTCTTTCCAGAAGCTCCAGGGCCTTTGCCCTGCGGTGCTTCTCGTGGGCAAGATGCATGGGCATCATAATATTTTCCAAAGCCGACAGGTATGGCAGAAGATTCCGTGCATTGTTCTGCCAGACAAAACCAACCGTGTCCCGCTTATATGCGGTCAGCTCCCGCTTAGTCATGGTAAACAGATTCTTACCGTCCACCACAAGAGAACCGGCGCTGGGTCTGTCCAGCCCTCCTATCATGTTTAAAAAGGTGGACTTGCCGCTGCCGCTGTTACCGATAATAGCGGTGAGCTCTCCCGTCTCTATCGTAAGATCCAGCCCCTGTAGCGCCAGCACCTCCGTCTGTTTGGATTTATATATTTTTACCAGTCCGTCCGCCTGCACCATAATATCAGACATGAGCCTTCCCCCTCTCCTGGGCATCCGTCGCTTTTTCCTCCGCAGATACGCCATTCCTCATCTCCGTTCCGGATTCGTCCATGCTATCATTTTCTTTTCCTGCTCCCTCAGCTTTTTCCGTTGCCTCAGCTTCGGTTCCCTCTGTATCCTCACGCTGCGTTACCGCCACCTGATTCCCGTTCTCCAATTCAACGATCATATCACCTGCATCCATAAGGCCGGTATCATGGGTGGTCATAACGATGGTCACGCCTTCCTTTCTGGTCAGCTCCCCCAGAAGCCTGGTCACCTCCGCCGCCATGGCGCTGTCCAGCTCCGCCGTGGGTTCGTCCGCCAGAATGATCCTGGGTCTGTGGGCAATGGCCCTTGCAATCGCCACTCTCTGCTGCTCGCCGCCGGACATTTCCGCCGGCATATGGTTCATACGGTTGCCAAGCCCCACCATTTTCAGGCACTCTTCCACCCGCTTTTTCCGGTTTTCCCGAATACCCGCCAGTCTCAGGGAAAACTCCACGTTCTGATATGCATTCAGGGAAGGGATCAGGGAAACAGCCTGAAACACAAAGCCCATCTTTTTTCTGCGCAGATTATCCTTCTCCTTCTCGCTCAGGCTTCCCACATCCTGGCCTCCGATCAGCACCTTTCCCCTGGTGGGCGCATCCAGCGCCCCGATGATATTTAATAGCGTTGTTTTCCCGGAACCGGACCGCCCCTTCAAAATGGTCAGTTTTCCTTCCGGGATCGTCACATGAATATCCTTCAGCGCCTCAAAAAAACCTCCGGCTACAGGAAAGGATCTCCCCACATGTTCAATTTCAATCGAAGAACCCGAATAAACAGTCTTATTTTTCATGGAATACGATACCCTCCACTGATACTATTCTTCACCAAGCTTCAGAGCCTTTGCCACATCCATTCTCCGAATCAGGACCGCCAAAACAAACAGACATACCACCAGGACAGTGCCTATCACTAGATAAAGTCTGATCATATCCTGTCTCTGTGTGATCAGGCGCAGCGGCAATACCTGGTTCGATGCGGCATATGCCAGCTGCAGAATCGGCACAAACATTCTGGACGCGGCATATCCTATGGCAGTTCCTGCAGCTACGGCAAATCCCCCGCAGAAGATCTGTTCATTGATCAAGAGGTGAAAAATCTCTTTTCGATGCATTCCATCCGCCCGAAGAATCCCAAAAATCATTTCTCTGGACCGGATGGATAAGATCCAGTAGATCAGATAACCTGCGGCGCAAAGGAGCATCATCACCAAAAACCCCATGGTCAGGATGCCGTTGGTTCCCTGCAGCAGAGGATCCTCCTCCACAGCTTCTATCTGCGCCTGCCTGTCCACATACTTTTCCAGTTTGACATTTTCATCCTCCAGCCACTGATAAAAGCTGTCCGTCTGTGCTCCCTCCTTTAATCCGATCCATACTTCATAAGGCACAACACCCCATTTGCCGGTCAGGGTCCCGATATTGGCAACCACGAGATACTGCGGCAGGGTATTGACACTTCCATCCGGGGCAATCCAGGTCTCAGTATTTTCAAAGCCCGGCCAATAATCCACAAAGTCCACAATCTTTCCCCTCATCGAATTTCTGTCCTTATCGGAGAAAAGAACCGTATCGCCAATGCGGCAGCCCAATACATCGCGGAAGCTGGAGGAAACCAGGATTCCCTCAGGCTCTACTGCCAGTCTATTTAAATATGTGCGGTACGGCTCCTGCAAAAGTCCGGAAGAAAGATTCGTTATCTCTCCAAACTCCCTGGTATGAATCCCCATCAGCACAATGCCCTGAGAGGATTGATTTACGGAAGCAGTCGCCATGGTATCATATATTACCTTCGTGTATGACCCGGCGCAGTCCAGCCTGCTGTATTTGGCAAAATCAGGCTCATAATAATGCAATTCACTACTTTCCCCGGCTATGACCAGAGAAGAATTATTCTGCCAGATCTCCTTTACGATTAAGTCCGCTGCAGCCAGGTAAGAAGCGTTCTCCCTGGCATTCTCAAGAATTGTCCTGGCTGTAACGGAATGGAATATTCCGAGGGAAATTGCCAGGATCAAAAACAACATAATAAACTGTTGTTTTCTACCGTTCTTACGGTTTTCCATAAAGGATATGTAAGCGGCGGGACTCCAGAAACGTTTCCCTGCCAGATATACCAGATGAATCAGCAAGGGCTGGAGCCTTAAAAGCAGAAGTCCCATTCCCACAATAAACAGAGAGGAACTGATGTACAAAAGCGGATCCATCGCTTCTCCCCGAAGGACGCTTTCCTCTATCGCCTCGGGATTGCTCGCAAAAGAGTAATAGCCATATGCGGCGATGCCCAGGCAGATAACATCCAGGAAACAAATTTCCCACCAGGACCTCTTTCGGGCAGCCTTCTGCTGCTTCAGATGGACAATAGACAGCCTGCTGTGTTTGACAGCAGGAAGAGTGATCATCAGGATACAGCCCAAAGCCGCCGCCACGCCAAAGAAAACCGTCTCCCCCGTATAGGTTACATGAAGCACCCTATGTACCTTAAATTCCAGGAAGCTGCCCGTAGCCCCCAACGCCATCGCAAAAATCCTTCCCAGAGGGAATCCACCGGCGAAGCCCAACAGGGTTAAAAATACACTTTGATAAAAATAGAGAAGGAAAATCTGTATCCCGGAGCTTCCACGGCTCTTCATCACGGAGATTTCATTGCGTTCCACATCATACATCTGCGTGGATATCATAAACAAAAACGCGCCGAGCAGGATCCAGACAGGAACCTGCAGCAGAAACAGGGACGCATTGATACGGCTCTCCTTCCTGCTGTAGGAATCCAGGATGGACGGGTATGGGGTATCCCGGAAATTATTCCTGTAAGGACTTTCCTCATGCAAATACCTGGTATACTCCCGGATATGCCCCACCTGGCCGGATCTCAGGTTTTTATATTCCCACATAGGGAAAAAGGAACAGGTGAGATTGAATTTCCCAGCAAGCTTCTCAAGGAATAAATCCTCAAAAACATCGCTGCGGATCAGGCAGATATCGATCATGGATTCCGGCGTGATCTGCCAATAGATATCCTGGGGCTCAGATGCCTGATATACCCCCACAATTTTCGCACGGATCCTCTCCTCATTTTCATCCAAAAGGGAAAGGAATTCAACCGTTTCCCCTAACAGCAGTCTTGAACTGACCAGACAGGACTGGCTGACCAGGACTTCGAGACAGCCATCATCCGTATAACCTGATTCGGAATACATTTCACCTGCGAGAAGGGAAATATGCTCCTCTATCCCGGACATGCTTGCTATACGCATTTCAGGGTCGGAAATATCGTCCCTTTCCATCGTAGAATGGGCCGCGGATCTGGTCGTACACAAATAGGTGATCGTTTCCTTTTTCTCCACTCCCATGTCCTCATTAATAGTACTCAGGAGCTCATTCATTCTTTTGAGTGTTTCGATACCTTCCTGCCGTTTATAAAAGAAAGTCAAAGTATTCATCGCCGGCCATTCTCCGGTCCGGGCAAAATACTGGTCAAACTCGTCCTCCAGCAGGCGGTCAAGTGCCGCCCCCCGATACATGGGAAAGCTGACTGCCGTTGCAATCAGAAGAGTAATGCCTATAAACAGGCAAAAGCTCATCCATTTCTTATGCCACAGCTTTTGCAACATCACTCCAAGCATAACTCCTCCCCTTCCGAGAGTCCATCAATGACCCAGTAATACTCTCTATCATTTCCTCCTGAAATAAAGGTCCGGGCGACAATCTCCCCGTCCGTCCCTACCGTTCTGACGTAGGGCACCAGTTGAATGCTCTTGATCGCATCCCTGGGAACCAGTACCACATCCTTCATCATCTCCGCCTCTGTCTCCACCCGGAACAGACCCTGACGGTTCCAGAAATTACCCTGCATTGCGCTCTCCGTCATTTCCCCCGCCACCTGTGGCGGAACCTGGATCATGGCATAGCTTGTCTGTAACGCCTTACTGACTCCCTCTCCGGACAGATTTACAACGCGGCCCTCTACTTCTTTTTCCTCGCCTTCCTGGTCCTCATAATAAACCTTTACCTGATTGCCATAATGCAGCATACCTCTGCCTTCCACAACCACATAACAGGTATTGGCATCCGCGAGCTGACCCACGACGGCTTCTGTGCGCAGCTCATCTTCCTTCTTATAATCTGCCAGCCATGTAATGATCCCGCTTTGCGGGGCAACAATCCTCGTTGTCGCATAATCCCGGTTCATATCAGCTATCAGCTCTTCCAGTTCCCTGATAGGCTCCTGCTGCTCTTCAAGCTCCTTCGGATCGGGCTCCTTATTTTCCTGAAGCCATTCCTGAAAATGCTCTTGGAGGCGCTTGAGCCTTACCTCGTTTCTGGTAAATGTAACCGTATCCTCCTTGACATGAACCGTAGCGATCGTGTCCCCTTTTTCTACATATTGATACAGCTTCACCTCATAATCCACAAAAAAGGCAGTGCCGTATGTAACCGGATTCTCTATATCGCAGACCTCAGGATAATAGAAATACCCGTTTCCATTATAATGGCTGCTGAAAGTACCCTTTTCCAGCACATATCTCTCCGTTCCGGCCGTCACGGGGGAGGACACCAGTACCCGGTCTCCTTCCTTCAGACCGGTAAGCACTTCCGTATATGCCCCGTCGCTCATACCGGTTGTAACAGGTGTAATCACATTTTCATCCGCCCCGTGCAAATACACATATTTCCCGTTTCCATCCCTGTGTATCGCATCATTTGGAACGGAAAGCGCCTTCTTTACGCTGTTTTTAACGATCACTATAACCGCGTAATCCCCCACGGACACCGCGGCATCCTCTTCCAGCCCGAAGGTTGAGCCAATGGTTTCCCCCCTGAAAGTCAAGGAGGAATACTCTGCCGCGCTGTACGGCTGATAACTCACTTCATAACGTACCCCGTTGATCATGGCGTAAACTTCTTCCGCCTTGTTGATGACGTTGCTGTTGATATATTCACATTTCACCAGCTTACGGCTGTCATTGCCTATGGCGATCACAGCCTCTGCCTTTGCGATCTGACTGCCGCTCTCTTTCAAGCTTATGGAAACCACCTCTCCCGACATGGAAGAAGATATGATATATTTCTCCCGCTGCGCTTTCAGCTTCTCCAGCTGTCTAGTCTGATATGCATGGTCCAGCTCGTACAGGGCGGTTCTGTTGGACAATTGCAGTCTGGTAATATTGTTCTGGTGCTCCTGCATCCGGTATTCACCCTCATAATAGTGATATTCCTCCTGCCAGCTGCGGTATTCCTCCGTCAGGACCGGTTCCCCCGCATCACCGGAGGTCACATCTGATCCTGGGTTCTCTGTGGGAACCTTTTCATACTTATTGTCCGGCTCCATTTTTTCCAGGTTTTCCAGAACGCCCTTCAGCCATTTCTCGTTCCCCTCAGGGTCGACCAGGCTTTCTTCCACATCGGCCTTATATTCCTGATATTCCTCCTCCATCGCCTGAAGCTGCTCTTCCAGCTTCTCAATCTCCCGGTCAATGCCTTCCAGATTACCGTAAACCAGCACGTCGCCCTTTTTTACCTTTTCCCCGGGGTAGAAATTAAAATGATCCAGCGTTACATCCAGACTGAAAGCATATTCCTCCGTATAAGGATACACCGCCGCATCATGCACCTCAGCATCATAAAAATCGCGGTACTCCACCCGTTCCCAGCCTTCAGGCAAAGCAACCGGCTCCACCAGTTCGATCTCTTCCGCGCCGTCCTCCCCCGCCGCGCCAGAATCTTCAAAAGCCGCAGAATCGGACATCACAGGAACAGCGCCACAGCCGGAAAGCAGGAAGACGGTCAAGCTGCAACAAACGGTCTCAGAAAAACGCCTCTTCCACAACTGCATTCTTCTGCCGCGTTTTCCTTTTCCTGCTGCTTTTGGAAAATTTAGGTACACCTTACATTCCTTCATCACTGTATTATCATATCTCCTTCTGCAAGACCCGATATAACCTCAACGCTGTCATCCCCGTATAGACCGGTCTGGATCCATTTGACCTCACGCATATTATCCTCCCCCAGGCAATATACAAAAGTCTTCCCATCCGCAGTATGCACCGACTTGGAGGGAATCTTCAGGACGCCCTCCCTCTTATCCAGGACAATATTGATCATTCCCGCGGTTCCGACCTCTATCTCTGCTTCCGTACCATCCACAAGGGAAAACAGCATTTTGTCCTCCCATTCGTCCATTTGATAAGGCATCAGCTGATAATCCCCCTTGGAGCCGCCAAAGGTTATCTGCATGTCCACCGCCGTTCCTTCTGTGAACAGATCCCTGTATTTCATATCCCCTACGGCAAACAGACACTCTGAGTTATCTGTCAGCCTCATAACTGACTCCTCCCGAACGGAAACAGAACCCTTCAGACCCGTCTTCATCCAGGAAACTGTTCCGCTCATACCGGCATACAATTTGTTGTCGGCCGTTTCCTGCCGCAGGCTCTGCAATTCCAGGTCATCCAGATAAATGGCGTCCTCATATTCTTCTCTCAGATAACGATAGCGCTTCTGTATCTGCTCCACGTTCTTTTTTAGGGCATTCTTTTCTTCAGCGGATTGGCCGGAATAATACTCGAACCGCAGCCACAGGGTAGAAATCTCGTAATCCTCCATCGGCTGCGTCTGGTCCAAAAGCAGCCGGTTCCTTTCGAGCTGATATTCCAGCTCTTCCATCCTTTCGCCCTGCCCACTGTCCCCAAGCTCAGCGAGCAGCTGCCCCTTTTTGACCTGATCCCCCTGGGACACGTAAACCTCTGACACCGTTTTCCCGCTGACAGAAAAACTGACATCTTCCTGTTTGACCTGCTGGTAAGCGCACCTGACCTGCTGTGTGAGCACCACATCCCCACGCTCTGCCCTCGCCAGGCTATATTGCTGAATCTGCTCCTCCTGGTCCACGATGACAAGATTTTCCGTTTCTTCCTCCGATACCTGACAGCCGCTTAACAGCCAGAGGAACAAAAAGCCATACGCCGCCCATGGCAGGCAGGCCTTCCGGACCCATTTTATTTTCTTTTTTTGATTCTGATGTCTGTTTTTATCCATAATTCTCCCTGCTCGCGTTAAGTAATATTATAACATTCAGGATATCCCTTTTCAACAGGTTATTTCTCCGCCCCAATGCTCTTCCCCAGATGGAAGGAATACAAGATTTTCTCCTTCATAGGCAGGGCTGTGAGACTGCAGAGCGCTTCTTCCCGAGTTTGCCACTTGCTGACTAATCCCAATTAAATTTTTTCCTTATTTTGCAAGGTTTTCCTTGCTTTTTTTA
>CANPYG010000049.1 GCA_947588205.1 uncultured Acetatifactor sp. | reverse complement strand
TTGGCTGAACCCCGCATTTTCTCTGGCACTCTGGAATTTCGTTTGTCACTGGAATTTACTTTGGCATTCAAGCTTTTTTTATCAACTGTTTTTGTAGTGTTTTTGTGACTGTTTTTGTGCCCTCTTAATCGTCAAACGCCACCTCCATTGGCTCTGCAGAAGGCTTCCGCGATCACCAGGTCCTCGGGCGTCGTAATCTTAATATTTTCATAGGAGCCCTGCACCAGCTTCACTTTCCTGCGGCCGAAAAGTTCCACCACACCGGCATCATCCGTGATATGAATCCCCTTTGCCGAAAGAGAGGCTTCCTCTTCCATCAATTTCTGATAGGAAGAACGTATCAATTCAAATTCAAAAACCTGGGGCGTCTGCACCATCCAGACCTGTTCCCTGACCGGCGTAGCGTGAATGAAGTTTCCAGCATCGGCTATTTTAATCGTGTCTTTCACAGGCATCCCGACGACGCACGCTTTGTCCTTCACTACACAGGCAAACGCCCTGTCAATAATTTCCTCCGTCAAAAAAGGGCGCGCCCCATCGTGAATAAAAACATATTCTTCGCACCTGACTTTATTTTCAGCCAGCTCCCGAAGCGCCAGAAGACCGTTGTGAACGGAAATATATCTTTCACCGCCCCCTTGTACGATCCTCCGCACCTTGTCAAACCCATATTTTTCAACGACTTCCTGCCGGACGTATTCCTCTTCCCCGGGACCCACGACCAGAACCACATCATCTATCCTGCTGTACTGAAAAGCTTTCAGGGAATAATACAGGATCGGCTTATCCCCCAGCAGCAGGTACTGCTTTGCGGTCATGCTGTTCATACGTTTACCACGCCCTGCCGCAAGAACGATTGCCATGGTATGAAATTTTTTATCTCCTTCAAGACCGAATTCTTTTAAATCTTCCTTTTTCATACTGCCCTTTTATCATACTTCCTTTTTATCATACCGCCCTTTTATCATACTTCCTTTTTATCATACCGCCCTTTTATCATACTTCCTTTTTCCCATACCGCCTTTTCCCATACTCACCGTTCCCCCAGCTTCAGGTTCGGCACAGCATTCAGGTCAAGGCCGCTTCTGACTCCCTTGCGAAATTCATAATACGCCGCAGCGCCGATCATGGCAGCGTTATCCGTACATAAAACCGGAGACGGATGATAAAAGGCTATCTTCCGTTTTCTACATTCTGCTTCAAAAGCAGCCCGCAGGGATGAATTGGACGCCACGCCTCCCGCGATGGCAAATTTATCATATCCATAGGCACGGACCGCATGAAGGGAATGCTCCACCAGCACCTCGACCACCGCCTTCTGGAAGGAGGCGGCAACATCCGCAGTATTAACCTCTTCTCCCTTCATCCGGCATGCGTTTAAATAATTCAGCACTGCAGATTTTAATCCGCTGAAGCTGAAATCATATTCATTTTCATCCACCCTCGCCCTTGGAAAATGAATGGCGTCCGGATTACCCTCTTTTGAGATCCTGTCGATCTTAGGGCCGCCCGGATATCCAAGTCCGATTGCCCTGGCCACCTTATCAAAGGCTTCGCCTGCCGCATCATCCCTGGTCCTGCCGATGATCTCATACTCGCCGTAATCCTTCACCACCACCAGATGAGAATGCCCTCCGGACGCCACAAGACAGATAAAGGGAGGTTCCAAATCCTTGTTTTCTATAAAGTTCGCACTGATATGCCCCTCAATGTGATGCACTCCGATCAGGGGGATACCCGTCGCGAAGCTGATCGCCTTCGCTTCAGAAACCCCCACCAGCAAAGCCCCCACCAGCCCCGGACCGTAGGTTACCGCAACAGCATCCATGGAGCAAAGCTCCACGCCCGCCCGTGAAAGGGCTTCTTCAATTACCTGATTGATCTTCTCAATATGCTTACGGGAAGCAATCTCCGGCACTACGCCGCCATATATGGTATGCAGATCGATCTGGGAAAAAATCACATTGGACAAAACCTCCCTGCCGTTTTTTACCACGGCGGCCGCAGTTTCATCGCAAGAGCTTTCTATCGCCAGAATCAGTATATCCTTTTCCTTGTCCATGAGGCCATGATCCTCCAAAACACCCAATTCAACCGTCCAATTCCCATCCGTGGTTTCCTCCACGGTCCAGTCACTGGCGAAATAAACTTCCGGTTCTTCAAGGCGGACACGCGCCTTTGCCCGACTTCGCCCGACTTCGCCCGACTTCGCCTAACTTCGCCTGACTTTGCCTAACTTCGCCTGACTTTGCCCGACTTCGCCTAATCCTCTTCAAAATTCAGTTCTGCGCTCCTGCCGTCCTTTGCCGCAACCGCCCTTGGAAAAATCTTCTTTACATCCTTCATATACTCCTCAGGATAAGTGAGGGACGGGCTATAATGGGTCAGCCAAAGCTGTGGCGCATCCACCTGGGCGGCGATCTTCGCCGCCTCATACATGGTCATATGCTTATATTCCCTGGCTTTTTCCAGCTTATCAGACTCTCCGTACATTCCCTCCAAGATAAGCAGGTCCGCGCCCTGCGCGTTCTGAACGATGCTGTCCGTGGGTCTGGTATCCGTGCAGTAAGTAACCTTCAGACCCTTTCTTGGCTCCCCCAGAACCATATCCGGCGTATAGGTCACGTTCCCGTCTACAATGGTAGCTCCTTTTTGCAGCTTGCTCCAGTACATCTTCGGGATTCCAAGCTCCAATACCTTGTCCAGCTGGAATTTGCCCGCGCGTTCGACCACAAGGCTGTATCCGTAACAAACCACATTGTGGTTTACGCGGAATGCTTCTATAGAAAATCCCTCAAAATCAAAACGCTTCCAAGTCTCATTGATTTCCAGGCAGCGGATCTCAAAAGGAAGCTCCGGCGCAATAATGCGCAGAGCACCTACCACCTTCGTCAGGCCCTTCGGACCGATGATCAGAAGCGGTTCTGTCCGCTCCGCATTTCCCATGGTAAGAAGCATGCCCGGGAGTCCGCTGATATGGTCCGCATGATAATGGGTAAAACATATGATATCGATGGGCTTGGGGCTCCAGCCTTTTTCCTTCATGGCGATCTGAGTGCCCTCCCCGCAATCGATGAGTATGCTTTTTCCATTATACCTCATCATCAGCGACGTCAGCCATCTATAAGGAAGCGGCATCATTCCGCCGGTTCCAAGCAAGCACACATCCAGCATGATCCCTCGTTTCCGCCGCAGGGAAATGCTTCCCTACAGCAATTCATTTTCTTCGCATTCTTCCACAGGAATTACAAAATTTTGAAGCCATTTATCATAACAGCCTTCACAGATATCAAAACGGTGCCTCTGGCCGTCCTTTGCGCTGAAGTATCCAAAGGTTTGGTCCACGGAAATACATTCTTCCTTCAGATAACCGTTTTCCACCTTAAGCTCTCTTCCGCAGCAATTACAGACGACTCTGTGAAGCCTGCTTTCCTCTGTTTTGAAATATTCCCTCATAATGAATCCTCCCTTTGACGAATGTTTTTTGAAGCGTTCCTTCCAGACGTTTTTCACGTCCTGCATGTTACACTATATCAAAAAAATTTGTCAAAATGAAGTGGTAATTGCTGGTCTCTGTCTAACGGATAGCATACCTTATGCCCAATGCTTTCCATCCATTCCTTTCCATCATTGTCCACGCGGGCCGCGGCGCCACATGATCATGGCGTCTTCCGTGGGGTTACGATAAAATCCCGGACGGATGCCTTCCGAAACAAAACCGAACTTCTCATACAGATGAACGGCGGGGAAATTGCCGACTCTGACCTCAAGGGTAAAATCCGTAATTCCCATGGCTTCTCCCTGATGCAGAAGCTCCTCCATAAGGGCGGATGCGATCCCCCTCCCCCGGAAGGACGGCAATACTGCCACATTATTCACTTCGCCTTCCCCTGAAATATTGGTCACACTGCAAAAACCAACAATTTTATCCCCAAGTCCGGCAAGAAGACCGATACTGTTTTGATCCTTTAAAAAATCGCGGAACAAGCCGACAGACCACGCATCCGGAATGCACTGCGCCTCCAGACGGCTGATCTCCTCCACGTCCTCTTCCCGGAACCTGCGCAAAACGACCGGCGACTGCATCAGCTCTGCGCCTCCTTTTCGGCACGCTCGCGCTCTGCCTGGCTCATTCGCAGATACACGGGCTGATGCGCCGCTGCGGAAACCACTCTGCCCTGGGCGTAATAAATGCCCCCAAGAGTCGCAACGCTTGCCGCCGACTGGCGGTTTTTGTTCGCGGGGGCAAAGCTGTAGCCAACCTTCAGCTCTTCCCTGATCCTCCCGGCAAAAACCGGCACGCCATCCCCCAGGAAAATAACCTCCCTGCCGATCTGATTTAATTTATCCATCATATCAGAAATATCCGCCGCGCGCTGTGACACCACAGTCTCCAGCCGCCATCCCCCCGCGGATCTTTTCATCGGTTCAGGATTCCCTTTCTGCAGCGTTGTGCTTTCCCCGCAGGCTATCCACTGAAATGTATACGCGCCTGTATAAACCTGTCCCCTTCTGGCGTCCATAAGCGGACAGATTAGCCTGTCTGTGCCGCAGAGATTAAACGCGAGCCCTTCCAGGGTGGGAACCTCCACCAGGGGCTTTCCGAGCGCCAGCCCCAGCCCCTTTGCCGTAGCCGACCCGATGCGCAGACCCGTAAAAGACCCAGGGCCGGAAGCAACCGCGATGGCGTCCAGCGTATTCAGATCCATCTCCAGAATCCTTTTCACCTCTTCCATCATGGGAAGCAGCGTCTGGGAATGCGTTTTTTTATAGTTCACCGTAAATTCGGCCAGCAGGCAGTCGTCCTCCACTACCGCGACACTGGCGACAAGACCAGAGCTGTCCAGCCCTAATATCTTCATAAACTTCCTCCAATGACCTTATATAGACGCATCTATCGTAATGCGCCGATAATCATAGCCCTTTTCCGGATTCTTTTCAATGGTGATACAAATCGCCTCCGGCGGCAAAATCTCATCGATCAGATTCGCCCACTCTATCAGGCAGACGCCCTCCCCATAAAAATAATCCTCATAACCGATTTCATCCATCTCTTCCACATCGCCGATCCTGTACACATCGAAATGATAAAAGGGAATCCTACCCTCATCATATTCCTGCACGATGGTGAAGGTCGGACTGCTCACCGGCTCCTTTATCCCAAGCCCCCTGGCGACCCCCTGGGTGAAAACAGTCTTTCCGACGCCCAGATCGCCTACCAGAGTATAAATCTGACCAGGCTGCGCCTTTTCCCCGAGCTTTTCCCCCAAAGCTAAGGTCTCCTCCGGGGCATATGTTTCATAAGTCTTCGATATCATATTCCGTTTACCCTTCTGCCCGCGCATTGCCCGGCTGATCTTTCTGTCTGCAGATACACAGACCCTCCGTGTTGAAAGCATTCCTGCATCAATATGCCTCAAAAACCAGGACTCACTGACGTATCTTCACCTTCGAGGGCGGCATATGCGTGGATATCACTTCGATCAGCGCCATCTGCTTTTCCCCCAGTTCCCTTCTGGGAAAAATGGCGGCATTGACCCTGGACGTATAAATGATGATGCTCCGCGGGGTGGACACTGCCTTCACAAGACTGTCCCAGGCCTGTTTTTCCTCCGTGTCATCCTGCGATACCGTGATCCCCTCCCCATCCAGCACATAGTGAAGGGGCTTGTGAAAAGCGGGATTCCCAAGCGCCTGCCTCCTGCTCTTTAAAAACAGGGTCCAGGGCAGATACAGCAGCACGACGACGCCGGCGGCCAGGAAAAGCCACTTTTTTTCCATTACGGCGACCACCACCAGCAAAGCGCCGAAGCAGCTTCCCAGAATTCCTGCGGCGCTGTTATAAGTGTGGTACAGGAGATAATCATACAGATCCCCTGCTTCAATTTTCACATCAACCTCCAGCATATGACTCCTCTCCGATACCTGTCCTCAAAAGCTTGTCCTTAAGTGCCTACCTTTAAATATCTGCTCCATGATCTCAAGTTCATTCCATATTAACCTGATGGCGGACTTTCCGGCAGGATAAAAAGCATCTACATTGTAGATGCTTTTTATCCTGTTTGACCATGTTTCCATTATATTGAGTTCTATCCAAAAAAGCAAGCCTTTCCTGAAAAAAACACGTATTGCCATTGTGAACCTCACGGGAGTGAGATTTTACCGGGTAGCGCCTCCCGCTTTGATGATGGGGCTTAAGGGCTTATAAATAAGCATTGTGACAATGGAGTCGGCGGCTCCCTTGATGAGATTCATGGGCGCCACGCAGGCGACCACAAAGCTCACGATGCTGCCCTCCGTCATCAGCGGGTTCACTTCCTTTCCCATGGCAAGGATGGATTCCAGGGGCATATGGTATAGCTTGGAAAAAGCGGGCAGCAGATAAACGGCGTTAAAGGCGGTTCCGAAAACCGTCAGGATAAGGGTACCTGCGACGCAGCCAAGTAGGGCGTTTTTCTTGCTCTTGTGAAAAGCATAGATGACGGAAGCCGGCAGGATCAGGCTGCAGCCCACCACAAAATTGGCCAGGTCCCCTACAAAAGCGGTGCTGGTTCCCTTGATGAACAATTTTAACAGAATCTTCAGGAACTCGATCATGACCCCCGCCGCAGGGCCGAAGGCGAAGGTGCCCACAAGAACCGGGATCTCGCTGAAATCCAGTTCATAAAAGGAGGGTGCAAAGGGAAGCGGGAACTCGAACAGGAACAGGATCACGGCGATGGCCGAGAACATTCCGATCATCGCCACCTTACGGGTGGTAAAGACAGGTTCGTTCACCCCTCTCTTTTTCTGCGCTGCCTTTTCAAGGAACAGCGCCACCAGGAAAATCGCCGCCACGATCAGGATAAACTCCAGCACAAACACGGCATTTTCAGCTACACTTTGAAACAATCCATTCATTTTTTCTCCTTTCTGCGCTTTTTGCGCAAAGGAAAATTCTTCGTGCCATTCAGGCATAAAAAATCCCCGGGCTCTTAAAAATCCGGGGATCGGTCACGCATGAACAGCGCCAAGGAAATCTCCCTGGCTCTCCTTCTTCTTTCATCCAGACTGTAACTGTTGGTTCCGGAATCTCACCGGATCAGCCATGGGCGCCTGCCCACGGGTCGCGGACTTCCTCCTTCTGCACTGCTTCCTGCAGGATCACACTCTGCCGAAAGCATCACAGGATGGAGTTTACCGCCAGTAGGGAATCTCACCCGTCCCCGAAGAACTTTACCTTTTCTATTTTTTATGTACGGGCATTCCTGAATGAAGGGAACGCCCCTGCAGATAATATATTACTCCACCCGTGGGGGCCTGTCAAGATAAATCCTCATTTTCACCCTCCCACTCCCGCATCAGCATCTCATAAAATTCCTTCGTCTGCTCTAGGCTTTCACCGTTCACCCAGATGGTTTTCTCCTGTGTTTCAATACAGATCACGGCGTCCTGCTTTACACTGAGATACGCCTTGCATTTTCCATAGTCCTTTACACGGAAATCCCCCAGGTAGAACCGATTGGAATCAAAGCCGGAAATCTTGGACATTTTAGGGCGCTCCTCCATCCAGGTGATCCCGCGCACATCCTTCATTTCAAAGGAATAACCCATGGATGCGGCTCCCACCCGGCATCTTCCGTCCTCCACCGTAAGGCTTACCCTGGCGAAATCAAAGGGCGCCAGAAACAGGGAAATTCCGATGGTAAAGGCTGCGGTCAGGACGATGACCGCTTTACCCAGGGTGCCTCCCCCGCCGGGAGAGGACAAGGTCAGCCCGACCCCGATCCTTTTTTCCGTCACTTTCAAACCTCCTGTGCCCCCGGGAACACCGTTCAGCCAATATTCATCCCCGTCGCTATACAGCTGAGCACCTTCCGCCTCCACGCTCTGCAGGATCTTCTCCTTCTCCGTTTTGATCTTATGAAAAGCGAGCAGAATTGCCAACAGGGTTCCGGTCGTTCCCAGGACCAGCGCCAGAAAAAGAAAAGAAAGACGACCGTAGGTCAGATCCCCAAAACCGGTGAACTCATCCGATATTTCCCATCCTTTTACAGACCACAGAAGCAGGCAGAAAAGCACAGCCGTTTCATAAGAGCAGAAGGTAAAAGCCATGCTCCACTGACGCTTTATCACGTTGTTCAGCTTCTGATTGGCAGAGGAACTGCTGCAGAATACCTGGGGCGCTGCGTTTCTTAAACCCAGGCTGATGAGAAAAAGAAGCAGCTGGGTAACTGCCGGAGCCAGGGCTGCAGGGAGCAGGGTTTTCATGGCTGCGGATTCTCCGGCACGGGGGAAGCACCAGACGACAGCCCCCAGGGTGATCCCCCAGGCAGGCAGCATCCACAAAGGGGACAGGGCTCCCTTCTTTCCAACACAGCTTAGAGCCGTGTCAATGCGCACGATATGGGTATCCCCGACCAGCCAGCCCTTTTTACATTTCAAACCGTAAAGCCTCCTGGCATAGCGAAGAACGTTTTCATCGCAAAAATACAGGAACAGACCAAACCACAGCATCAGGCAGGGAAACAGAATGGAAAAGTAGTCGCTCAGCAAAAGCAGGGACAGCCCGCTGATCAGACCGAAGCCCCAGGTTCTGTGGACCGCCTTCCGGTAGGAGGAGAGGATCTCCAGCACCTCCTTTTCCTTCCTGTATTCAGAAGGCAGCGTGATGCCCAGCAGATATTTTCCATTTTGAACCCCGCCCCCGCCGTAAGAGATCACAAATGCGCCCCACATAAAAAGAATCGTAAACAACATGATCAGGATAATCGCCATAAGGTATCCTGCCCCCTTTCTCAAAGATCTTCCGCCCTTTTTCTGCCGCTGACGCAACAACCCCGAGGCTTTCAAAACTGCTTCCGGCTTCTTCACAACTCCTGTGCTTCTTTTACAGAAAGGCATTTTCTGCAGCGGTCTGCTGTCTGTCGAAAATTTCCCCGCAAATGGCAAAAAAGCGTTCCCGGCTCATGCCCTTCAGCGAACTCTCCGTGATCAGAAGCTCCAGCTGGGCGCTGCATTTCTCCTGCAGGGCTTCCGCATTCTCTTTGCGGGGACAGACTACCGCTCCGTGCCGGCGGTCGATCTCAATAAAACCTTCTGCCCGCAGGATCGCGTAGACTTTATTCACGGTCATCACATTTATCCCTGCCGCCTCCGCCATCTGACGCACCGTCGGCAAATGCTCCCCCATTTTCAGTTCTCCTCTCCCGATCCCCAGGACGATCTGATTGCGCAGTTGGGTATAAATCGGAATGCTGCTGGCGGTATTGAGTTCGATGAACATACCCTGTTCCTCCCATCTTTCCGGCATATTTCAATCTGTTCTTCCATTATGATCCCATTTCCTTGCCGCATTTGTATTATTTATAATAATACAAATAATACTTAATGTCAATGATAATCTATAAAAATCTGAAAAATTCTGTAACAGTTCAGCCATCCAATATCTCTGGGGAAGCCTCACCGCGATAAAACTTAGCCTGCTTATCGAACATCTCGGTATAAATCCCGCCTTTCGCATAAAGTTCTTTATGCGTGCCGTATTCCACAACGCTGCCGCTATCAAAAACAGCAACCTTATCTGCAAGCTGGACGGCGGAGAGACGGTGAGTAATGAGGACAGCCGTTCTATCCGTAATCATTTGATGGAACTGGGTATAAATTTCTTCCTCCGAATTCGGATCGAGGGCAGCAGTCGGTTCATCCAGCAAATAAATGTTTCTGTCATGATATCTGGCCCTGGCAATCGCTAAGCGCTGGCTTTCCCCACCAGATAGCTTTACTCCCTCCGGATCTATATTTTTGCCAACCTGAGTTTTCAAATGATTCGGCGCTTTCTCCAAAAAGTCACCCAAGCCCGACAAGGTACATGCTTGTTCAACCAAAGCTTTATCAGCAGATTCGCCCAGCGTTATGTTTTCCTCAATGGTCATATCATATATACTGTAATCTTGAAATACGGGAGAAAACAGCTTCTGATATTCCGTGTAATCGTATTCGTAAATATTTACACCGTTCAGCAAAATCTCACCTTTGGACGGGGCGTACAATCTGGTGATCAATTTAACAAACGTCGATTTTCCGGATCCGTTTTCCCCGACAATTGCCAGCTTTTCTCCGGCTTTGACCGTGAGATTCAGGTTATCAATCACCATACGATCGCTGCCGGGATAGCAAAATGACACATTTTTGAATTCAATCACAGAATCCGAATCCCATTGCGGTTTTTTATCCCCTGTCTTATATTGATACTGACAAACCTTCATAAAATCAATATACTTTTGCACCTTTGCACTGGTGCGGTACAAATTCAAGTACATTTGCGAAAAAGAATTCAGTGTGCCGAACAGCTGCCCCGCAGCCGATATAGTTATCGTCATATAACCAACCGTGATGTCTTGCGCAAGTACTGCACTGACGGCAAAGCCATATAAAACAACCTTCTGGATGAAAGAGACAAAAGATAGAATTCCGCCTGTGACATTGGAAGACAATTCCTTCTCACGTTCGATTTGATCCCGGTATTCAGAAGCAGCGGTTATTTTTTTCACGATAAACTTATCTAACTGAAACAGGCGGACTTCTTTCGCAGCCAAATCGGAATCCAAAATATAGGAATAAATCCAATGATATCTCCAGCGCTTATGGAACTCTGTATCCAACGAAATGATTTTATTTTTATGCTTTTTATTGATAAAGTGTTCAATAACAACATTTAGGAAAATTACGGCGACAACGATCCAATTCAGTGAAGTGAGCAGCGCAGATACCGCAAATAAGCTTACAACTCCGGAAATGAACGAACAAAGCGTATTTACGCTTCCGATGAAATCATTCATGACAACCTCACTGGCTTCCGAGTGCTTATCCTGTAATTCCGGCTGATCATAAAAATCGCAGTCCAGATGGCTGCAGTGCTCATAAAATTCAGCCTCAAAAGCCCTGTTGATCGCATGTTCCATTTTAGAAGTACAGAAATAGGAAACAATTTGGTTAATAAATCCCCAAACCGTCGGGATAGCGGTCAGCCCCAAGACATAAACCGCAATCATATTCATTCTATGCAGCTGTGTAATCTCATCAATCAATAAACCTGAGAAAACCGTTACGGCGAGCCCCACAAACGGACCGATCATTGTCATGATTGATCGAATTATTATGTACGGTTTCCCAAATTTTTGTTTCCATACCTTTCCAACCGTAAATCGATAGTTTTTCAGTATTTCTTTAAAATTTTTCATATCGGCCTCCCAAATCATAATAATCCCGAATTGTTCACCGCTTAACAGCAAAAACCTCTAAAAGCTACATAAATGCTACATTTTTTTAATTTTTATAATCCTTTTATTTTTATAATACTTTTATTTTTGTAATATGTTTATTTTAATAAAATTTAACATATTTCAAGGAAGGCATCAATATTTTCTTTAAAAAGTTAAAATTTTTTCTTTATAAAGTTAAAAATGAATAAGGGAACAGCCACACTTGGAAGTCAATCCGGGTATGGCTGTTCCCTTTACTTTTCGTTATAAAATATGTTATCTTATCGCTGCATTTTTACACCACAGTTTTGTCCGTGCCTCCCTTTAGAATGACCGCAAGCATTTCCAGCAGCTTATCCACGTCGATGGGTTTGGCGATATGTGCGTTCATGCCGCACGCCAGCGCCTGCCTGCGGTCTTCCTCAAAAGCGTTGGCCGTCATGGCTACGATGGGGATGCCTGCGAGGGCCGGATTGTCCAGCGCCCGGATGGCCCGGGTGGCGTCATAACCGTTCATTTTTGGCATCTGTACATCCATGAGGATGAGGGAATAGTAGCCGGGGGCGGAGTTTTTCACTTTCTCCACGGCGACAGTACCGTCCTCGGCTGTCTCCACGATAAATCCTCTGTCGGTAAGAAGCTCCACCGCGATTTCCCGGTTCAGCTCGTTATCCTCGGTCAACAGCAGGCGCGTGCCGCTAAAGTCTGCGGGCAAATCGGAAACAGACTCCTCCTGCTGCGCGCCGAGCTTATTGCCGGTAGCAGCGACCAGAATATCCCTGAGCTCGGAGAGGAAGATCGGTTTGTTGCAGAAGGCGGTCACGCCCGCCGCCCGCGCCTCTTCCTCAAATGAAGTCCAATCGTAGGCAGTGACGATAATGATCGGCGTGCTGTCCCCCACGATGGAGCGGATCTGGCGCACTACCTCCAGACCGTTTAAATCCGGGAGAAACCAGTCTATGATGTAGGCGTGGTACTCATCGCCCAACTCATACGCCTGTTTGGCATGCAGGACAGCCTCTTTGCCGTGCAGGACCCACTCGGACCGCATGCCGATCTGACGGAGCATTTTGGTGACGCTGTCGCAGGTGGAAAAGCTGTCGTCCACCACAAGGGCGTGCAGACCTTGAAGCTCCTGGACGATCTCCACCTTTTGCGGTTCCGCGCAGAGGCGGAAATCAAGATTGATGATAAATTCCGTGCCTTTGCCCTGCTCGGAATGCAGCTCAATGGTGCCTCCCATAGTATCGACGATATTTTTGGTAATGGCCATGCCGAGCCCCGTGCCCTGTATACCGCTGGCGGTGGTGTTGCGCTCCCGCTCAAAGGGTTCAAAAATATGTTTCGTAAATTCCTGGCTCATGCCGATGCCGGTGTCCTTGACCCGGATCTCATAGGAGCCGTAGCCTTTGGGCGCCCGGGGCTTCTGCCGGATCGTCAGCGCCACGGTGCCGCCCGCGGGGGTGAATTTGATGGCGTTGGAAAGAAGGTTCAACAGCACCTGGTTGACATGCAGCTTGTCGCAGTAAATGTTTTCGTCGATGACATCCACCGTGTCCATATAGAAATTCAGCTGCTTGGATTGCATCTGGGTCTGGATGATATTCCGCATATCCCGGAAAATATCCGAAATGGAACATTCCTTTTCTTCGATGTTCAGCTTGCCGGATTCAATGCGGCTCATGTCCAGGACATCGTTGATCAGGGAAAGCATGTGGTTGCTGGAAGAAAGAATCTTCCTCAGGTATTCCTGGATCCGTTCCCGGTTGTCCAGATTAGCCTGGGCCAGGGTGGTAAAACCAATGATGGCGTTCATGGGGGTCCGGATATCGTGGGACATGTTGGAAAGGAAGGTACTCTTGGCCCGGTCGGCCGCCTCGGCCTTCTGCAGCTTCTCGGTGAGCACCGCGTGCTCCACCGCCTGTTCCATGATCTGCTTGGCGTTGCGCCGCATCCACAGGTAGTACAGGAAGACCGTCACAGCCATCACCACCCCAAGGAGGATACAAACATCCCGCACTGCGAAAACGTTGGCAAAAGCCTCCTTCTCCGGCACATCCACTGCAATTGACCATTTGTTGACCCCAATGGGGGCGTAATACATATACTCCCAGCCATCGGTGTCAGGCGTGCGGTAGATGACATAGCCGGAACGCAGATTGACCAGATCGTCCATATATCCATCCCAGGTTTTGTCCCCTTTGGTCTTCCGGGTGGATTGGGTGGCGGAAAAATCGGAAATGTTCCCGAGGGTGTCGTGCCAGGTATCCACAAGAAAATCCCCGGATCTGGTGTCGATGATATAAATGAAAGCGCTGCCGTTGTAGATGTTATTCACATTGAGACTACCGGGCAGGCTCTCCAGCTCGGTGACGCCGTAAAGCAGGGCGGCGGTCTCCCCGTCCTGGATGATGGGCACAAAATGCCGCAGGATGGGCTGGCCGGTGGCGAGATTATACGTACGGTTGGAGATGTGTTCGCCCAGCGGCGCTTCCTTATCAAAGGAGATATCTCCCAGTTCCGAAGCCTCCAGGATCGTGCCGTCTGCGGTGAGGATTCGGTCATCCGGCAGCAGAACCCTCACGTTCATGGTATCCAGCAGCGGATTCACGCTCTTCATGACCGTCAGCGTGGCATCGATATCGAAATTATCCGCCTGGGATATGATGCTGACCGCTGCGTTCAGAATACGGCTGTCGCGCTCAAGCTTAGACGTGATCTCTTCGATCGCAGTATTGGCCCCTTCCTCCAGCCGATTTAAAGAGCGCTGACGGAGTACCGAATTAATTCTGAAAAATGCGGAGAGCAGAAGTATCACGATAATGGCAATCACAATTCCTGTAGCCGTTAAGCTTTTATCTTTCTGGGCAGATTTTCTCTGCCCTGTATTACGAATCATGGATGTGGTTCCTCCTTTTGCCGATCAACTGTTTCCTGTCATTCTGTTATTTCTTAATCTTCATGGTCAGTCCGATTCTTTTCTTGGGAACATCCACTTCCAGCACCTGCACATCCACCACGTCGCCCACGCTGACTGCCTCCAGGGGATGCTTGATATACCGGTCCGTGATCTGGGAAATATGTACCAGCCCGTCCTGATGGACTCCGATATCCACAAAGACGCCGAAGTCAATCACATTGCGGACCGTGCCCTTTAAGATCATGCCGGGCTTCAGGTCCTTCATCTCCAGCACGTCGCTGCGCAGGATGGGCTTGGGCATATCATCCCTGGGATCCCGGGCGGGCTTCTCAAGCTCCTTCAAGATATCCGTCAGGGTAATCTCACCGATGCCAAGCTCTTCCGCCAGCTTCTTCTTATCCGGGATTCGCTTTTCCAGGCTGCTTACACTGCCTGACATAGCCTTTCCGGCCGTACCTCCCTGGGGCAGGCTTCCTGCAGCCTGGTTCCCGGAGGCTGTCTTTCCGGTTCCCGTTTTCTTATCCTTGTCGGGAGTTCCCGCGTTTTCCGTCTGTGCGAAGCTTCCAAGCGCCGCTGCCAGGGCTTTCCCCATGGCGGTGCCGGTGTTGCTGACACGGATGGACTTCTGCCTGGGATTGCGGGAATCCTCTTTTTTCCCTGCGGCTCTCTCCGATGCGGATTTTTCCAATGCGGATTTTTCCGCCGCAGATTTTTTCTGGGCAGCCTTCACGTCCTCTAAGGTAAGCCCCAGCTTATCCAGAAGCTTCATGGCGGCGTCGTAGGATTCCGGATGGACGCTGGTTGCGTCCAGGGGATTATCCCCCTCTGTGATCCGCATGAAGCCGGCACACTGTTCAAAGGCCTTGGGACCCAGCTTCGCCACCTTCAGAAGCTGCCTGCGGTTGGTGAATCTGCCGTTGGTCTCCCGGTAATCCACGATATTCCTGGCAATGGTCTTATTGATACCGGAAATATATTCCAAAAGGGAGGCGGACGCCGTATTCAGATCCACACCCACCTTATTGACGCTGTCCTCCACGACCCCGTTCAAAGCCTCGCTCAGTTTTTTCTGGTTCATGTCATGCTGGTACTGCCCCACCCCGATGGACTTGGGATCGATCTTCACCAGCTCCGCCAGGGGATCCTGGAGGCGGCGGGCTATGGAAGCCGCGCTTCTCTGCCCCACATCAAAATTAGGAAATTCCTCTGTGGCCAGCTTGCTGGCGGAATACACGGAAGCCCCTGCCTCACTGACGATCACATACTGCACGGGGCGGTCCAGCTCCTTTAGAAGCTCCACGATCACTTGCTCCGATTCCCTGGAAGCCGTACCGTTGCCCACGGAAATCAGATCCACATGATATTTGCCGATCAGGCGCTTTAACTCCCTCTTGGCTTCCTCCACCTTAAACTGCGGGGCGGTGGGATAAATCACCTTGGTATCCAGCACCTTTCCCGTGGGATCCACCACCGCGAGCTTGCATCCAGTACGGAAGGCGGGATCCCATCCCAGGACCACCTTGCCCGCGATGGGCGGCTGCAGAAGCAGCTGCTCCAAATTCTTGCCAAACACGGTGATGGCGCCATCCTCCGCTTTCTCCGTCAAATCATTTCTGATCTCACGCTCGATTGCGGGAGCGATCAGACGTTCATAGCTGTCCTGGACCACTTCCTTCAGGACGGGCGTTGTGACCGGATTATCGTTCAGGATGGTCTTTTTCTCCAAATACCGCAAAATACGCTCCACGGGCGCCTCCACCCTGACGGTGAGCACCTTCTCCGCTTCGCCCCGGTTCAGGGCGAGCACACGGTGTCCAGCGATCTTTTTCACAGGCTCCTGGAAATCATAGTACATTTCGTAAACGCTCTGGAGCTTTTCGTCCTTCGCGGCGCTTATGACGGTTCCCTCCTGGACGGTGATCTCGCGGATATAAATCCGGTGATCCGCATTATCCGAAATATTTTCCGCTATAATATCCTTAGCCCCCTGGAGAGCCTCCGAAGCGTCCTTTACCCCCAATTCTTCGGAAATATACTGTGCCGCAGTCTCCTCCAAGGGAACCTGGGTCTTCTGTTCCAGGATCAGCGCTGCCAAAGGCTCCAGACCCTTTTCCTTTGCCACGGAAGCCCGTGTCTTGCGCTTCGGACGGTAGGGGCGGTACAAGTCCTCCACCACCACCTGGGTCTGGGCGGCCAGGATCTTCTCCCGCAGTTCTTCCGTAAGCTTTCCCTGCTCCTCTATGCTGGCCAGCACCTGCTGCTTCTTCTCCTCCAGATTGCGCAGATAGGTAAGGCGTTCGTCCAGGTTACGAAGCTGTTCATCATTTAAGGAACCTGTAGCCTCCTTCCGGTACCTGGAAATAAAGGGAATGGTATTTCCCTCATCGATCAGCTTTACGGCGGCCTCCACCTGCCATTTTTCCACCTTTAATTCCTGTGTCAGCTGTAAAATAATGTCCATCTGTAAAAAACTCCTTCTGCTTTCCATGCGTTGCACCGATATTTGCAGCGATACGTTCTGTAAGCTGTAAACAGAATCGCTGACTCCAATCATTACAGTCGTCCTACAAAATGATTATATCGTCTGTCCGCCTGAAATGCAAGGGTGAAAATCGTAACAGTTCAGCCGCGCCATTCGCAAAGCCGCGCTTACGCGCTTTCCGTCGCTTCGCGACTTCCTTTGCTCATAAAATGGCGCTCCCTCAGCCGCCAGACATGATGGAAAATTCGTGCAAGCACGATTTTCCATCAAATCAGGCGGCTGGCTGAACTGTTACTGAAAATCAGCCCTGCCTATTAAAAACATTTGATTAATATATGCAAAGGTGATATAATGCGCAAGAGGAGCCGAAAAAATGAACACTTGTTACTCTGCGTATAAAAGGAGTCTTTCCATGAACTATAATGATAACCAGAATCCCAACCATTGGACCGGCAGGGGCTTCCCCCTCCAGGACAGCAGCGGCAGTCCTTATTACAACCAGCCGCTTCACAGTCCTTATATCAATGAGAGATTTGCCATAGCCTCCGTCGTCTTTGGAGCCCTGGCGATGGCATGTACCTGTGTCTTTATCTTTCCCATTGCCTTTGCCTCCCTGGGACTGCTTTTTGCCGCCCTTTCCCACCGCAAGGGGAAAAAACATGGCACAATCCTCAGGACAGGCATCGTGTTCTCCACCATCGGAATGATAGTGGGCATCATCAGCGGGATCTTCTTTTTTACAACCGTCCTTCCCAGGACGCTGGAAAATCCCATTTACCGGGAACAGATGGAGAATATCATGGAAGACTATCAGGAGCTTTTTGATTCCATGTACGGAGAAGATATCTAGGAAAGGATATAAAAATGAGTCAATACAGAGAACGATATCAATTAAAAAATATGGCTAAGGATCGTCTGCTCGGGAAATATCCCGAAGCCATCCTGCTGTTTATCATCTCAGGGGGCATGAGGATGCTGGGAAGCATGCTGGCCGTCTCGCTGGTTCCCTTTCAATCCATATTAGGCGTCGTCCTGACCCTTGCCCTCAACCTGTTGTTTGCCGTGATCCTGAATGTGCTCCAGGTAGGTTCCGCCTTATTCTTCCTGAATGTGGCCTGCGGCCAGCCCCATTCCCTGTCCAATCTGTTCTATGGTTTCAGGGAACAGTCCAACAAGTGCCTGGCGATCTCGTGGATCATCTGCGGTCTGTTGTTTCTGTTTGAACTGCCTGCCCAGATTTATTCCCTGCAGACGGCAGCAGCCAACACCTTAAGCTCCCTCCTGCCGTTTTACGGGCTGGAGCTGCTGGCGCAGCTGCTTTTCCTGCCTTTTTCCCTGGCGCTTTCCCAGTGCTACTACCTGATCCTGGACTACCCCAACCTGTCCGCGATTGAGACAGTAAAAATGAGCCTCCGCATTATGAAGGGCAATAAGTTCCGGCTTTTCATCCTGCAGCTCAGCTTCCTTCCTCTGATGCTGCTGTCCTACCTGTCCTTCGCCATCGGCTTTCTGTGGCTCACCCCCTATATGCAGATGACCTTCGCCCTGTTCTTTCTGGATCTGATGGCGCCCAGAAATCTGCAGAAGGAATAAAACATGCTTATTTCTTCACACTGTTCCACTTTAAATACCCATTGATAAAGGGATCCAGGGCTCCGTCCAGCACCGCGTCCGCATTGCTGCTTTCCACGTCGGTACGGTGGTCCTTCACCATGGTATAGGGCTGGAGGACATAAGAGCGGATCTGGCTGCCCCAGGCAATATCCTTTATTTCGCCGCGGATATCCGAAAGCTTCTCCACGTTGGCTTCCTGCTTCAACAGGTACAGCTTGGCCTTCAGCATCTGCATGGCTTTGTCCTTGTTCTGGAACTGGCTTCTCTCGTTCTGACAGGTCACCACTGTTCCTGTAGGGATATGGGTGATACGGACAGCCGATGAAGTCTTGTTGATATGCTGGCCTCCTGCGCCGCTGCTCCTATAGGTATCAATGCGCAGATCCTTTTCATCAATATCCACGTTCAGATCCTCTTCGATATCCGGCATCACATCCAGGGAAACAAAAGACGTCTGGCGCTTGCCCTGTGCATTGAAGGGTGAAATCCGCACCAGCCTGTGAACCCCCTTCTCCGCCTTCAGGTATCCGTAGGCATTGATTCCGTTCACCTGGAAGGTCACAGACTTGATGCCCGCTTCATCCCCATCCAGGTAATCCAGCACCTCCACGGTAAAGCCCTTGCGTTCTGCCCATCTGGTGTACATCCGGTACAGCATACTGCACCAGTCGCAGCTCTCCGTTCCTCCCGCGCCCGCGTTGAGCCGAAGGATCGCGTTGTTTTTATCATATTCTCCGCAAAGGAGCGTTCCGATCCGCAGCTCATCCAGTTCTGTCATAAACTCATTCATCTCTGCGCGGATCTCCGGGATCATCTCGGGATCATTCTCCTCATTTCCCATTTCAATGAGCATGAGAATATCCTCGTACTGGGACTCCAGCTTATGGTACTGCTCCGCCGTATCCTTAAGGTTCTTCAATTCTTTCATCTGCTGATTGGCGCGGTCCGGATTGTCCCAGAAACCGGGCTCGCCCATTTCCATCTCTAATTCCTCGATACGCTTGCTCTTGTTATCGAGGTCAAAGTGAATCCCTCACTTCCGCTAATGGAGTTTCGTAGGGGAGAAGTTCTAACTTCATCTGATCCAATTCAACCAATTAACGTCACCTTCCTTCTATCTATTTTCATCGGTTTCTAAACATCCCGCCGACTTTTCAGCATTTCCCGAAACCTAATGGCGATTTTCTTTCTTTTGTGCATCCGGTCTTATGGCGATTTTCTTCGTCTCAACATACCTTGGAAGCCGCTCCGGTTATTGTTTCAGGCGCCCATGGCACTGCTTATATTTCTTACCGCTGCCGCAGGGGCAGGGATCGTTGGGATAAATCTTGACATTTTCGCGCTTTACCGGAGCCTTTGCAACCGTATCATCCTTGTTGGTACCGGTTACCTTCGCCACCTGCTCCCTTTCCACCTTCTGCTCAATCTTAATGCGGAAAAGAAGCCGAACAGTCTCTTCCCTGATATTCTGGGTCATCTGGTCAAACATTTCATAACCGCTCATCTTATATTCCACCAAGGGATCCTTGTTGCCATAGGCCTGGAGCCCGATACCCTGGCGCAGCTGCTCCATATCGTCGATATGATCCATCCACTTGCGGTCAATCACCTTCAAGAGGATCACACGCTCAATTTCACGGATGGCTTCCGGCTCCGGGAACTCCGCTTCCTTGCTTTCATAAAGCTTCACAGCTTCTTCCTTCAGCTGTTGCTTCAAATCATTCTTCCTGCCCTTGCGGATGCGCTCCTGTGTGATGGGCTGGAGGGGAATGGTGGGAAGCAGGAGGGCGTTCAGCTCTTTCAGATCCCATTCGCTGCTGTCCACATCGTCGTTGATGCTGATGTCCACACAGTTCTCGGCGATGTCCGTGATCATTTTGTAGATCACGTCCCTCATACTCTCGCCGTCCAGCACGCGGCGTCTTTCGTCATAAATGATCTCACGCTGCTCGCTCATCACGCGGTCATATTCCAGCAAGTTCTTACGGATTCCAAAGTTATTGCTCTCAATCTTCTTCTGTGCGGATTCAATGGCATTGGTCAGGGACTTATGCTCAATCTCCTGACCCTGCGGGATTCCAAGGGCGTTGAACATACTGATGAGCCGTTCAGAGCCAAAGAGTCTCATCAGGTCGTCCTGCAGGGAAATATAAAACTTGGATTCACCCGGATCCCCCTGACGTCCGCTTCGTCCGCGCAGCTGGTTGTCGATACGTCTTGCCTCATGGCGCTCCGTGCCGATGATCTTAAGTCCCCCGGCAGCCCTCGCTTCGTCGTCCAGCTTAATATCCGTACCACGGCCTGCCATGTTGGTAGCGATGGTAACAGCGCCATGGATACCTGCATCCGCTATGATCTCCGCCTCCATCTCATGGAACTTGGCGTTCAGCACCTTATGCTGGATCCCCCGTTTGGTAAGCCTTCTGCTGAGCTCCTCACTGGCGTCAATGTTGATTGTGCCCACCAGGACGGGCTGTCCCTTTGCATGGGCTTCCTCCACGGCATCCAAGATGGCCTGCAGCTTCTCCTCCTTTGTCTTATACACGGCGTCCTGCAGATCCTTACGGATCACAGGCCTGTTGGTAGGAATCTCCACCACATCCATCCCATAGATTTCCCGGAATTCATTCTCTTCCGTCAGGGCTGTACCGGTCATACCGCATTTCTTTGTAAACAGATTAAAGAAATTCTGGAAGGTGATGGTGGCAAGGGTCTTGCTCTCCCGCTTTACCTTCACATGCTCCTTGGCCTCGATTGCCTGGTGCAGACCGTCGGAATAACGGCGTCCCGGCATGATACGTCCGGTGAACTCATCTACGATGAGCACCTGGTCGTCCTTCACCACATAATCCTGATCACGGAACATCAGATTATGCGCCCGTAGGGCCAGGATCACATTGTGCTGGATCTCCAGGTTCTCCGTGTCGGCATAGTTCTCGATATGGAAGAATTTCTCCACCTTTTCCATACCGGCGGCAGTGAGATTGACAATCTTATCCTTTTCATTGACGATGAAATCTCCCGTTTCTTCCTGGACCACGCCCATAATGGCGTCCATTTTGGTCAGATCACGCATATCCTCGCCGCGCTTCATCTGACGCGCCAGTATGTCGCACATCTCATAAAGGGCGGTGGACTTGCCGCTCTGCCCTGAGATGATCAGAGGCGTTCTGGCTTCGTCGATGAGCACTGAGTCCACTTCGTCGATGATCGCATAATTTAACCCCCGCAGTACCAGCTGTTCCTTGTAGATTGCCATATTATCACGAAGGTAATCGAAGCCCAGCTCATTATTGGTCACATAGGTGATATCACACTTATAAGCCTCTCTTCTTTCGTCCGGCGTCATACTGTTTAAGACAACGCCCACAGACTGTCCGAGGAACTCGTGTACGGGACCCATCCACTCGGAGTCACGCTTTGCCAGATAATCATTGACCGTGACCACATGAACCCCTTTGCCTTCCAGGGAATTGAGATAAGCCGGCAGGGTGGCAACAAAGGTCTTACCTTCACCGGTACGCATCTCGGCGATTCTGCCCTGGTGAAGGATAATGCCGCCGATGAGCTGTACACGGAAATGCTCCATATTCAGGGTTCTCCTGGCCGCCTCCCTGACAGCGGCATAGGCTTCCGGAAGAATATCGTCCAAAGTCTCCCCGTTTTTCAGCCGCTCCTTGAACTCCGGGGTCTTAGCCTTGAGCCCTTCGTCGGACAACGCCTGCATATCGGGACGGAGGGCTTCAATTTTATCCACAATAGAGATAATCCTCTTCACTTCCCGCTCGCTGCGGGTTCCAAATACTTTGTCAAATAATTTCATTCTGATACCTTTCTGTCCGCCTCCGGCGGGCATCTTTATCATTGAGGCCAAGGAAACTCCTTCTTTGGAATTACATCTTCCTTCTGAGCTCCGCCGCAATATACGCATACACCCTTAACCCGGCATACTGCCAGGCACAAATCATATTGTAACAGATTTACCCCATAGATTCAACCACTCATTTTTTCATAGAATTAAATATTTTATTAACTTTGTGTGAAAAATAACTTCGGCTCCATCCATAAAACTGGCCACCCCTGAATCTGGCTGCCCCTAAAACTGACCACCCCTAAAACTCATTCTGGCGCTGTCCCATAAGGGCGGCAGCGCCAGAATATTTTCTTTACTCAAACTTCCCATATTAAAAATGGGATTCGCACCTTGAAAAATCAATACTTTAGCTCATAAAATAGCGTCAGTCG
>CANPYG010000048.1 GCA_947588205.1 uncultured Acetatifactor sp. | reverse complement strand
GTTTTCGTATGCCCAATGAGAAGCTTTCTTCGCTGTGCTCTTTTACATGGTGAATTTATTAATGTCGTCTACTATAAGTATCAAAATGCAATGAATGATTCAAAGGGTCAAAATTCTCCTGAGGTGATATGGCAGCAGCTGCTGGATCTTGTTAAAGTTTTATTAGGAACGACTACCTATGGAACCATCATTTTCACACTTTCCCCTTGGATCCTTATTTTGTTGTTCCTTTCAGCCGTTATAATATATCTTATAGGCCGTTGGCAAAGAAACTATTCGGAAAAAATTAAAGATTGTGTTTCGTCTCTTGATAGAAAACTTGGCTATTTGTCAAATCTCTCCTCCAATTATGATTATGGTAAGGAAATTCGTACTTTGGGAATCTCCCAATGGATCGAAACAATGTTTGTTGGCCTGCAGGACGAAAAAAAAGCCTGGGATAAAAAAAAGACATTTCAAAACTTTTGGGGAAATACCGGCAATGCCTTCTTGTCTTTTGTACGTGACGGAGCAGCATATATCGTCCTGATCCGGATGTTTGCAGCAGCCGCCATCGGCATAGGTGACTTTGTCTTTTTGTTCGGTATAATTTCCTCCTTTTCCTCACAGCTCAACAGCATATCGGGCATGCTCAATAAAGTAATTGGCAGTGGCATTAAAATCGGCTATTACCGTGAATATTTTGAAATAGAAGATGTTTTTAACCATTCAGAAGGCTGCAAATTTTCAAATATGCAAGACGAGCCGGTAAGGATTCAATTTCAGGGTGTGTCATATAGCTATACCTCTGAAAGTGAAAAAAAATATGCTTTATGTGATATTAACTTATCAATTAAGGCCGGGGAGAAACTGGCGATTGTAGGTAAAAACGGAGCAGGAAAAACCACCCTCGTGAAATTGCTATGTGGACTATATTCCCCCACGGAAGGAAAAATTTTAATCAATGGAGTGGATATAAAAGCGATTAACATTGATAGATATTACTCGCTGATTTCAGTCGTTTTTCAGGATGTGTATCTTTTTCCTGTTACGATCAAGCAGTTTATTGCTTCCCGATATGAAGGAATAAATGCCCAAAAAGTTATGTACCTTATAGAACAGGTCGGTTTAAAGGAGAAAATTGATTCGTTGCCCAACGGTATCAATACCCACCTTGTAAAAGGGGTGTTTGACGACTCCACCGATTTCTCGGGGGGAGAAAAGCAAAAACTCATGCTGGCCCGTGCGATGTATAAGGATGCCGGTATCCTTGTCCTTGATGAGCCGACTGCTGCGCTTGACCCTATTGCTGAGAATGAGATCTATTTGCAGTACGACCAAATGACCCATGGAAAAACAGCCTTATATATCTCACATCGTCTTGCCTCAACCCGTTTTTGTGACAGAATCCTATATATGGAATCAGGAAAGATTCTTGAGGAAGGCAGTCACGAGGAATTGCTGCGCCTGGGTGGAAAATATGCAGCCATGTATGCCGCCCAAAGCAGGTACTACAAGGAGGAGGGAGTTCAAGTTGAGCAGTAGTAATTGTAATTTCCGGGCGATAAAGCTGTGCGGTTCCTTTTCAAAGGGATATTTTCCCCTGATGTTCCTACGGGCATTTTTCAACAATGTCAGCCCTTATTATAATTTGGTATTATCCGCAGAGATTATAAATGCGATGGCAGATGGAAGAAGCATGAAAATATTACTGCAGTTAGTCCTGATCACAGTGCTTGGAAATTTGATGATCATTACCCTGGGCAGCTATATCTCAAAGCTTTGGGAAGACTGCAGCCAAACATTGCTGTATTCGGAGTCGCGGTTCTATTTACAAAAAATCCTGAAAATGGATTATAGTAATCTCGAGTCCGCGGCAGTAAGACAGCTTAGGAGAAGAATCCAGGAATCAGCAAAAATCAGGGGGCATGGAAGACAACTTCTTTTAACAAGCATTGAACGAATTATAAATGCTGTAGTTAATATAATACTTGCCCTTTTTATCTCCGGTGAGATTTTAATTAAGAGCATGAAGGGCACATCTGCGGCAATTTCTATGGGCTTTTGCACTGTGATATTCGTTTTGATCATTTTAAATGTTGTCTATCATTATAAAATGACAGCCCAGAATGTGGCAGCCTCAAGAAAGATATCGAATGCAATGGCTGATAATAACCGTGTAGATAATGCCATTGATTGTTACAATATGGGAAAAGACGTCCGGCTCTATCATTTATCCCCGATGATAATGAAGATAAAAGAGGAAAGGCTGGACTCGCATCAAAAGGCCTTTGAATCATACAGCTTGTTTCAATTCAAAACGAATATGCTACTTTTGTTATGGAACATCATTTTAAATATGGTTACTTATACCTTTGTGGTTTATACGTCCATTCTTGGATTTTTGGAAATCGGAAGCATAGTGAAGCATATCGGCGTCATTCAAAAATATGTCCAGAATATTCTTGGCCTGTTTCGCGGCATTACCGACATAAACACCAATTCTCAATATGTGGAAGACTATCTGTCATACTTTGACATCCCACAAAAAATGGATCAGGGGAAGGATCCTGCTGAGAAATGCCGTATGCCTGACAGCAGCAATGAGTATGAAATTGAGTTTTGCAAGGTATCGTTTCAGTATCCTTCCGCCGATTCATATGCACTTAAAAACATTTCCCTAAAATTCAAGGCCGGAAAAAAACTTGCTGTCGTCGGGGAAAACGGCAGTGGGAAGACTACCTTTGTTAAGCTCCTCTGCAGACTCTATGACCCTACCGAGGGAAAAATACTCCTTAATGGAATTGATATTAAAGAATATGACTATGATGAATATCTAAGTCTGTTTTCCATCGTATTTCAGGACTTTAAACTTTTTTCGTTCCCGTTGGGGCAAAATGTTGCTGCAAAGGACAATTACGATGAACTGAAGGTAATAAATTGTCTTCGGCAGGCAGGATTCGGCGAACGTCTGGCAAAGATGCCGGAAGGGGTAAAAACCTGTTTATATAAGGATTTTGATAAGAACGGCGTTGAGATATCCGGAGGGGAAGCCCAAAAGATTGCTATCGCGAGGGCATTGTACACGAATGCACCGATCATTGTCCTTGATGAACCGACAGCAGCGCTGGACCCAATGGCTGAATATGAAATATATTCGAAGTTTAACGATATTGTGGAAAATAAAGCTGCCATCTATATAAGTCACAGGCTGTCCTCCTGTCGTTTCTGCGACAGTATTGTGGTGTTTGACAACGGTCAGATTGTTCAGCAGGGACCGCATAATGCGCTTGTAGCAGATGAGCATGGGAAGTATCATGAGCTTTGGACAGCTCAGGCCCAGTACTATACTGATGAAGGCAGGATTTGACGGCAGTAATAGATTTACAAAAGCCTCACATCCCGCATATCCCCCGTCCTCTGGAAAATCGCCCACTCCCCGATATTCACGGCATGATCCCCGATCTTCTCCAGGTATTTTGCGATCATCAGGAAATCCACCACCTTATCCGCATCTGGATCCTGGGTTTTGATGACCTCTATGATCCGGTCCTTGATCCGGTTGAAATATCCGTCTATCACATCGTCCCTGTCGATGGCCATCTGCGCCTGTTTTACATCTTCCCCCACAAAGGCCTCCACCGCCATATGGAGCATTTCTTTGGTCTGCTCCATCATTTCCAACAGGACCGCTGCTTTCTTCTGAAAGGAATATCCTTTTTCAAAACGGAGGAAAAGCTCCGACAGGTCTGTCACATGGTCTCCGATCCTCTCAATATCCGTCACTACCTTAAGGGCAGCCGAAACCGTGCGCAGATCCCCCGCTACCGGCTGCTGCTTTGTGAGAAGCCTTAAGCATTTCGCCTCGATGCCCCTCTGCATATCGGTCATCTGTCTGTCGTTGTCTAAAAGGAGCCCAAGTGCTTCCCGATCCCCTTTTTCCACAGCATACACCAGCTTATCATAGCTGATCTCCGCGCGCTGCCCCATCTCCGTAACCTTATCCTTCAGCGATTCCAGTTCCTTTTCAAAAATAATCCTGGGTGACATGTTCCGCTCCTTTCTTCATCTACCAATTTATCTGTCATATCTATTCTGCCCGTATCCTGCCTGTCGCGCCATACCTTTTTGCCATTTTATTCCCACTGGTTTTATACATTTACGGCTTATCCGAACCGACCCGTGATATAATCCTCCGTCCTCTTGTCCTTGGGCCTTGAGAAAATATCCTGGGTGGACGCGAATTCCACCACCTCTCCCACCAGGAAAAACGCGGTATCATCGGACACTCTGGCAGCCTGCTGCATGTTGTGGGTGACGATGACAACGGTATATTTCTTTTTCAGGGTCTCCATCAGATCCTCGATTTTCAGGGTAGAGATAGGGTCAAGGGCCGAGGTGGGTTCATCCATGAGAAGCACCTCCGGCTCTACCGCAAGCGCCCTGGCGATACAGAGCCTCTGCTGCTGCCCCCCGGACAACCCTAGGGCAGACTTTTTCAGCCGGTCCTTTACCTCGTCAAAGATCGCGGCTCCCTTCAGGGCTTTTTCCACGATTTCATCCAGACGGGCCTTATTTCTGACGCCATGGATACGGGGTCCATAGGCAATATTATCATAGATGCTCATGGGGAAAGGATTGGGCTGCTGGAACACCATACCCACTTTTTTGCGCAGCAGGGTGGTGTCCACCCCCTTCTCATAGATATCCTCCCCATCCAGAAGCACTTTTCCTTTAATCCTGACATTCTCCACCAGATCATTCATGCGGTTCAGGCATTTTAAAAAAGTGGATTTCCCGCAGCCGCTTGGACCGATAAGCGCCGTAATGGCGCGGTTCCGAATCTCCATATCCACATTCTTCAGCGCATGATTCTCCCCATAATGAAGGTTCAGCTCTTTTACCGAAATTTTACTGTTTTCCATCCATCTGTCTCCTCCGGACTTTTCCTGATTTCCTTTTTTTCCATCAGCGGACATGGGACGCCGGCTTCTTTGTTCATCCCACCGCCTTCAGCTTCTTCGCTGCCAGCTTGGTAAGCAGATTGATCGCCAGCACGATCACCAGCAGCACGCACCCGATTCCAAAGGCGATATCATACTCTGCGTTGCTCATCCGCAGATACAGTTCAACGGTAAGGCTGCCGCCTTCAACCGTCGCCTTGCTTACCAGGGCTTTCAGGTTCCCCAGGAAATCTCCCGTGAGCCTGGGCAGCTGATATCCGCTCCCTGCGGTGTATAACAGCGCTGCCGATTCCCCTACGATACGCCCTACCGCCAGGATCACCCCTGTCACAATACCCGGCATGGAAGACGGCAACAGAATGGTCCGGATCATGTGCCACTTGGTAGCGCCCATTCCCAGGGCGCCGGTCCTGTAGCTTTCCGGCACCGTTCGAAGCGCTTCCTGCGTATTGCGCGTAATCAGGGGCAGTACCATGAGCGCCATGGTCAGAGAACCTGACAACACGGAAGCGCCCAGACCCAAAGCTTCCACGAAAAAGATCATGCCAAACAGGCCGAAAATAATGGAAGGGATACCGGACAACGTTTCTGTGGTAAATTCTATGGCGGATACCAGCTTTCCCGGCTTAGCGTATTCATTCAGATAGATTGCCGCGCCCACTCCTAACGGCGTGGCGATAAAAAGCGTGATCACGACAAGGTACAGCGTGTTCACGATGTTGCCCGCGATTCCGACCGTTCCTCTGAGCACACTTTTTACCGTGGTCAAAAACTGCCAGTTCACAACGCGTATCCCCTTGAAAAAAACAAAACCGATCATGCCCAAAAGCAGAAGCACGGCGATTCCCGCGGAGCCGTAGATCGCTGCCAGCAGAAGCTTATCCGTAGGTCTTGCCTTTTTTTTCGTTTTAGCCAACATCCTTTATTCCCCCCGCTTTTCTCCGCTGCCTTTCAGAATCCGGTTCAGGATTACATTGATCAGCATGATAAAAACAAACAGCACCAGACCGATGGTGAAAAGCACTCTCCTGTGAGTGCCCTCCGCATATCCCATTTCACTGACCACGGCCGTGGTCAGGAATTTTACGGAATGAAAAGGCAACGGTATATTGACGCTGCCTCCCGATACCAGGGTAATGGCCATCGCCTCTCCGATGGCCCTGCCCACGCCCAGGACAATTGCCGTCACAATACCGGATCTGGCGGCCGGGAGAATGGACTTGAATATCGTCTGCATATGGGAAGCTCCCAGCGCGAGAGAAGCCGACTTGATATGTACCGGCACTGCCCGGATGGCGGTCTCGCTGATATTGATGACCGTGGGAAGGATCATAACCGCCAGGACCAGAACCGCGGAAAGCAGATTCGCCCCTCCTACAAACTGATGCGTGGCCGATCCTTTAAAAATAATCTGCTCCAGCCTATACATCAGTGGATTCAGCAGATAGATACCCAGCAGACCGTAAATAACGGAGGGGATGCCTGCCAAAAGCTCCACCGCCGGCTTGACCGCCGCCGCAAGCTTTCGGGGCGCGACCTCTGCGAGAAAAACCGCAGTCAGGATACCGATGGGCACGCCGATGAGGATCGCGAGAAAAGTGCCTACAACGGAGGTCAGGATCACCCACAGGATGCCATACTGAGGATCCTGTGACGTAGGACTCCATCGCGTGTTAAACAGGATTTCCGGCAGGCCCACCTCGAAAATGGCGGGCGTTCCGCTGAGAATCATATATAAGGTGATGGATACCACCGCCAGTATGGCGAAGGAGGCGCATGCCGTAAAAATGATCTGCGCACTCATCTCCACTAACGCTTTCTTTTTATGGGCGCATTGTATGCTTTTCATGATAAAACCTTTCTCAGTCCACTGTGAGCAGACCCGCATTTGCCGCTATCTTCTGTCCTTCTTCCCCCAGTACGAAATCAAACCATGCCCGCACCAGCTCGCTCTGCTCGGAAATCTCTCCCTTGGTCGCCATCACAAAGGGTCTGCTCAGGAAATAAGTACCGGCCTTGATATTCTCGGCGGTCGCCGCAACGCCCTCCAGAGAAGCGGATATCACACTTTCATCTATGGCGTCCAGGGACGCATAACCGATAGAACCGGGAGTGGCTGCCACCCTGGCGATCACTGCGCCGGTATTGTCCAGCTCATTGGCATAAACGCAGGCATCCTCTATGCCCAGAAGCTCTTCAAATGCACTTCTTGTTCCGGAACCGGCTTCGCGTCCGATCACGATGATGGGCATATCCGAACCTCCCAGTTCGCTCCAGTTGGTAATCTTCCCGGTATAGATATCGGTAAGCTGCTGCTTTGTCAGATCGGTCACTGTATTGGCGGGATCCAGGCACACAGCAATGCCATCAATGGCAACGATGTTTTCAACGATACCGCTCTCCTTCTCGCTGTCCTTCAGGTTTCTGGAGGAATTGCCGATATCCGCCGTTCCTTTTGACACGGCCTCAATTCCTGCGGAGGAACCGACATACTGGGGTGTTACGGTCACTCCTTCATGCTCCTCCATAAACGCCTCGCTCAATGCATCCACCAGGTTCTGCATGGATGTGGAACCCACCAGGGAAAGGGAACCCGTTAATCCACCGCTTTCTTTCCCGGAGCCATTGCCGCCTTCCCCGTTTCCCGCGTTTCCGCAGGCGGCCAGACAACCAATTACCATTATCAGGGCCGCTGTTATCGCCAGCAGCTGCTTTCTTCCTCCCCTTCTTCCTTCTCTTCTGCCTGCCATTCTTTTTACATCCTTCTGTTTCATTTCATTTCCTCTTTTCCTGTCCTGACCGGACAATAAATTTTCTTTACGTCTATCATCCTAGCATGACGGACGTAAAGCCGAAATCATGAAATGGTAATTTTCTGGTATGGGAAAGGTAAGAATTTTGTAAGTTTCCTGTAAATTTTTGATTTCTCTTACATATGATAAAATAAGTGAGACAATGAGGTATCAAAATGGCTCTCGTAGTTTTAGATGCCGGACATGGCGGCTCCAACCCCGGCGCGGTCTACAACGGAAGGCAGGAAAAAGATGACGCTCTCTCCCTGACCCTGGCAATCGGAAGCATCCTGGAGTCAAACGGGGTGGATGTCTACTATACCCGGACAACAGATGTTTATGAATCTCCCTATCGGAAGGCAATGGAAGGAAACCAGTCAGGTGCAGACTACTTTGTCTCCATCCACCGCAACTCAAGCCCCTACCCCAACCAGTATTCCGGCGTGGAGGCCCTGGTCTATAACAGGTACAGCGAGGCGGCAAGGCTCGCCTACAATATCAATGCCCGGCTGGAAGAGACCGGCTTTATCAACCTGGGAGTAAACGAAAGTCAGAACCTGGTGATCCTGAGACAGACGCAGATGCCTGCAGTCCTTGTAGAAGTGGGATTTATCAATACGGATGCGGACAACGCCCTGTTCGATACCAGATTCGATGATATCGCCCAGGCCATCGCCGACGGGATTCTTCTGACCATTCAGAACCCCATGCAGTACTATATGGAATAACCATAGCAACGGTTCAAGGCTTGAATGCATCGTTTTAGGACGAAACAAAGCGCGCCTGAACCGTTACCATTTGTAAACAAAATATTTAAAAACTCTTCAAACATTGGTCATAATTAACCGATACAATAAAACCATAAAAAGAATGCCTATGCGAAAAACTTTTTTCTTTTCATAACCGCCAGCAGATTTGCATCTGCTGGCCCTCCTTTTTTTCGGGGGATTTTCTTTTTTCAGGGGATTTTCTTTTTCAGCGGCTTTTCAGACAAGGTTCTGCCCTGTTATATTTTACCAATCAGGTATTCCTGTCTCCCACCCCGTAAAAATACCGGCAAAGTGTCCAGCCCTGCCTGCGCTTCCACGTATGCGCCGCCTGCGAATTCCGTACCCGTTCCCGCGTGTATCCATTTCGCACCGGAGGGAAGATATACTTTTCTGCCCCTTGCCCCGGGATAACAAATCGGTGCCACCAGGATATCGGGACCGAACAGGAAACTATCCTTTATTTCCCAGCACGGCGCATCGTCCGGGAATTCATAGAAAAGCGCCCTGATAAGCGGTGATCCCTTCTCGTGCGCCTCCTTCATAAGCTCCCTGGTATAATCCCGCATACTTTCCCTGATCAAAATGAACTTTTTCAGGATGGAATAAGCTTCCTCCCCGAAGCTCCAGACCTCATTGTCCGCCCCAGTCTGCTCGCGTACCTCTCCAGCCTTATTAATGATCTGCGTCGCCGGCTGCCTGCAGCCGTGGATGCGCATAACAGGACAGAAAGTGCCAAACTGGAACCACCGGATCAAAAGCTCCCTAAAATCCTCATGCTCCGTCCAGCCTCCATGGAAGCCGCCGATATCCGTGGTCCACCATGGAATTCCGCATAAGCCCATATGGATTCCCGCGCAAATCTGCTTGCGGAAATCTTCAAAGGAAGAGAAAATATCCCCGGACCATACCAACGCCCCATATCTCTGGCTTCCCACCCAGGCGCAGCGGATGAGGTTGACAATTTTTTCCTGCCCCAGGGCGCGCTGACCTTCATAGAATAGCCTAGCGTATTCCCTGGGATAGATATTGCCGATTTCTTCTACGGGGCCTGCATAATACCGGTAATTTTCAAATTCATAGGTGGTAAATTCCGGCTCCGCCTCATCCAGCCAAAAGGTATGGATCCCTAAATCCGCATAATTTTTCCTGCATTTTTCCCACACATATTTCCTGGTGCGGGGATTGGTGGCATCCATGAACACATTATTGCCATGAAAAGCATCTGCACGTCGATCCCGGCATTGCTCTTCACCAGAAGACCCTGCTGCTTCATTTCCTCATAGTTCTCACTGCGCCAGTCCACCTGGGGCCAGACGGAAACCATGAGTTCAACGCCAAGCTCTTTCAGTTCATCGCACATCGCCTTCGGGTCAGGGAAGTATTCCTCGTCAAACCGATAATCGCCGCACCTGGGCCAATGATAATAGTCGACCACCAGCACATCCAGGGGAATCCCCCTTTTGCGGTATTCCCTGGCGACCTGCAGCACCTGTTCCTGATTGTAATAGCGAAGCTTACATTGCCAGAAGCCCAGGCCAAATTCCGGCATCATGGGCACCTTGCCGGTCGCATCCGCATAATGCCCTACGATCTCTGCAGGCGTTTCCCCCGCGGTAATCCAGTAGTCCAGCTGCTTCGTGGACTGCGCCGTCCATTGCGTGGTATTGGTTCCAAAATGCACCTCCCCGATGGAGGCGTTATGCCAAAGGAAGCCGTAGCCCAGGCTGGAGACATAGAACGGGATGCTTGCCTGGGAATTCCTGTGGGCGAGCTCCAGATTGCAGCCCTTCAAATCCAGGCACTCCTGCTGGTACTGACCCATACCGTATATTTTCTCGGAAGGATTCGCCAGAAAAGAAGCGCGCAGATAATAGCTGTCCCCTTTCAGGGGGCGAAAATACCGCGCCTTCAGCGCAAGCGCACCTCCGTTGGGGATTTCCGAAAGAAGGAGCTCGCCTTTTTCATTGTAAAAAGAAATCTGCATCCATCTTCCCCAGGGCTGCACCTGCAGGACGGTGCGAAGCTTACCATTGACAATCTCCGCCTTCCATTCTTCAATGCGGATCCGCACCTGCGTCGGCTCAGGCTCAAGCAGAGCGATGCTCCCCTCGTCAATCTCAGACAATATCCTTCCCCTGACGCGCAGGCTGTCCCTTCCCCACGCTTCCACACACACGGTTTCCCCGTTCTCCCGGAAGAACAGTCTGCCCTCCACTTCTTCAAAAAATCCCATATCATGCACTCCTTCTTTCTTCTGCCCAAGTCATCTTTGCAGGATTATCTATCGTCATACAATGCTTCTCACCTGATCCGCAAAGGAAACTTTTCCTCTTTGTAAGGAAGTCGGCAGCGGTCATATTAACGCTGCCGGCTTCCTGTCTGCCAGCCATATTCTTTCTCATGCTTCTTTAAATTTTGTTCAGTACCTTAATATGCGGTTTATAAACCGTATAAATATTGGAACCCAGCTCATGGCCGAATTCCTTCTGCATGGAGGCACGGATCGAATTGAGATTCTTCCTCGGAATGCGAAGCAGGAACTTTCCAAGCTCCTCCGCATTCAGTTCCTTCAGCTCGCTTCTCTCCAGGACGATTCCCACATAGTGAAGGAATCTCTCCTTCTGGGTGGGAAGAAACAGATCGTCCAGCGCCTTCCTGCATTCCTGATGCTCCTTCAGTTCCCTGTAAATATCGTTGCCGGCTTCGTTCCCGATAAAGATCTTCAGGGCAGTGTTCACCTCTGTCAACGTGGACATGGAAAGGGAAAAGAACATCTCATAAACACATTTTGCATCCTTCTCCGGCTGCGCGCTTCTGCAGTCATAAACAATGGCACGGATCGTCTCCTGAATAGAAGGCTTCCTTTCCTCCGCTTGCTCTTCCCCGGGAACAGCCACAGTTCCATTCTTTTCGCGATAGTCCGGCGCTGCAGCCGATTCCGGCGCAACGACCGATTCAGGCGCAATGGTCGGTTCCGGCACTACGGCCGGTTTAAGCGCCGCGGCCGATTCAGGCGCCGCGACTGGTTCCGGCTCTGTAGTCGGTTCCGGCTCTGCAGTCAGCTCAGGCACAACGACCGTTTCCGGCACTACGGCCGGTTCCGGCTCCCGGAACGTCTCCTGACTGTTACGGAACGCCTCATATACGACGGGCAGAGGGCGTTCCATAACCGCCTGCACAGACTGCTCCTCCTGGATAAGGACACACTCCTCACTATGCCCTTCCTTTTTTGCGGAAGAGGCATAACGGCAGAACTTCCTTCCAATCCTGCGAATCCTGTAATGCTTATCGGACCAGTACCTCACCACGGCATCGAAACCATTATCGTCGGAAACAATGACAAATTCCTCCGATGGATTCTGTGCCATCTGAAATCCCAGCTCTGATACCAGCTGAAAATCCAGCGCATTCCTGCCCTCGTGACATTTTATAAAGGCGGGGAGACTGCCATAGGCGATAACCTGCAGCAGGCTCTCATAGCTGATATAAGGGCTTTTGTCCGTGTATAAGACATACATCTTATCTTCGCCGGTCATGGAAGACAACAGCTGAATCCAGCTGTCACCTACATTTTCACTGTCAATAAAATATATTTTAGCCATTTTTACCTCGTAAAATATGGCCGGCAGCTCAAACCTCCCTTGTCTCTACCCGCACGGCATTGAGTACAAATCTCTTTCCCGACTCAGAACAGGTAGATAAGGTAATGATCTTATCGTACGGTCCCGCAACTACGCCCGTATCCTCATAAGAACTTTCGTACATTGTATCAATGAATTTCTGAAACTCTTCCACTTCTTCAAAATGGACGTTATAAACGAAACCTGTTTCGGAAAGATCGTAATAGGCAAAAATCTGATACCGATAAATCTTATCCTTCGTATAGATCGTAAAGTATTGGTGGTCCTGATAGTAATTCTCGATCTGCTTATAATTCTTCAGCTTCCCGAACATGGTCTCATTTCTCATATTGTGACCATAGATGATCGTATGGCTGTCCTGAAAATCAGAATGATTGTATGATTCCATGAAAATGCATCCCGCCGTATTATACTCTCCGGAAAGGGTGTGTCTCAAATACTGGTTATTGTCCACTCCCTGCACAATAGGATAGCTGATGTCCAGGTTCTCAAACTCAATCCAGCCGATCACATCATCATTCTCTTCCTGCATCTGCGCAATGGCGCTGCACACGGACGTCAGCGGATTCCATATACTCTGGTCTATTTCCTGTTCTCCGTCTGCGGTCTCTGTCGTGGGGCTGCTTTCCTCCGGCTTCTTGCGGCTCTCTTCGTCGGCAAAAACCTTTTGCTTCAGTTCATCATATTCTTTGATCCCTTCCTGGTAATCCCACATGGTCCTGACCATATAAAAACCGGAAAAAAGCAAAAGCAGAATTCCCAGAACCAAAACGATACATGCAGCGATCTCACGCATCCACTTCTTTTTTCCCTTTTTCATAATTCCAACCTTCTTTTTCGTTCCCACGGGCCCCTGAATAAGCCGTTCTTCATTTCGTTTATTTTCACGTTAATTATAGCAGTGTGAAATACATCCGTCAACGATTAATTCCTGAAAAACGGGCCGCACCCTGCCCCGTTCTGCACAGGGCGACTGCAACCCGTCCCAAAACAAAAGGATATTCTGCGGAATATAGCGTCCGCTATCCTTCTTACGCGTACATCTTTTCATCCAATACCTTCACAATATAGCCTTCCACCTCTTCCCGGGGCATACCCAGTGCCACGGCAAATTCCCCATACAGACAGTCCTGGGCTGTCTTAAGGTACCGGGCATCCAGGGCAGTCACCTTCCTGCCTGCCGCCAGGCGCTTTTGCTTTCTGATATGGATCGTTTTGATGATACGCACCCACTCCTCACAATTATCCGTTCTCAAGCAGTTCTTGTACTCCTGTTCCAAAAACTTATCGCTCACGATCGTGATCTGCGGAATCTCCGGGATCCTTTCGATCAACGACTTTACCTCCTCCAGGGTCAGCACCCTGCGCATGGTCTGGCCGGCTGTATCCACTGGAAGATATACTGTGCTGGAAGCCATATAGAGCGGCTTTAAAATATAATATTCCCTCATTTTATCCACGCCCGGAATATTTAACGTCGTGATCTCCTCAATCACACATACACCCTTGCTGCCGCAAACCACCTTGTCACCCTTCTGGTACACTCGCATCTTCCTTTCTTTTTATTTTGCGTCTTATGCGCAATTTCTGGCAATTATCTTTCTACTATCTTTATGTCCATATTTTATCAAATCTAATCATGAAATGTCAGTAAAATTTTAATTTATGGTACATTTTCGTGATAATGCGCAGATACTGGGGTGTATTTTTTGTGCATTTTGAGACATTTCTCCAAGGGTTTCCATCTTTCAGGAACCCTCCTGCCCCATCCCGTCAGGCGGAATAAAAGGAAAATAAAATATTCAGATATTTCTCCAGCACCTGATTGCCTGAGCGGTAAATCTCATGCTTGGAACCGGTTATCTTAACCAGCTGTCCCCTGGTGAGCGCCGCAACAAATTTCTGCTGAGGCTTCGGCGTCACAAGGGTATCATCGCCGGCCTGAAACATTAATACGGGAATCTGGATCTTCGAAGCCAATGCACAGGCCTTTCTGCCCGCAAGGATAGACTCCTTCACCCAGACATAGCTTGCAGAGCTGGTCTGCAGATTCTTATCAGACCTGCGCAGCCCATGATAATACTCAAATCGCGCCCTTGAAGTGGCGCAGTCCTCCTCAAAGGTGGCATCAGGGTTAAAATCCTTATGAAAGAAAAGACGCCTGTTGCCCTTTTTCAGCCAGATATTCACATTGCAGATGAGGATGGCCGCCCATTGCGGAATTCCTCCCATCTGGATTCCAAGCATCGGCGCATTCAGGACCGCGCGTTCAAAGTCCTGCGGATATTCTTCCAGATATCTGGCCGCAATGCAGCCTCCCATAGAATGCCCATACAGATAATAAGGACCCTTTGCCGCGGGAAACACGATTTCATGGACAAAGGCGTGGAAGTCCTCTACATATTGGTCAAAATGCTCTACGTGAATCACGTTGGGATCCGCCCCTTCCCGCACGGATTCCCCGTGTCCTCTGTGATCCAGGATGGCACAGCTATAGCCTGCCTGCAGGAAATAATAAATCAGCTCATGATATTTACAGCCCGCTTCAACAAAACCGTGGCTGAACACAACAGTCGCCCTGGAATCCGGGAGCAAAAACAACTCATAGGAAAGCGCGTTCCCTTCCCCGAATCTTCCTTTCCGGCAAATTCCCTGCAGATATGGCTCGACTTCATCTGTCATCCTCTTTCCAAGCTCTTCTTCCGGTATGAGTGAAAATAATTCTTTTTCCACCTTATCCACTCCTGATCTGTTTGTCTTTGAATGACCCATGCTGCGCATTCCTCCCTGATTACCTTCTTACTTCTTTCACTTTCTTACACGACGGTAACACCGCTCTCCTTCAAATCTTCCAGCCTTCTTAAGAGCGCCGCCCGAACGCCCCCTCTTCCAGGTCTGAATTCGCCCTACATAAACATTTTACCATAATAACCTCAATGATTCATCCTGTTTTTGTAGATAATATATAAATTTTTTGTAAATTCCTCCTATCATCCCGCAGGATCCATCTTCTGATCATCAGGGAATATTTTTCCCGCGGCTGGAATATACTGAACAGACTCCATAGAGGAAACCTTCAAATGGAAATCTATATCGTCAATCCCGGAGATTCCGTGGACTCCATCGCTGCGCAGACCGGAACCGACGCTACGCAGATCATTACGGACAATCAACTGATCTATCCCTACGCCCTGGCAGTGGGTCAGGCGCTTCTGATTGGGCAGGGGATGCGCGATCCGGACAGAAGCATTTATGCGGGAGGTTATGCTTATCCTTTTATCAGTGAATGGGTACTCAGGCAGACCTTGCCTTATTTGAGCGGCTTGTTCATATTTTCCTATGGATTTACAAAGGAGGGGAATCTGATCGCCCCTGAGCTTCCGGACGAATGGATGATCTCGCTGGCCCAGAGCTTCGGGACAGCCGCCATCCTTACATTGACCCCGGTCGGTCCGGACGGCAATTTCAACAATCTGCTGATCAGCGCAGTGGTCAACTCTTCCGAAGCCACAGACAATCTGATCCAAAATCTCGTAAGCACCATGAGCGCAAAAGGCTATAGCGGCGTGGACATCGATTTTGAATATATCCTGGCGTCCGACCGGGACGCCTTTACCGGCTTTGTGCAGCAGGTGGCGCAGACGATGCGCTCTTACGGCTATCAGACCTCCGTCGCCCTTGCGCCCAAGACCAGCGCGGCCCAGACCGGCCTGCTCTATGAAGGGAAGGACTATCCTGCCCTGGGGGAAGCGGCGGATTCGGTGCTGCTCATGACGTATGAGTGGGGCTATACCTACGGTCCCCCAATGGCTGTAGCCCCCATCAACCAGGTGCGCCGGGTGGTGGAATACGCCGTAACGGAAATCCCGGCGTCCAAGATCAATCTCGGTATCCCTAACTATGGCTATGACTGGTCCCTGCCATACGTCCGGGGAACCACCAAAGCCACTACGATCAACAATGTGCAGGCAATCAGGATCGCCATCGAGCAGGGCGCTCAGATTCAGTTTGATTCTCTGTCCCAGAGCCCCTATTTTACCTATGAGCAGGACGGTATTGCGCACGAGGTATGGTTTGAAGACGTGCGCTCCCTGCAGGCAAAATTCGACCTCATAAAAGAATTCAACCTGCGGGGCTGCGGCTACTGGCAGATCATGCAGTGGTTCCGCGCCAACTGGCTGCTGCTCGCAGACAATTTCTATATTTTGAAATGATTTTTTCCGCAGAAGCTATCCGTATCATGCTACCCCATTTTATTGATGATCCCCTCTGCATCAATGCCCGGATGCGTGACATACAGTCTGCAGATTTGCGCAGCCAGTTCCTCGCTGATCCCATATCGGGATGCTATCCATTCGATTTCCCTGCCGCGGTTAGTATCCCGCATGATGGCCTTGACCAGATCCCGCTTATCCATTGGGATCTTTTTTCTTGCCTGGGATCTCCCTTCCCTTACGGCTTCTTCTTTTGGGGGAAGATCAATCCTTTTCACCCGATAACTCCCATCCTCTTCTATCTCCAGAATCGCCATAGTGACGGGCAGGAAAAACCGCCTCGGTCCGCAGCTTCCGGGGTTAAGCCAGAGAGTTCCCTCTGTTTTTCGCTCCTCATACTTGTGGCTATGTCCATAAATGATCACATCACAATCGCTGATATCTTCTTTCATCAAATCCTTATTATGGATAATAAAAAAATGAAGTCCTGCGTACTGTAGGTGCAGCGTCTCAGGCAGATTGGAACCGCCGTTTGGCTTTCCTGCCCAGTCCTGGTCCATGTTTCCCATCACCGCATGGATCGGCGCGATTTTTTCCAGTTCTTCCAGAATCACCGGATTGTCTATATCCCCTCCATGCAAAATGATCTTACAACCGGACAGCGCCCGCTTTACCTCTTCACGGAGCAAACCGTGAGTATCCGAAATCACCCCTATTTTGACCATCTTTTACCTCCATATGGTAAGTATTATTTATGATAGGGCTCTCCGCTAATGATGCGGAAGGCGCGGTAAATCTGTTCCGTCAGAATAACCCTCATCAGCTGATGGGGGAAGGTCATGTCGGAAAAGCTGATCGCACAGTCCGCCCGCTTTGAAACAGATTCATGCAGCCCCAAGGAACCGCCGATAATAAAGGCGATGTGGCTTCTGCCGTTAAGGGCCGTCTGTTCAATCATTTCCGCGAAGCCTTCTGAGGTCAGCTTCCTTCCAAGGATCTCCAGGGTGCATACATAGGCGTCTTCACTAATCCTGGGGAGAATCCTCCCGGCTTCCTTTTCCTTAATCTGGGACTCCTGTGCCGCACCCGCGCCGTCAGGCGTTTTCTCATCCTGCACCTCGACGATCTCCAGCTTACAGTATTTGCTCAGGCGCTTTGCATATTCCTCTATGGCGTCCCTGTAAAATTTTTCCTTCACCTTGCCTACACAGATGATTGATATCTTCATTTTCTTTACCGGAATCCCCCGTGTGCTATCCTTATACTTACCTTTTCCCTTGAATGGAACCCCTCGGATCAGTCCAAAACCTCTTCTTATAGGAAACAAAATATCGTCCGAAACAGGAGCCTGCCCGTGCCCTGCAGATCCTGTTTCAGGCGATAGCTTATGAAGATCATAGATTAAAATTCATAATCCAGACAGGCTCTGTTGCAGGTCACGCTCCTGACATATTTGCCCGCCTCCACATGGGCAGGATGCTTCTGGTAGGTATTGAGCGCCTCCACTGTTTCAAAGGTAGAGATCAAAGCCACATCCCGGTTGCTGGATGAGAGCTCATTACGCACCACTTTGATATCCACGGCACCGGGAACAAGCTCCTTGATCGGCTCCAGCAGGGAAGCCATCCTGGAGGCTGCCGCTTCCTTCTGCGCGTCGTCCATACTATCTATAAAATTCCATAATACAATGTGTTTGACCATGATGACTCCTTTCACTGCCGCTTTCCCGGCGCCTCACGCATGCTTTTGTGCCCGAGGTTACTTATTGCTCAAGTATTCGTCTATCCCCTTGGCTGCTGCCTTTCCGGCGCCTCACGCAAGCCATGGGCGCCGAGGTTACTTATTGCTCAAGTATTCGTCTATCCCCTTGGCGGCTGCCTTCCCCGCGCCCATGGCTAGGATTACGGTGGCGGCTCCGGTGACGGCATCGCCTCCGGCGTAGACGCCTTCCTTGGTGGTCTTGCCGTTTGTCTCATCGGCAATGATGCACTTCCATTTGTTCACTTCCAGGCCTTCTGTCGTAGAAGAGATCAACGGGTTAGGGGATGTACCTAAGGACATGATTACGCAGTCCACGGGCATCTCAAATTCAGAATCAGGGATCACAACGGGTCTTCTTCTGCCGGACTCATCAGGCGCCCCCAGCTCCATGCGGATGCATTTCATGCCGGTCACCCAGCCCTTTTCATCGGCAAGGATCTCAGTAGGATTGGTCAGAAGGTTGAAAATAATCCCTTCTTCCTTTGCATGATGTACCTCCTCCACTCTGGCGGGAAGCTCTTCCTCGCTTCTGCGGTATACAATATGCACCTCCGCACCCAGTCTCAGGGCGGTTCTGGCTGCGTCCATGGCAACGTTGCCGCCTCCTACCACAGCCACCTTTTTGCCGTGCATGATCGGTGTGTTGGAATCCGGATCAAACGCCTTCATCAGGTTGCTTCTGGTCAGATACTCATTTGCGGAGAATACACCGTTGGAATTCTCCCCGGGGATTCCCATGAACTTGGGAAGGCCTGCGCCGGAACCGATGAAAATCGCTTCAAAGCCTTCCTCCTCGATCAGCTGGTCAATGGTGATGGATTTTCCGATTACCACATTGGTTTCAATTTTCACGCCTAAGGACTTTACATTTTCGATTTCCTTGGCTACCACTGCCTTCTTGGGCAGACGGAATTCAGGAATACCATATACCAGTACTCCGCCCGGCTCATGAAGCGCTTCAAAGATCGTCACGTCGTAGCCCATTTTGGCAAGGTCGCCCGCGCAGGTCAGGCCTGCAGGCCCGGAACCGATCACCGCAACCTTTTTGCCCTTCTTTTCCTTACAGCCCTCCGGTACAATGCCGTTCTCTCTCGCCCAGTCAGCGACAAACCGCTCCAGCTTGCCGATGGACACCGGCTCGCCCTTAATGCCGCGGATACACTTTCCTTCACACTGGGTCTCCTGAGGGCAGACACGGCCGCAGACTGCAGGGAGGGCGCTGGCTTCACTGATCACCTGATAAGCCGCCTCAATGTCCCCCGCCTTTACCTTACTGATGAAGCCCGGAATATCGATCGCCACAGGACATCCCTTTACACACTGGGCATTTCTGCAGTTGATACATCTGGATGCCTCACACATTGCTTCTTCCTGGTTATATCCGAGGCACACCTCTTCAAAATTCGTCGCACGAACCTTCGGATCCTGCTCACGAACAGGTACTTTTTTCAAAACGTCCATTCTATCCTCCACTTTCCTTCCACGCAATGCAGCTTTCTTCCTGCGAAGGTGGACAAAATATTCTGATTTTCTTGTAATCTTAGTAATATAAAACCCTTCATCGGCAATCCCTGCCATCGTTACTGGCAATTCCTGCAGTCACTACCGGCAGTTCTACAGCCGTTACTGGCAGTTCCCGCAGCCGCCGTGATGGGTGTCTCCCTCTTCCAGCCGAAGCATTGCCCTGCCTTCCTGGGTCCTGTACATGGTCTGGCGGCGCATCGCTTCGTCAAAATTCACCTGGTGTCCGTCAAACTCCGGTCCGTCCACACAGGCAAACTTCACCTTGCCACCCACGGTCACACGGCAGGCCCCGCACATTCCGGTGCCGTCCACCATAATGGGATTCAGGCTGACCACTGTAGGAAGATTCAGCTCCTTTGTCAGGAGACAAACAAATTTCATCATAATCATAGGACCGATGGCGATACAGACATCGTACTGATGCCCTTCTGCCACAAGATCCTTGATCACCTGCGTTACCATACCGCTTCTTCCATAGGAACCGTCATCCGTAGTAACATAGAGATTGCCGGCGACCGCCTCCATCTCCTTCTCCAAAATCAGCAGATCCTTCGTCTTGCTTCCCATGATCACGTCGGCATTTACGCCTCTTTCATGCAGCCATTTCACCTGGGGATAAACAGGCGCGGTTCCTACGCCGCCTGCCACAAATAATATCTTCTTATTCTTCAGGCTCTCAGGATCCTCTTTTACCAGATCAGAGGGGCATCCCAAAGGTCCTACCACATCATGGAAGCTGTCCCCTTCCTGCAGGGAAGCCATCATTTTCGTGCTTGCCCCCACGCACTGGAACACGATGGTAACGATTCCCTTCTCCCTGTCATAATCACAGATGGTCAGGGGAATTCTTTCACCGTCTTCCCCCATCCTGACAATTACAAATTGTCCCGGTTCGCAGTACCTGGCGACTCTGGGCGCTGCCACATCCATCAGATAAATGTTTGCGGCCAGTTCTTTTGCTTTCACAATTTTGTACATTTACGCACCTCTCCTTGTTTCAGTTAATAAAAGTATATTTATTTACGGTCAATGAATAACCGCTTATTCCATCCTATTCCCCATCCCAATCCTATTCCTCATCCCAGCCGTTCTCTTCCGGATCAAGGTTAACGTTGATAAAATATTCCCCGGTAACGACGTCGCTTGCCACGCCGTAATCATTGATAAAGACCGCTTTGATGAGCACACTCTCCGTAAAAAGGAACGGAGAAGCGTATAGCTCGCTGTTTTCGTCAGGCTCTGTCCCATCCAGGGTGTAATAAATCCTGCCCGGGGCATTTGCATATAATTTTAGCGGAACTACCTCCTCATAGTATCCGGGTTCATAACTGAATTCCGGCGGAGTTACAAAATATGCCTGGTACGCCTTCTGAATCTCCGCATTTCCACTATCATGGAGAATCTCATTGATGGTATCATATTCTCCCCGGTCACGGTATATAGAGATCAGTTTTCCATAAGCCCGCTCCAGCTGTTCTTGGTCGCACGCAGGATCACGGATGATATCCCGCAACAAATATTCGTATTCCACCTTATTTCCCATGCAAAGATACGACTCCGCAAGGGCAAATTTCACTTCGATCTCTTTATCATCGATCTCCAGTGCCCTCTCATAATGTCTTATGGCCCTTTTATATTCTTCCCTTTGAAAACATTTTACCGCTTCTGCCAACTGATAATCATAGGAATTGTAATGATACAGGAAAACACCCGCTATCAGCCCTGCCAGTAATAAACCTGCCAGACAGACGCATAAGGAGATCCGGAGAAAACGTTTTCCGTTATGCGGCTTCTGGACTGTTTTTTCCACAAAAGAGCCGCGGCTTCCCTCCCTGTCCTTCTGTTGAAGTCTCTCTCCACTGTTTTCCTTCCCGTCACTTGGATGTCCGATTGACCTGGCAATACTTTCCTCCAGCTCCGGCTCGAAATCAGGGACAATATGGATGTCTTTTCCGCAATGCGCGCAATACAATGCCCCGTCCGGCATATCGGAACCACAATTTGGACATTTCATACAATCTCCCTGCCTTATTACACGACCTGCCTCTTCTGCAGTTCCACACTTTCCACACAATTATGCATCAACATGGCGATCGTCATCGGCCCCACGCCCCCGGGAACCGGCGTGATCGCGCTGCAGACAGGTTCCACGTCTTCAAAATCCACATCACCGTACAGCTTTTTACTGCCCGGCGTGCGATGAATCCCTACATCTATTACAACAGCGCCTTCCTTCACGTACTCCCTGGTGATCATTTTAGGCTTTCCTACCGCCACCACAAGAATATCCGCCCTTTTGGTCACTTCCTGCAGATTCCTGGTACGGCTGTGTGCTATTGTAACGGTTCCGTTTTCACGGAGCAAAAGAAGCGCCATGGGCTTTCCCACGATATTGCTTCTTCCAACCACAACACACTCCTTACCCTCAATCTCTATCCCGGATCTTTTTAACAGCTCTATAACACCGGCAGGGGTGCAGGAAACAAAACCGGGCTTCCCGATACACAACGCTCCTACATTTACCGGATGGAACGCATCTACATCCTTGAGGGGACTGATCCGCTCCAGCACACTTTCCTCCGAAATATGCGCCGGCAGGGGAAGCTGGACAAGAATACCGTTCACATCCTCCCTCCCATTCAGTTCATCGATCAAAGAAAGCAGCTCCTCCTGGGTCACATTTTCCTCCAGCCCGTAGCTCAGGGAACGGATTCCCACATATTCACACGCCTTCTTTTTATTGCCGACATAGACGCTGGAGGCAGGATCCTGCCCTACCTGGATCACGGCAAGCGTGATCTCAATGCCCTCAGCCTTCATCCGGGCAACCTTTTCCCTCAATTCCTCTTTGATCTCAGAGGATATTTTCTTTCCATCAATGAGAAAAGCCATAGTTACTTGTATGATGTATTTATAACCAAATACACCACTTTTCCTTTCTTTTTATTGATATTGTGGTTTAATACAATTC
>CANPYG010000047.1 GCA_947588205.1 uncultured Acetatifactor sp. | reverse complement strand
CTTGTTGTCCAATGCGATCTGCTCCCCATTGTTGATCCGGTGGGCGTTGACAACGATGTCGCTCCCCCTTGCCTGTCTGAAAATCCTATGCAGCACAATCATGGGGAACGCCCCGCTGTCGATCAGATCCCGAAGCACCTGTCCCGGCCCAACACTGGGCAATTGGTTCACGTCCCCCACCAAAATCAGCCGGGTGCCGGGCACAATAGCCTTCAAAAGAGATTGAAACAGCTGAAGATCCACCATCGACATCTCGTCTATTATGACCACGTCCGCTTCCAGGGGATTCTCTTCATTGCGCTCAAACCGCGCCTTCCGCGCATTCTCATCGGACAGGTCTCCGCTTAGCTCCAGCAACCGGTGAATGGTCCTGGCCTCATAGCCTGTCGCTTCCGTCATTCTCTTAGCCGCCCTGCCCGTAGGTGCGGCCAGGAAAATATCCATTCCCTCCGATTCAAAATAGTGAAGCATCATATTGATCGTGGTCGTCTTGCCGGTGCCGGGCCCCCCTGAGAGAATAAACACCCCTCTTTTCACGGATTCCAGCACCGCTTCCATCTGAAATGCATCCAGTTCGATCTTAAGGCCGGCGGCAAGACCCGCGAGCTTTTCCCTGACATGCGCTTCCCTTTCCTCCATAAGCGGGATATTGATCTCATGGAGCATTCTGGCGCAGTTCAGCTCCGCATAATAATAGGAAGCCGCAAATACATTCTCCCCTTTAATAACCAGCTTGCGGTCCATACAAAGATTGTCCGCCTGGGGGCGGATATCCTCTCTGGCCACGCCAAGCAGTTCCTCCGCCCGTTCCATAAGCAGCCCCATCGGGAGATAACAATGACCTTCCCCGGAAGCCTGCAGCAACGTATACAGCAGCCCACTCCTGATACGGTAATCCGAATCTGTATGGATGCCGATCTTTGCAGCGATCTCATCCGCCGTGCGGAATCCGACCCCTGAAATATCCTCTGCCAGCCGGTATGGGTTCTCCTGCATGATATTGTAAAGCTTCATCCCATAGGTATCATAGATTTTGACCGCAAGCGTGTTGGAGATCCCGAACTGCTGGAGATATACCAACGCCTCCCGGAGATCCTTTTTTTCCTCCATCTGTACGGCGATTTCCCGGGCCTTGCGTTCACTGATGCCTTTGATCTCAGCCAGCCGCTCCGGCTCCTCCTCTATGATTCGGAAGGTATCGTTCCCAAATTTCTTAACGATCCTGGCTGCAAGCGCGGCGCCCACCCCTTTAACCGCTCCGGAAGACAAATACCGTTCCATACTGATCCGATCGCGGGGTGTTATTACCTGATAGGAAAAAATTTTAAACTGCCTGCCGTAAAGAGGATGCTCCGTGCTTTCTCCCTGTATGCTGACGGTCTCTCCCTGGGTAAGTCCCCTGCAGCTTCCTACACACGTAACCTCTTCCTCTTCCGTCACAAGGTTTAAAACGGTATAGCCATTCGCATTATTTTGGAAAATAATATGCTCCACATAACCGCTTATCGTTTCCATCTCAACCTCACTGCCGCCATAGTCAATCTCGCCGCTGCCATAGTCGGCCGTATTCCCCGGATATTCCCGCAAAATCATCCTCAGTCAAAAGCCGTAAAGTCAGAAAAAGGCTGCTGTGGACAGCAGCCGGACATCCTCTGATACTGCTCTGATCGGCGTCCATCCAAGGAAGCCGTTCTCAGTCTGATAAAACACACATCTCCCTGTCGGAAGAAGCCTCTCTCCCTATCGGGAAACGCCTATTCCTCATGGTAGCTGGAAAGAAATTCCACATATTTACCGGTTCCCACCGCAACAGCCGTCATGGGATCTTCCGCGGTCATCGTATTGATGCCCGTCTTGGATGCGATCAGATCTTCCAGCCCGCGCAGCAGGCTCCCGCCTCCCGTCAGGACAATCCCCCTGTCGGCGATATCCGCAGCCAGCTCGGGCGGCGTCTTCTCCAGGACACTGTGAATCGTATCCACGATCTGCGCTGTAGTCTCCTTAAGGGCTTCTTCTGTCTCCTCGGAGGATACCTTTACGGTCTTCGGAAGACCCGTCACCAGGTTACGTCCCCTGACATCCATATAATCCGGCTCCAGTCTCGGATAACAGGAACCGATCTTGATCTTCAGATCCTCCGCGGTTCTCTCGCCGATCAAAAGATTATGCTTCTTACGCATATAGCGGACGATGGCCTCGTCAAAATCATCCCCTGCAATCTTGATGGAGGCGCTGACGACGGTGCCTCCCAGGGAAATTACTGCAATATCAGAGGTTCCGCCTCCGATATCCACGATCATATTGCCGCAGGGCTTGGAAATATCAATGCCCGCTCCGATCGCAGCGGCAATCGGCTCCTCGATGATGGATACTTCCCTGGCGCCCGCCTGATAAGTGGCATCCTCTACCGCCTTCTTTTCCACCTCCGTCACGCCGCTGGGCACGCATACGGCGATGCGGGGCTTCCGAAAGGTTCTCTTTCCAAGAGCCTTCTGGATAAAATACTTCATCATCTTCTCCGTCACCACGTAATCGGAGATAACGCCCTGCCTCAGCGGCCGGACCGCTACAATATTCCCGGGCGTGCGGCCCAACATCAGACGCGCATCCTCGCCAATGGCTTTTATCTTATTCGTATCTCTATCAAAAGCTACAACAGACGGCTCCTTCAATACAACGCCTTTTCCTCTGATGTAGACCAGAATGCTGGCTGTTCCCAGATCGATTCCAATATCCGTACACTGCATGAAAACTCTACCCCTTTCTGATGGTATTCTGGATTTCCATTGTCCATATTAGCATAAAAAAAACAATTTTCATAGGGGTAACTGAAAAATTTAAAAAAATTTAAGATGCACAGCCTCATAGACCCTGAGCATTTCCCCAACGCTCCATGCCTGGGCAAAGCAGCCCTTGGAGGAGGTCGGATTCTCTCCGTCGTAAATCTCAGGAAGCTGTCCCACACAGCCCTCTCTGAGCGCGGCTTCCATGCTTGCCAGCTGCCTGCGGACATTTTCCTTCGCTTCCTCGGAATAACCGTTCACCTTAAGATAAGCCAGGTAAAACGCTCCCATAGGAAAGATCCAGATCGTTCCCTGATGATATGCCAGATCCCGGTCCATCTGGGCGCCCCCGTAAAAAGGTCTAAACTGCGGATCGGCCGGATCCAGGGTCCTCAGGCCGTAAGGGGTGTAGAGCCTGCGGAATACTGTCTCCACCACCTGTTTTTCCTTTTCAGGCGGCAACAGGGAAAAAGGCAGGGATACCGCCCAGATCTGATTGCAGCGGATCTGGCATTCGGACGCCTTTTCGTTGCATTCGCGGGTCTTCCCCCCATATGCCGCACCCATACTGTCCGCGCCGGTTCCCATGCCATCTGCGCCATTTCCTATGCTGCCCGCACCGCTTCCTATCCCGTCCATGATCAGCACATCCTTCAGGCAGCCCGCTTTTTCGTTCCAGAACTGCGCGCGAAAGCTTTCCAGAACCTTCTGTGCCATCGCCCCGTAATCCTTTTCATCCTCAGTGTGGGACTTCCGGAAAATCTCCATGATCCGCAGGGCGTTGTACCAATAAGCGTTGATCTCAACAGGTTTACCATGCCTGGGCGTAGGGAGAATATCCCCGATGCGCACATCCATCCAGGTCACTTGGTCATAATCCTGCCCGGCCATGATCAGACCGTCCTCGTCCATCCTGATCCCGTAATCCGTTCCTTTTTCATACCACTCAATGATCTGCGCCATAACGCTATAAGCGCTGCTTACAAAATTATGATCTTTTGTCCTCTGAAAATACTCATACACCGCTATGATAAACAGCAGCGCCGCGTCCGCCGTATTGTAGCCCGGCGCGTCCTTGCCCTCCGGAAAAAGGTTCGGCATAAGCCCTTTTTTGCAATACTGCATAAAAGTACGGAGAATGTCCTCCGCCACCTGAAACTGTCTGGTGGACAGACAACAGCCCAGCAGGGCGATCATCGTATCCCTGCCCCAATCCTCAAAAAACGGGAAGCCCGCCAGGATTGTCTGTTTCCTGGTGGACGCCCGGTATGAGATAAACTGACTGGCCGCTGAGCAAAGGGCAAGCGCAGTTTCATCCGTAAAACCGCTCTTTTTTCTCCAACTGTTCCGATAGGAAACCAGGCTCTCCTTTACTTCTTCCAGAGACGGCAGGGTAACATCCGTTCCGTAAACAGTTTCCAGTGTCTTTTTTTCATCGGGGAGAACCTTAATACACAGCTTATGGTTGACCGCGCTTCTGCCCAGTTCCATCTTACCGTCCCTGACATCATCCGCATAATAAAGAGTATCGCAGAACCGATGCCCTACCTCCTGCCAATCCCCGGTGGTGTAAAAGCGCAGGCACATCCCATTGGAAGTGATCTTGCCCGCCTGCAGGCCGGAGATGGTTTTCTTCTCAGCAAAAAAACGATCCCCAGGGGAATGCTTCACAGACGATTCATTCACAGGGGGATCCAGCACCGTGATCCTGCCGGGCTCCACCGCAAACTCCTGCTTTGCGGATAGTCGGGCTCCCTTGGGCACAAACTGCAGATGTGGATAGACCTCCAGGGTTACATCCTCGCAGGAGTGATTTCTGATATCATAGGAAATTCCTACCGCGTTTGTTCCGTGCGCCAGAATGATGGTCCGGATGACCTCCACCCCATCCACAAGATAAGTCCATTGAGGGTAATCCTCATAGGTAAACCTGGTCTGGTAGAGATAACCATTCTCCCTTTTGTCCTTGCACTGAAAGTCCTGGCTGGACAGGGTAACGATGCGTTCCCCAATCGTCAGCTTCTCTTCCAGCCTATGTATCATGTTATATCTGTGATTAGGGGAATGCAGACATGCCATTAACACAGCCTGGTCATTCCTGCTGCAGGAACCAGTCATGCTCAGAGAGGAAAAGCCTCCCAGACCATTCGTCATTAAATAACAGTTTTCTTCCCCTCTTTCAAATGTCTTCCAATCCTGCTTTCCATAGAGGAATCTCATAGATTTTTCGTTTCCTCCTTCTGTTCTTCCCGCTCCGGCTCCTTCTGTTTTGCTTTCTCCTGCGATTCCCGCTCCCGCCTCTTCATCAGATCAGATAGTCTCGCGCTGATCTTCGTGAGCGCATAGATCTTCCGGGAAAGCTCCTCTGTAAGAAGCTCTGGATCCAGTCTCCACTTCCAGTTACAGCCCAATGTGGAGGGGTGATTGATGCGCGCCGTTTTATCCAGCCCCATATAGTCCTGAATGGGGATCACGCATGTATTGGCGCAGCTCATCATCGCCATACGGACGAAATCCCAATATTTCAATTCCTCCGGGGTATCCGCATTGTCCATATATTCCTCCGCGAACGCCCTGCTGTCATCATCCAGCCCGGCATACCACTGTACCAGAGTCTCGTTGTCATGGGTTCCCGTATAGACCACGCAGTTGCGGTCATAGCTGTGAGGAAGATAGTTGGTTTCTTCCCTGGGGTCAAAGGCAAATTCCAGCACCTTCATGCCGGGATAGCCACTGTCCTTCAGAAGCTTCGCCACGGTAGGGGTTAAAAAGCCAAGATCCTCCGCTATAATCTGTTTTTCTCCCAGTCTTCTATTCAAGGTGTGGAACAGCTCAATGCCGGGTCCCTTCTCCCAGCGCCCCTTTTTGGCAGTCTTTGCGCCAAAGGGAATGCTATAATACTCATCAAAGCCGCGGAAATGGTCGATACGCACCACATCGTAAAGCCGGAAACAATGGTCGAGCCGTCTGCACCACCACTCATAGCCCGTCTGCCTGTGATAATCCCAACGGTACAACGGATTGCCCCACAGCTGCCCGTCGGCGGAAAAAGCATCCGGCGGACATCCGGCCACCGCAACAGGCTGAAAATCTTCATCAAACTGGAACAGCTCGGGGGAAGCCCAGGCATCTGCGGAATCAAACGCCACATAAATCGGGATATCCCCGATAATTTCAATCCCATTCCGGTTAGCGTAGGTCTTCAGCTTCATCCATTGTTTATGAAACAAATACTGCAGATATTTATAAAATTCAATATCGTAATAGCATTCTCTGCGGTAATAATCCAGAGAATAGCCCCATCGTTTCCTGATATCCTCCGCCCATTCACTCCATGGCGCCCCGTTAAAGCGCTCCTTCACTGCCATAAAAAGGGCATAATCCTCCAGCCAGTATGCATTTTCCTGCACAAACTCCGTAAAATCCGGATTCTTCCAGGCCTCGCTGCGTTCATAGGCCAGATGCAGGAGCGGAATACGGTTCTCATAAATCTTACCATAGTCCACAGAGAATTCATCCTCTCCGAAATCAGCCTCATCACATTCTTCCCTGGTCAGCAGTCCATCCTCGATCAAAGCCTCCAGGTCAATAAAATAAGGGTTCCCGGCAAAAGAAGAAAAGGACTGATAAGGAGAATCACCGTAGCTGGTAGGCGCCAGGGGCAGAATCTGCCAGTAGCTTTGTCCGGCGCCCTTCAAATAATCAATCCATTCATACGCTTCCCTGGAAAAACATCCAATCCCATATTTTGACGGCAGACTCGCTACCGGAAGCAGAACACCGCTCGCTCTTTTCATGTCAATAACCAACCTTTCCGTGACCTGCAGATCTTCCCGCAAATTTACAGCAGCTCAGCCCCGCCATTCGCAAAGCCGCGCAGGCACAAATATACTTATCATAAAATTTAAAACATTATTCCCAACTCTCCAAAAGTTCTGGGGCTGTATCTCAGAGCTTGCCAAGCATCAGCCCGCTGCAGGCTTCCACACGCACACGCCGATTATGACCGGATCTTACGTTTTTCAGGCAGTCGGCCTGTGTACCGTCGGCCAGCACCACCCATTCTCCCGGCGGCAGCTCCACGTCTGCCTCTGTTTTCCGGGCATTGTATACAATAAACAATTGCTGATATCCCGATTTCTCCGAAACGAGGTCGTCTGAAGAAGCACCCCCCGCCTCATCCCGTTTTCCGCGGTTATCCACCAAAAACGAAACCAGTCCTTCCCCGTGGATCCTTTCCCCTGTAATCCGCTCTGCGGCGTCGGCGGATTTGTCATACAATCCGGGAAGCCGCTTCCTCAGGCGGATCATCCCCCTGTAATAGGACACCAGATCGGAAAATTCCACCGTCTGATGCCACCTGAGCATATTGACCTCCGGATGGGAGCGAAAGCTGTTGCTGTCTCCGAACTTCGTGCGGCCGAATTCTTCTCCTGCCTGCAGGAATAAATGTCCCTGGCAGGTAAAATAGATGAATGCCGTCAGCTTATTTGCCGCCAGCACATCCTTGTATTTTACCTTGAACGCCTCTGCTCCACTGACAGGACCTCTCTCCTTGCGGTATTCATTATTGCAGCCATTTCCCCCATGCATGGAAAGCACAAGCTTATCCCAAAGGGTAAAATTATCATGGGCAGAAACGTAATTGATCACCTGGGCGCAGCTTTTGGGATTAAATTCCGTCTGCATATCCTTCCTTCGCCAGCCCGTCACCGCGCAGAGCAGCTTCTTCTCCAAATGCCTGCCGCCATTGACGAAACCGGGAATCTCTTCATAAAACACATGTCCTTTGATCACATCCCGGGTATCATCACAGAAAACAGATATCCCTTCGTCCAGGTGGCTTACATTGGATTTCAGGGACGCCATCGTTCCTTCCTCCATGGGAGATTCCTTGGCTCTCCAGGGCTCTCCGTACAGAAGCTTCTCACCCTTTCCAAACCGACCGTCCAGCTCCCTTCTGATGCGGTTCATCAGCTCCACGGTAAGAAGCCCCATCAGGTCAAAGCGGAACCCGTCTATATGATATTCCTCCGCCCAATAAAGAACGGAATTCACAATATAATTATCTACCATGGCGCGTCCTGCGGCAATATCATTTCCACAGGCAGAGCCATCGGAAGGAGTTCCGTCCTCCCAATGTCTATAATAATACCCGGGCGCCATCCGGTCAAGCCAAGAATCTTCCGAATAGGTATGATTATATACCACATCCATGACGACCCTGATCCCGTTTTTGTGGAGCGCCTGAACCATTTCCTTAAATTCCCGGATCCTTACGGTACCGTCAAAGGGATCCGTGGAATAGGAGCCCTCCGGCACATTGAAGTTCATGGGATCATAGCCCCAGTTATACTGCTTTTCACCCCCGGCCTCATCCAGGGCGCTGTAATCGAAAACAGGAAGCAGGTGTACATGGGTAATCCCCAGCCTTTTCAGGTATTCCATGCAGGTAGGATATTCCCCATTGGTTCCCGACAGGGTAAATGCTTTATACTTCCCCCTGTATTCCTCCAAAACCCCGCTGTCCTTATCATAGGAAAAATCCTTCACATGCAGCTCATAAATAATCTGCTCATTTTCCTGCGGCGGAGCGGTATCCTTCCTGAATCCTTCCGGATCCGTAAGGGACAGATCCACCGCCATGCTCCTGTGACCGTTACAGCTGCAGGCAAAAGCATAAGGGTCTGCGGTGCGTCTGCCGCATCCGCCGATCCATACGGTATAATCGTAAAAAGTGCCATGAAGATTTTCTGGAAATTTTCGTTCCCAGACGCCTTTTTCCAGGAGCTTCATTTCAAAGGCGCAGGGATTCCCAAAGCTCCTGTCCGGATTCCCATCCAGACCGCCGTCCAGATTCCCGTTCCGGTACAAATGCAGCTCGATTCTGTCGGCAAAAGGACTCCATACTTTAAATACGGTGCCTTTTTCAGAACAGAAGCAGCCCAGATCCCTGCCCTGGTAGTGATAAAGCCTGTCTATTTCTTTTACATCAAAACATATTCCGTTCGCCATTCCTATGGTCTCCTGAGATATCATTTTCCGGTGTTTTGGCCGGATATACCGATTTGCAAGGACAGCCGGCCGCATCTATTTGCATTGAATGGAAAGTGCCTTCGGCAAAATCGCACAAAGGCACTTTTTTACAGATCATAACCGGGTCCCCGGTCTTTCTTTTAAAATCACAGCCATACTGCAGAAGAGACGGGCTGATTCCTTCAGCCGGGCCTTAACCCTTCACCGCGCCGGACACGCCCTCCACATAACAGCTCTGGGTCAGCAGGAACAGGATCAGCAAAGGTATGGAAATAATGACACAGCCCGCATAGAACTGGGTATAATAATATTCCACATATTCCTTTTCCAGCATGGTCCATAGACCGATGGCGATGGTGTAATACTTGGTGTCGTTGCCCATGATGACCTTGGCGAAAATGTAATCCACCCAGGGACCCATGAAGGAAGTGATCAGGGTATAGGTAATGATCGGCTTCGACATGGGGATGGTGATATGGATGAAGGTATCCCATTTGGTGGCGCCGTCGATATAAGCGGCCTCGTCGATGGTCTTGGGGATCATGTCGAAAAATCCCTTCGCCATGTAGAAGCCCAGCCCCGAACCGGCGGAATATACGATGACCAGCGCGACCTGCTTCAAAACGCCGGTTTCCAAAAAGCCCAGGCCCTTTAAGATATAGTACACGGCAACCATGGACATGAAGCCGGGGAACATCCCCAGAATCAGCGCGATGTTCAGGAACTTTTTACGCATCTTAAACTTCAGGCGGCTCATGACATAGGAAACGCACAGCACGAAGAAAGCGGAGATCAACGTGCTGAAGATGGCGATGACCAGGGTATTGGTGAACCATCTCACGAAGTCGATATTGGTGCCGCCCCCATGGAACAGATTGATGTAATTGTCCAGGGTATATTCCTTCGGCCAGATATAGCTCTTGTAGGAGCCTCCTTCCTTCCTGAAGGAAGTCAGTATTACGTAAAAGATGGGCAGCACCCAGATAAAACTTAAGAAAGCCAGCAAAATGTGGCAGGCTGAATTTACAATAAATCTTTTTGTCTTCATTATTGGAACGCCCCCTCATCTTTATAGGAACCGGTATGCCGGTAGGTCAACAGTGACACGGTAGCCAGAATGATAAAGGTCAGGATACCGATAACAGCGCCCAGGTTATAGTCCTTCTGCGTAATGGTCAGACGGTACAGCCAGGTGATCAGCAGATCTGTTTTACCCGCATAGTAGTAATCCATGGAATCCGGTCCGCCTCCCGACAGCAGGAAGATTACGTTGAAGTTATTGATATTGCCGGTAAAGGAGGTGATCAGATTGGGCGTCATGACAAACAGCATGTACGGCAGCGTGATCTTGCGGAAGATCGTGGGCGCGCTGGCGCCGTCGATCCTGGCCGCCTCATACAGCTCGCCGGGAATGTTCTGCAGAATACCGGTGGTGGACAGCATCGTGAAGGGTACGCCGATCCAGATATTGATGCAGATAATGGTGATCTTGGCGTAAAGAGGATTTGTGAAAAAAGGAATCGACTCCGTCGCGCCGATAATCCCAAAATCACGCAGGAGCACGTTCACAGGGCCGTTGGCATTGAAGATGGTCCTCATGCTCAGCAGGGTTACAAACTGAGGTACTGCCACGGAAAGCACAAACATAAATCTCCAGAAGCCTTTAATCCTGGTACCCTTGCGGTTGATCAGAAGGGCCAGCATCAGACCCAGGATATAGCAGGTGGATGTGGCCAGGACGGCCCAGATCAGGGTCCAGGACAGCACCGGCCAGAAGGTGGCTGCTAACTTCCCTCCCTGGGAGAACATGGCGGTAAAGTTGCTCAAACCCACCCACTCGAACAGCTTTCCGGGGGGCTGATGATCTCTGTCGTAGCTGGTAAAGGCGATCAGGATCATGAATACCAGGGGCACGATCGTAAATACGATGATGCCGATGATGGGCAGGGACAACAGCATGGAATGCAGGTTCTCCTCCGTCAGGGACTTAAGATCATCCCGGAAAGAAGGGATATGCATGTTCTTTTCCTTACGGAACTGGGTGGCATATGCGCTCTTGCCAGACATGCAGGCGATGAAAACAATAGCCGCAGTGATGAACAGTGTAATCACGCCGTACAGAAGGCAGAGCATGGAGTTATCGCCCAATGAATATTCATAAATTCCCAGGGCTTCGTTATACACCTCACCCTGTTCCACAGTGCCCAGGGTGATCATGTCGCCCAAGGCGCCGATGCCGAAGGAAATCATATAAACCAGATAACCGATTTCAAAAAGCAAAAATACAACGCCTCTGACAATCTGCTTATTGATCAGATTGCCCAGGCCGAAAATGAAGAAGGACAGCCTGGTGATCAGATCACCATGCCTGAACGCCTGCGCCGTACTGGCGTCAGCGGGCTTACTGTAGATAAGCTCCTGTTTTTTCTTAAAAATTCCCATGGAAACCTCCTGTAACCCAACACGGAGTATTTTTTATAAAGCGGGGATACCTGTGACGGTATCCCTAAATCCGGAAATAAAGTCCGGTCTTTCTGGCATCTTTATTCCGCTGTCATAGCTGCCACAAAGGCGTCCATCTTTTCCTGGACATTGTCCTTGTTCAGCTCGCCGCTCCTGATCTCGGTAGGAATGGTGTTGGCGTAATTCCAATATCTGGCGGAGAAGGTGGAATCAACGGGCTGCACCACGCTGCACTTGGCAGCTTCGTCATTGATCACAGTTACCATAGAATCATCGGCAATGGTGATATTGACATTGGTAGGGGGCTGAGCGGAACGGTCATAACGTACCTTCTGCTGCTCCTCGGTTCCGAGGTAGGTAGCGAAAGCAACGGCCGCAGCCATGCTCTTGGAGTGGGCGTTTACGCCGATGGCCTTGGAGCCGTAGAAGCCCAGCATCTGATAATCGTTGCCGTCCGGGTTGAAGGTGGGGATGGTGGCCATGCCCATGTCGTCGCCCAGGGCGTCATGATACAGGTTATAGTTCCATGCGCCGTCAAACCACACACCCAGTCTGTGATCGGCAATCAGCTCGGAAACAGAGATCTCGCCATCATACGCGCACTTAGGGTTATTGATCAGGTCGATCAGGTAATTGGTAACCGCAACGCCCTTGGCGCTGTTCCAGTCGCAGCCTGCGCTCAGATCGGAGCCGTCAGGACCGAATACGCTCAGACCCGCGCCGTAATAATAAGCGCCCAGCTTCCAGCCGCCTGCGGATTCAAAGTAGTAATTGTAAACATTGTCAGCAGTCTGCTTGGCCATGATGCCCTCCAGAGTCTTAACATCATCCTCGGTCATCAAGGTCTTGTCATAGAACATGAAAAAGGTATTGTGTGTGAAAGGAATGCCGTACACGGCGCCGTCAATGGTAACGGTAGACTTCACCAGGTCGGCGTTGTCGCTTGCCACCATGGCCTCCGCTTCGCCGCCCAGTCTTGCCAGGGCGCCTACGTCCACCAGAGTCTTCAGCTGGTCGTTGGCGAAGAAGAACACGTCCGCGGCATTATCCACATCCTTGGTCACTTCGGTAGCGCACTGGTCCTCACCGACAACCTCAGTAGTCCAGGTGATGTTCCATTCCGGATGAGCCTCTGCAAAAGCCTTCTGCTGATCCGCCATGATCCCGGTATCCACCTGGTTCTGAGGGCACCACACCTTCAGGGCCACATCCGTCACTTCACCGTTATTGCCGGAACTGCCCTGCTGGCTCTCATTATTGCCGCCGCAGCCTGCAAGCAGGGTAAGGGACATTGTCGTTACCAGTAAAGCAGACAAAACTTTTTTGATTTTCATAACTTTTTCCTCCTTTTTATGAAATAATGATGTTTCATAAAGTTTTGCTGTCTTAAGATTAGCACAAAGATTTTTTCCAGTCAAGGATATTTTCTCGTTAGTTTGTACAGTAATTCTTTATTTTTCTCCCTCTTTTGTGCAATTTGTCACTTTTTCCGAAACAATCCTTTCATATTTGTTTCGAAACTATTATTTTTCATTTTTCGTTTTCCTTTTTCCAGCGCCGTGGAACAAGCAGGAAAAATCGGAAAAAGGGAAATCGGAATTTATGGATTTTCAGGCATTTTTCAATGTTTTCCCCATTCTCTCCCACTCCCCCGCCCCGGTCTCATCCTCCGGGAGCAAAGTGACTGCAGGAAAAAGTTTAGTAGAAATGATCATTTTTTCGTTCTTTTGTGCTTTAAATTCATAAAGCATATCGCTTTTTCTCCGTCATTTTTCACGAAATTTTACATGGCAGTCCGGCCAGGATCAGTCCGGACTGCCGCATTTCGTCAGGGAAGTTCAGCCGCTTTGCTTGTTTTTCAGCAAACTTCCTGATATAATGATTACAGCGTCAAAAGCTCGAATCCACGGTATGCAAGCATACCGGTGGATGAGAGGCTTTATGACGCGCCCCAACATGAGGAAGAAGTGGGGCAGGGATCCCACGGATTCCGAATGTTGGGTAGGATTGTGAGAGCTGCGAAGCAGCGTAACAATCCGTAATCTCTTTTGACGCCCGAATCATATCTTAAAAAGTTTCGGAGGAAAATAAATGGCTACCATTAACGATATCGCCGCCCGGCTGGGGGTTTCAAAAAGCACAGTTTCCAAGGGTTTAAACGGCGCGACGGACGTCAGCGACGAGATGAAGCGCAAGATCCTGGAAACAGCGGTAGAATTGGGATATACCAACAAGAGACTTTTGAAAAAGGAACAGAAAATCTGTATTTTCATCGAAAACATGGATTTCGAGAATTCCAACCAATTCGGATATGATATCGTCCTGGGTTTTAAGCAGATGGCGGAGCTGGAGGGCTGGACCGTGGATATTATCCCGGTTACGCCCCAATTTCAGCGGGAGACTCCCTATGGGGTATTCATGATCCAGCAGGGTTATCACGCTTCCTTTGTCCTGGGCTTTTCCCTGCTGGATCCCTGGATGCAGGAATTCCGTACTGTCAGAATCCCCACCGTATTATATGACAACTATGTAAAAAGCAATCCCCACATCGCATCCGTGGGCTGCGACAGCCAGGAAGGCTTTGAACTTGCCGTGAAACACCTGATGCAGTTGGGGCACAAAAAGATAGGCCTGATCTCCGGTCCCTTGGATTCCTATATCCTGCGGGCTCGTTATCACGCCTACCTGAACGCTTTGGAAAAATATGGGCTGGAAATCAACGAAAATTACATTGGTCTGGGCTATTATGTGGCGGAGTCCACCAGAACCTACATCCCAAAGCTTTTGGAGCAGGGGGTGACCGCCATCCTGTTTTCCCACGATGTACGGGCCATCTCCGCGCTGACGGAATGTGACGACAGGGACATCCGTGTACCGAAGGATATCAGCATCATCGGCTTCGACGACCTTCCCATGACCGCCTATACCGTGCCGCCCCTGACCACCATCCGGCAGGACCGCATCGCCCTGGGGAAATGCGGGTACTACGCCATGTCCTGCCTGTTGAACCGGATCCCCATCGGCTCCATCCTGCTTAGGGCTCCCCTGATCGTCCGGGAATCCACCGGACCGGCGCCGGAGAGCGATAGGGAATAGAGAACGGAAGCGCCAGGCAGCCTACGGGCGCTTAGCGTTTCGTTCCAGCATCTTCTTGATATAAATGCCTGTATAGGAAACGGGATTCTCCGCCACTTCCTCCGGGGTGCCTGTCGCGATAACGGTTCCGCCCCTGTCGCCTCCCTCGGGACCCATATCAATGATATAATCCGCGGTCTTGATCACATCCAGGTTATGCTCGATCACGATCACCGTATTGCCCCCGTCCGCCAGGCGGTGAAGGATATCGATGAGCTTGTGGACATCCGCGAAATGCAGGCCGGTGGTGGGCTCGTCCAGGATGTAAATGGTCTTGCCGGTGCTGCGTCTGGAAAGCTCCGTGGCAAGCTTGATCCGCTGGGCTTCCCCGCCGGATAATTCCGTAGAGGGCTGCCCCAGCTTGATATAGGAAAGTCCCACGTCATACAGGGTCTCGATCTTGCGGCGGATGGAAGGCAGGTGTTCAAAAAAGGGCATGGCCTCCTCCACCGTCATATCCAGCACGTCAAAAATACTTTTTCCCTTATATTTTACATCCAGGGTCTCCCGGTTATAACGCTTGCCGCCGCAAACCTCGCAGGGCACATAAACGTCCGGCAGGAAATGCATCTCGATCTTGATGATGCCATCTCCGCCGCAGGCCTCGCATCGTCCGCCTTTCACATTGAAGCTGAACCGCCCCTTGCCGTAGCCCCTGGCCTTAGCGTCGGGAGTGGAGGCGAACAGATCCCTGATCTGGTCAAAAACCCCAGTATAGGTGGCTGGATTGGAACGGGGCGTGCGCCCGATAGGGGACTGATCGATATTGATCACCTTATCCAGCTGACCGACCCCTTCCATTCCTCTGTGTCTGCCGGGAATACATCTCGCCCGGTTCAGGGATCTCGCCAGCTGCTTATACAGAATTTCATTCACCAGGGAGCTTTTCCCGGAACCCGACACCCCCGTCACACAGGTAAATACTCCCAGGGGAAACTCCACATCGATGTTCTTCAGGTTGTTCTCCTGAGCCCCCAATACCTTAAGGAAACCCGACGGCTTCCTTCTGACTGCAGGTACAGGGATCCGGATTTCACCGCTCAGGTATTTGCCAGTGATGGATTTGGGCTCCTTCATGATGTCCTCCGCGGTGCCGCAGGCGATCACCTCGCCTCCGTGGGAGCCTGCCCCGGGACCGATATCCACAATATAATCCGCCGCCCGCATGGTATCCTCGTCATGCTCCACCACGATCAGGGTATTTCCCAGATCCCGCAGGCTTTTCAGGGTGTTTAACAGCTTATCCAAAATATAGCACACCCCCACCAGGCCGGAGCCGATCTGCGTCGCCAGACGGATCCTCTGGGCCTCCCCTCCGGAAAGGGTAGCCGTTGCCCTGGCAAGGGAAAGATATTCTAGTCCTACGTCCTTCAAAAAGCCGACCCGCGCCCTGATCTCCTTTAACACTTGCTTCCCGATAAGCTGCTGCTGGGGCGTCAGATCCATATGGTTCACAAATTCATACAAGTCGCTGATAGACAGGGTTGTGACCTCATAAATATTCTTGTCGCACACCGTCACCGCCAGGGATTCCTTTTTCAGCCTCATGCCCTGACATTCCGTACAGGGGCTGATGCGCATAAAGGTCTCATATTCCTGCTTCATGGTATCGGAAAAGGTCTCCCGGTATTTGCGCTGCACATTCCGGATCAGGCCTTCAAAAGCCACGGGATACACGCCCCTGCCCCGTTGCCCCTCATAGTAAACGTCCACTTCTTTGCCATCCGTGCCGTTGATCAGAATATCGTGGATCTTCTGGGGATATTTTTCAAAAGGGGTATCCAGGTCAAAATGGTACTCCTTGCACAAGGCCTGAAGGACCGCATTGGTGAAGCTTCCTTTTTCCGCGCAGGATTGCCAGCCCAGAACGGTGATGGCCCCCTGGTTGATGCTCAGGGACTTATCCGGGATCATCAGGTCCTCGTCAAATTCCATCTTATAGCCCAGTCCAAAACACACCGGGCAGGCGCCGAAGGGATTGTTGAAGGAGAAGCTCCGGGGCTCCACCTCGCTGATGTTGATGCCGCAGTCCGGGCAGGCAAAGCTCTGGCTGAAGGTCATGGATTCCCCGCCGATCACATCCACAATGAGTAGACCCTCCGCCAGCCCCAGCACGTTCTCTATGGAATCCGTCAGCCTCTTTTCGATCCCGGACTTCACCACCAGCCTGTCCACTACGATCTCAATGTTATGCTTGATATTTTTCTCTAATTTGATCTCCTCTGTCAGCTCGTACAGATTCCCGTCAATGCGCACCCGGACATAACCGCTCTTTTTCGCCCGCTCCAGCACCTTAGCATGTTCTCCCTTACGCCCTCTGACCACCGGCGCCAGCAGCTGAATCCTTGCGCCCTGCTCCAGCGCCATGACCTGATCCACCATCTGATCCACGGTCTGCCTGGCGATGGCGCGCCCGCAGTTGGGGCAATGGGGAATCCCGATCCTGGCGTAAAGCAGCCGGAAATAATCATAAATCTCCGTCACCGTTCCCACCGTAGACCGCGGATTGCGGTTGGTAGACTTCTGGTCAATGGAAATGGCAGGGGAAAGCCCTTCGATCTGATCCACATTGGGCTTCTCCATCTGCCCTAGGAACTGCCTGGCATAGGAGGACAGGGATTCCATATACCTTCTCTGCCCCTCCGCATAAATGGTATCAAAAGCAAGGGAAGACTTACCCGAGCCCGACATGCCGGTCAGCACCACCAACTCATTCCTGGGGATATCCACATCGATTCCCTTTAAATTATTCTCACGCGCCCCCCGGATCTTAATGTACTCCCTGGGGCGCATCTTCTTTACTTCTTCCATCCTAAATGTTCCTTCCAAAATGATATAATTATCCTTCCATCTCCTGCAGCTTCTGCTTCAGTTCGATCATCTTATCGCGCAGCTCTGCCGCCGCTTCAAAGTTCAGGTCTGCTGCGGCCCTCTGCATCTTCTTCTGGATGTCCGCGATCAGCTTCTCCAGCTCCTTGCGGCTCATGGACTCCGGATCCTTCTCAAAGCGCATCTCTTCCTGCGCGATCTCCTTGGAAATGCTGATCAGGTCGCGCACTGCTTTCTTGATGGTCTGAGGCGTAATCCCGTGTTCTTCATTATATTTCATCTGAATCGCGCGTCTGCGGTTGGTCTCGTCAATGGCAACTCTCATGGAATCCGTAATCACATCCGCATACATAATGACATGGCCTTCTGCATTTCTCGCCGCACGCCCAATGGTCTGCACCAGAGATGTGCTGCTTCTAAGGAACCCTTCCTTATCCGCATCCAGAATGGCGACCAGGGATATCTCCGGGATATCCAGTCCCTCCCTCAAAAGGTTGATCCCCACCAGGACATCGAACACATCCAGACGCATATCCCGGATAATCTGGGCGCGCTCCAGTGTATCGATATCGGAATGAAGATATTTTACCCGGATCCCCACTTCCTTCATATAATCCGTAAGATCTTCCGCCATCCGCTTGGTCAGGGTGGTAATCAGTACCTTGTTATGTCTGGCTGTCTCCTTATTCACCTCACTGATCAAATCGTCAATCTGTCCTTCTACCGGACGCACCGCCACTTCAGGATCCAAAAGACCCGTGGGGCGGATGATCTGCTCCGCACGCAAAAGCTCATGCTTTTCCTCATATTCAGCCGGCGTAGCGGAAACAAACAGCATCTGGTCGATATGGGATTCAAATTCCTCAAAATTAAGGGGCCTGTTGTCCAAGGCAGACGGCAGCCGGAAGCCATAATCCACCAAGGTAACCTTACGCGACCGGTCCCCCGCATACATTCCCCGGATCTGGGGAATGGTCATATGGGACTCATCTATGATAATAAGGTAATCGTCGTTAAAGAAATCCATCAGGGTCATGGGCGGCGCCCCGGCAGGCATACCATTCAGATGTCTGGAATAATTCTCAATTCCAGAACAAAAGCCTGTCTCCCGGAGCATCTCAATATCAAAATTCGTCCGTTCAGAAATCCTCTGCGCCTCTAAAAGCTTGTCCTCCCCCTTAAAATACCGGACTCTTTCCTCCAGCTCCTTCTCAATCTCCGCACAGGCCTCTTTTATCCTGTCCTGACCCACAACATAATGGGAGGCTGGGAAAATGAGAATATGGCTGAGCGTGGCATGAACCTTCCCATTGAGGGGATCCACTTCTGAGATTCTGTCAATCTCATCCCCGAAAAATTCTACCCGGATCAGATAATCTCCGCCCTGGGCAGGATAAATCTCCAGCACGTCTCCCCGTACCCGGAAGCATCCTCTCTTTACATCCATCTCGTTACGGTCATACTGCATATCGATGAGGTCATGAATCACCTGATCCCGCTCCCTGGTCATTCCCGGCCGCAGGGAAATGGTCATCTGCTTCCACTCGTCCGGACTGCCCAGACCATAAATACAGGAAACACTGGCCACTACCACCACGTCCTTACGCTCCGTCAAGGAGGCAGTAGCAGAAAGACGCAGCTTATCGATCTCATCATTGACGGAGGAATCCTTTGCAATATAAGTGTCCGAAGATGGCACATAAGCCTCCGGCTGGTAATAATCATAATAGGAGACAAAATACTCCACCGCGTTTTCCGGGAAGAATTCCTTGAACTCTCCGTACAACTGCCCGGCAAGGGTCTTATTGTGCGCTATGACCAGAGTGGGCTTATTCAGGGCTGCGATGACATTTGCCATGGTAAAGGTCTTGCCGGAGCCCGTAACCCCCAGTAAAGTCTGGAATTGGTTGCCCTCACGAAAGCCCTTCACAAGTTCTGCAATTGCTTGGGGCTGGTCGCCGGTGGGCTGATATTCCGATACTAATTTAAAATGATCCATTATCTCTTTCCTTCTATATCAAAAAAAATACCCTGATATGGCTGCAAAAGAATAAAAACGGACAATATCCAAGTTTCCTAAAAACAGTCTTGATTATACCACACTACCTGAAATTTGTACAGAGGTTCTGAACATTTGTTCTGTTTTCTTTTTCTTTTCTTTTTAATCTTTTTTAAATTAATCCATGTTGAAGATCATAAATACTGCAAGATCAAATTTGTGTCGCCCCAGGCACACTACACCAAGATTAAAAAATCGGATCATGATATCTTGTCATGACCCGATCTTTTAATCTGCATCCTAATGGACTTTTCCCCATATTATCCTATCAAAGGGAATTATTTTTTCTTAGGAACCCAAATTGTTTCACCAACGTAAATAATGTTGGCATTTTTAATCTGCGGATTCGCATCCAATATTTCGCTTACAATAATCCCATTGCGGGCAGCTATCTTGGAAAGAGTATCACCTGCAACCACCCTATAGCTGCTTTCCATACCTCCAGCAGCAGTGCCGCCTACAGGCTTAACTCCATTATCCAGCACCACAATGACGTATTCATCGCCACGCAGTAACGGGAACATTGCCAGACCTTTGCTTGTAATACGGAAGGAACTCTCAAATCTCATCTTGCCGGTAATCTCATTATAGGAATACATCACCGCAAGCTTCCCTGCATATTGAGTTCCCAAAACCATATGGATATCCATTTTCTGGGAGAAGAACTTCTTTTCCCCAATATCCAAAACTCTGCTATACAGAGCCTGGTTGGTCACTTCTCGCTCTGCCGCCTTCGGAATGTTCGCCGCATCGGATACCTTCACGGTAATATCTTCCTTGACCTTCTTGATAGCATAAGACGACAGGGTAATGGTAATATCAGTGTCAACAATCTGACAAGCCAATGTCACTTTGTCCTTTGCCACCTGGTTTTGTACTTTAACGGGAATTGTGAACTCTTTTCCCGTTTTCACGTTCACATTAGCGCCCTTATCGGCTCCGTCCAAAGCTAATATCACTTTCTCCCAATCGGTCTTAACCTCGCCTTTATGAGCAAAATTTTCAGAGCTTCCCGAGCCATTACCGCCAACAGAACCGCTGGTTTCCTTCACAATGGTAAACGTCACTTCCTTACTGGTTCCTGCAAAAACGCCCAAACCAGTAATAACGATCGATGCCTGACCGGGCTGCACGTTATTCCTGTAAGAAATCGTATAATCCTTGCCTTCTTCCAGCACTTCGTTGCCGTTGACAATTATCTTGACAGCAGGTGTGATCTCAGATCCGGTATAGGCCTGATTGGCGATGGGCTCCGTTTCCGCAAGGGAAATATCATTGCTGACGCTGACCGCAAAGGTAGAGAACTTATCCGTAGTAAAATAAACGTTGCCGTTTTCAACCCAGCAGGGAATCGCTTCCACGGTACCCTCATGTGCGCGCAACACACGCACGATACGTCCGCCGCTCGGAAGTGCGACATTAAAGGTCATTACATCTTCCGTCTCCGTGATTCGGCCAATGCTCTCACCGTCTGCAGTAACAAAAATATCGATATCCATATATACAGCAGGAGCGCCGCCGAGCAGCTCATTAAACCTGCTGGCGTCAGAAGCATTTTCCGGAGCCGACACCGGCGTCACGCGGACCTCGGTGGAAATCTCCTTCTCCTGAATGGCAGCATAGAGAATATCGTCAGCCAGCATACCTCCGTTTTCGCCGCTCAGCAGCTTATCCATCGTGTTCTTGAGGGCGTTGTCAGCCTGTTCCTGATCCGCCACCTCTTCGGATTTGGAACCGGATGTCATATTATCTGTAATCCCTGAAGTATCCACTTCAAAACTTGTAGGCGGAATGACACGGGTTTCTTTCTGTCCACAGGTTGAACAAGTACGGAACTTCTCACCCTCAACAGTCTCAGTAGCCTCTTTATCCACAACCCAATCGCCCCACACATGCAGCGAAGGATCCGCCGGAATCATGACGCTGCTGCCATCCTGAATCACACCGCAATCCAGGCATTTAATGGACTGACTGCCTTCGCTGTGGCAGGTCGGCCTTACATCGACAGTGGCAACCTTACTCCAGTTATGAACCGCAACATTGTCGTTGCTGGTCTCTGTATAACTACAAACCGTACAGGTATGGGTGGTTACAGTACCTCCGCAGCCCTTGACGACAGTAGTCTGAAAGCTGTGACCTAATGCAGGGCTTCTTGTCATGTTCCCTTCCGTATCCACATAACCGCAGACCGTACAATAATGCTCCCAAATATGGGGTGTAGTACAGGTCGCAGCAATATCACGGTAAGCATACTGATGGGACTTATAGCTCTCACGTACCTCAGTCTTACCGCAATACACACAGGTGTAGAGGATCTTGGTGGGTTTAGAGCAATTACCCCATTGAACCACGGTACTGTTATCCCATGCATGCCCTTTGGTATCCACGACGACGCTGTCAAAGCATCCGTTCGCGGATTTCACTGTGATAACAGTGGTGCCTTCCTTACTGGTGGGTCTTACAACGGCCCGCATGCCGTCCTCGAGTACCTCCAAAGAAGCGACGCTGCTGTCAGTGTTTTCCCATGTAAGCTTTGTCACACCGCTGTCTTCAGGTTTTATTGCCACATAAATGGTCTGACCGATCCCTGTGCCGGCATGAAGCTGCAGGATACCACCCAGATCCACTTTATTGGCATCCTGCATAACAACTGACGCCACAGGCGTATAACCCTGTTCCCGGTAATTTGACCAATTGACGCTTCCGTCCGCACTGTGCCAGTGAGCGACATAACACGCGCCGTTCTCAGGGATAGAATAAAAATCCATCTTAGTGTCCCTGTCCTTAAGATACCAGCCCTCGAACACAAAGCCTTCCCAGGCTGACACACTGTCGCTTCCAAAAGGAGTTCCATATCTGCGGCCACAGCTCATAACGCCGGTACGACGATTCCAGCCGCTGTAATCCAATGTAAACTGAATCGACGAAGGCTGATAGAGAGCGTACAACGCATCTATGCTTTCCATCGAATCTTTGGCCGGATCAACCTTTTTGCCCGGACTCGCCAGAGTGGAAAGCCAACGCCAATAATCCGTCAAAGAGTGAAGGATATCCGGATTCTCATCCCGATTTACATTAAAATTATACTGTTGACCGTCACAATCCACCTCAAATCCCGCCGGAATCGGTTCGGTCGCAGCTGTTGAGGTCGTAAAATCTCCCCAGAAAGCATATTTGACAGGCGCGGTATACCAGCCTGCGAATTCCCATCCGGGCATTGCCGGGGCGCTGGGAGCTCCCGTGGCGAGTTTTTTCTCCTCCGTCAGAGAAACTTCTCCCACTTTTATTGTGCTTGCAGTCATCTCATGATTATCGTCGCTAATCCTTTTCATACCTTCCACTACATCAAAAGCATAGAAGGTAACCTTCGGTCCCTTCAGATCTCCACCGGACACATCCCCGGGCGAGACCGGCAGCGGTTCCCCATCCGTCCCCGTGGGCGCGGATATCACTTCTGAATTCCCATCCTCCGCCGCAACTACTACAGGCGCTGACGAGCTAAACACAAGAAGCAGAACCAATAAGCAGCTTAAAACTCGTTTCATAAGCATTTTCCTTTCTTTTTGCGGTCTGTTAAAGCATATGTCATTTACCAGCATCTTAGGAATTCATCTTAACATATTTTATTTATAAAGGCAAGCAAATATATGACGTATCAGCAAAAGTAAAGTTAATAATTTTATTGACAAGAGCTGAACTAGAAATCAACCACTTCCTATACTGTATTGAAGAGATTGTGTGAACGTGGTATTTTTAAGCTTCAGGACAAAACGGTTACTTCGCTGATATCCCGGGAAGAGTTTTATGGTATGAAAAGCGAGCGGTTTGTAGAAGAAACTTTTGACGGCTCACTACCTGCGTTTATTGCAGCCTTTGGCACGAGGAAGAAGCTTTCAGGCGAAGAGGTTAATGAGCTGAAAAATCTCATCGACGGAATGAGGAGGTGATCTTATGTCTTTTTATACTTTTTTCCCAAAATTGCTGAATATGAGTATCACAGCGAGCGTGGCTATCCTGTTGGTTTTGCTATCGCGGCTTTTGCTTAGAAAAGCCCCGAAGGTGGTTTCATATGCACTTTGGGGCATAGTCCTCTTTCGACTGCTTTGCCCGGTGGCGCTCCGGTCGGACCTGTCGCTGTTCGGTCTGATGGATACCCCTGTAACCACAACCGGAACAATGTCCAGCAGTATTGAATACATCCCTCCTGACATTGTCCACACAAAGTATCCCTCTGTGACACTTCCCACTCCGGGCATCGCAGAGGTGATCAATGACAATTTGCCGCAGGGCGGGGAACAACTGGCTGCAGATCCGCTGGAAGCTCCTATGGCAATTGCCGTCTATGTCTGGGCGGCGGGTATTCTGGCAATGGCAATCTATGCAGTAATATCTTATATTCAGCTTCGCAGAAAGTTAATCACCGCATCGCCATTGCGGAACAATATCTATCTGACAGATGAGATCACATCGCCATTTGTCATGGAACTGATACGGCCGAAGATTTATCTTCCATCTTCCCTGGAGGAGCGTGAGCAATCTTATATTCTGATGCACGAGCAGCATCATATCCGCAGGTTTGACCATATCATAAAGGCATTGGCTTTTATCGCGCTGTGTATTCATTGGTTCAATCCTCTGGTCTGGACAGCTTTCGTCTTGGCGGGCAGGGATATGGAAATGAGCTGTGATGAGGCTGTAGTCAGGAAATTGGGAACCGACATCCTGGCAGATTATACGGCGTCCTTATTAAGTCTTGCTACCGGAAAACATGTTATTGCCGATATGCCTCTGGCGTTTGGGGAAGGCGACCCTAAAGGGCGGATCCGCAATCTATAGTAGACGACATTAATAAATTCACCATGTAAAAGAGCACAGCGAAGAAAGCTTCTCATTGGGCATACGAA
>CANPYG010000046.1 GCA_947588205.1 uncultured Acetatifactor sp. | reverse complement strand
CCAGGACACCCAAACCGCTAATATGATCCGCGTGCTCATGGGTGATCAGGATACCGTCGAGATCCCGTCCCGTCAGTTCCAGATCATTCAGTCCGCTCTCCACCCTTTTTCCGCTGATCCCCACATCAACCAGAAGATGCGTCGCATCAGATCCCACATAAATACAATTGCCGCTGCTTCCGCTGGCAATGCTGCATAACCTCATTCCCTGCCTCCAAATGATCCTTTAGTATCATCTTTTCAGCGCCTGCTATACCCGGCAAGATGCTCATCGATCTGCCTGTAGGCCTCTTCCAGTGCGCCGCTGTTATCTATCACAAAGTCGCTCTTTTCCCGGAAAACGGCTTCTTCCAGCTGTTCCTTCATAATATCCGAAATTTTCTGTTCCGTATAACCCCTACTCTGCACAAGACGCCTTCTGCGGACTTCTTCCCTGGCATAGACGTACCACATTTCATCCACGATGGTGCCATACCCGGCCTCGATCAGCAGCGCAGCTTCAATGAAAAAAAGCTGGACTCTCCGGTCTCTGCGGGCTTCCTCAATCCGCTCCAGGAGGTACGTAAGGACCGCCGGATGCACGATTTCGTTTACACGCCTTAACAGCCCCTGGTCTGCGAAGATCCTGTCCGCCATCGCTTTTTTGTCGATCTCTCCGTCAGGCCCCAGTATCCCTCTTCCCATCAGCCCTACCAGCCGACTGTAGCATTCCTGTCCGGGTCTTTTTACCTCATGGGCCACCTGATCCGCCAGGTAAATCTCGCAGCTGTAATGCTCACCGATATAATGCAAAAGCTCCGTTTTCCCGGCTCCGACTCCACCGGTTATTCCGATCAATCTCATGCCAGAAATCTCCTGTTCCAGATAAGCCGATGCGTGCTCCGCTCCTTCTGCCCGTTCGTAAAACCGCGTCCATGAAACACCCTACTTGGCTTCATACCAGTTCTCTCCCGTATGGAGGTCCACCTCCAGGGCAACCGACAGGGATGCCGCACAGCGCATATTGTCGATGAGAATCTTCCTGACCTGTTCCTCTTCCTCCCGAAGGGTCTCGATCAGGAGCTCATCATGCACCTGCAGGATCAGTTTCGACTTAAGCCCTGCATCCCGGAGCGCCCTCCATACATTGATCATGGCGATCTTAATGATATCGGCCGCGGTTCCCTGGATCGGAGAATTCATCGCGACCCTTTCCCCAAAGGACCTCTGCATAAAATTAGAGGAGGATAATTCCGGTACAGGACGTCTTCTCCCGAACATGGTCGTCACATACCCCTTTTCCCTTGCCTCAGCCACCTGTCTGTCCAGGAACTCCTTCACCTTCGGATAAGTGGCAAAATACTGTTCGATGTAATCCGCCGCATCCTTCCTGCTGATGCTCAGATCCTGGCTCAGTCCAAAGGAGCTGATACCATAAACGATTCCGAAATTCACCGCCTTCGCATTGCGTCTCTGCAGATCCGTCACCTCTTCAAGGGGCGTATGGAAGACCTTGGACGCCGTGATCCTGTGAATGTCCTGATCCATATGGTATGCTTCGATGAGCTGCTCATCCCCGGACATATGCGCGAGCACCCGCAGCTCGATCTGGGAATAGTCCGCATCCATGAAAAGATACCCTTCCTTCGGCACAAATACCTTACGGATCCGTCTTCCCAGCTCCATCCGCATGGGAATATTCTGAAGGTTTGGTTCCGTGGAGCTGATACGCCCGGTGGCTGTAATGGTCTGATTGAAATTCGTATGGATCCGCCTGTCAACGCCGATATAGGACGCAAGACCGTCAGCGTAGGTGGATTTCAGCTTTGCCAGCCCCCTGTATTCCAGGATATCCTTTACGATCTGGTGATCAGGCGCAAGCTTCTCCAGTACATCCGCCGCCGTGGAGTAGCCGGTTTTGGTCTTCTTTCCACCCTTCAACTTCAGTTTTTCAAACAGGATCTCCCCAAGCTGCTTCGGGGAATTGATGTTAAAGGTCTCTCCCGCCTGTTCATGAATGGAATCTTCCAGCTCAGCAATGCGCTCGGTCAGCGCGTCTCCGTAAGCCTTTAATTCGTCAGGCCTGACCTCGACGCCTTCCCGCTCCATATCAAAGAGCACAAGCGAAAGGGGCATCTCGATCCCCCGCATCAGCTTCTCCATCCCGGTCTCCTGCAGCCTTTTCCTTATCACGGATACAGCCTTTCCGGATACATAAGCATTGTAGCAGAGATACCCCGCCATTTCCTCCGGTTTTTCCCTAAAAGCGTCTGTGAGGGACAGCTTTCCGAAAAGCTCTCCATAGCCCGGTATCTTGAGATCGAGGAATTCACTGGCGATGGACTCCACATCGTAATCACTTTTTAAAGGATTCAGCAAGTATGCGCCAATCAGATTGTCAAAATACCGGTCTGTGCTTTCCTGGGAAAGATATTCATACTGTTTCTTGATATCGATGGAGGCTATGGACACATTTCGGGAGAAAGAGATCAGGGCATCTTTCAGCTCCCCAGCATTCCGGTCTTCCAAGTCCTTCCGCTCTTCCAAGTCCTTCCGCCCTTCCAGTTCCTTCCGGTCTTCCTCCGTCAGGAAATAACAGCAGGTATCCTTTTCTGATAGGGAAAGTGCAATTCCCAGCAGCCTTCCGCCATCTACCGCCAGATAGAAACCGGTCCACTCCTGATACACGTTCCCGGCCGGCTCATCGGCACGTTTCTTTTCGGCGCTGACCGCCCGAAGCTTTTTTTCCATCTCCTGCGCGCCTTCCAGCACGGTAAAACCGGCCGTCACATCATTGTCATCCGCCTTTTGCTCCTGTTCAAACCGCGTAAGGATATTCTTAAATTCCAGCCGCTTAAAAATCTGATAAGCCTCCCGGGTAAAGAAGCCTTCCGCCTTAGCGGACTGATAGTCGAGATTCAGATCGCAGTCCGTCTTAATGGTCGCCAGCAGCCTGCTCAGATATGCCAGGTCCTTATTCGCGATTAATGACTCCCTGACGGCCTTCTTGCTGACTTCATCTACATGCGCGTATAGATTATCAAGGGATCCATACTCTGTCATCAGCGCAATGGCGGTCTTCTCCCCTACCTTGGGTACACCCGGGATATTGTCCGAAGCATCCCCCATCAGAGCCTTCAATTCAATAAACTGCAGGGGCGTCACCTGGTAGAGAGCCTTCACGTCCTCCGCAAAATAATCCTCTATCTCCGTCCTCCCCTGCTTCGTCTTGGGGATCCTGATCTTGATATGCTCCGAAGCGATCTGCAAAAGATCCCTGTCCCCGGATACCAGAGAGACCTCCATCCCTTCCTTCTCCGCCTTTTTCGCAAGGGTTCCCAGAATATCGTCCGCCTCCAGTCCCGCCTGCTCCACGATCACGATATGCATGGCGCGCAGAACCTCCTTCATCACAGGCACCTGCTCCCTCAGCTCATCCGGCATGGATTTTCTCGTTCCCTTATAGTCCTTATAAATCTCATGACGGAAGGTGGGCGCATGCACATCAAAGGCCACCGCAAGGTAATCCGGCTTTTCCTCCTCCAGAATCTTAAACAGAATATTTAAAAAACCATAAATGGCATTGGTATGGAGCCCCTGGGCGTTGCTCAGATCTGGAACCCCGTAAAACGCCCTGTTCAATATACTGTGTCCATCCACCAGAACCAACTTTTCACTCATAAAAACCTCCTGCAGCCAAAGCCCCATAACACGAACCACAATAACACATAGCCCCTATCGGACCTTTCCGCCTCAGTTTAAAATAATCCACATCACGCCAAGACCGATCAAAACCATCGCAGCCGTTTCCAAAACCAATCCAATATTGAGAATGACCTTATTGTTGTTGATCTTTTTTCTGGCGTCCTCAAGCTGCCTGTTCAGCTCATGCTGCAGGTCAAATGCGCTGCCTTCTTCCAGCCTGTTCAGGCCCTCCGTCACAAGGAACTGGATCGCCAGCTCCTCCTGACATTCCCCGCAGATATCGTAATGCTCCTTGAAGCGCCTTAAGGTCAAATAATCCAGCTTCTTTTCAATAAAATCCGGAACAAGCTTCTCAAATTCCTTACAATCCATCGGACCATCCATCTTCGCGCCTCCTCTGTATCCCGTACTGCCGCACAAGGGTCTGGTATAATCACTATACAACATCCTGCATCAAAAAACCAGCAATTTTTATCCTCTGGTCTGACCGTTTCCATAAACGGCATATTTATAAGAGGTAAGCTCCCTAAGACCCATGGGTCCCCTTGCATGAAGCTTCTGCGTGCTGATCCCGATCTCTGCGCCAAAACCGAACTCAAACCCGTCCGTAAATCTGGTGGAAGCATTCACATAAACGCAGGCCGCATCCACCTCTTTTAAAAAACGCTCCGCCGCCTCCCTGTTTTCCGTAACGATACATTCGGAATGTCCGGTGTTATAGCGGTTGATATGGGCAATCGCCTCTTCTAAGCTGCCCACGGTCTTCATGGAAATAATATAGTCCAGATATTCTGTTCCGTAATCCTCCTGCACAGCGGGCACACAGTCAGGAACAAATTCCCGGATCCCTTCGTCTCCCCGCATCTCCACATGCTTACTCCGCAGTGCCTGGGCCAGCTTCGGCAGAAGGGTCTCCCGCACGGCCTCATGGATCACCAGAGACTCGCAGGCATTGCATACGCCGATCCGCTGGGTTTTCGCATTCAGGATGATCTTCACCGCCATATCCGGATCTGCATCCCGGTCCACATAAACATGACAGTTCCCGGTCCCGGTCTCGATCACCGGAATAGTGCTGTTTTCCACCACTGTACGGATGAGCCCTGCGCCGCCCCTGGGGATCAGGACATCCACATATTGATTCATCTTCATAAAAGCGCCGGTCACGCTGCGGTCAGTGTCGGCGATAAGCTGTATGGCGTCCGGCGTGATCCCGCTTTCCTTAAGGCTGTTCCGGATCACATCCGTAACCGCCAGATTGGAATTCAGGGCGTCGCTTCCCCCCTTCAGGATCACCGCATTGCCGGCTTTAAAGCATAGCCCGAAAGCATCCGCAGTCACATTGGGCCGGGATTCATAGATAATGCCGATCACCCCCAGGGGAACGCGCCGTTTTTCAATCAAAAGCCCGTTGGGGCGTTGGAAAGTCTCCATCACTTCCCCAACCGGATCCGGAAGCCCTGCGACCTGCCTGAGCCCTTCCGCCATCGCCTGAATGCGCCCATCGGTCAGACGGAGCCTGTCGATCAGCCCCTGATGCATTCCGTTCGCCTCTCCAGCCCGGATATCCTGTCCGTTCGCAGACAGAAGCTCCCCCGTATGGCTGCAGAGCGCCTCCGCCACAGCGAGTAAAGCCCTATTTTTCACCTCGGTTCCAAGCTTTTGCAGTTCATATCCGGCAGCCTTCGCCTTTTCGCCCATCCTCTTTAAATCAGTCATCAATAAAAGCCCCCTTCCCGTCAGAACAGCAGCACCTGATAAGGCCTGCAGTCAAATTCATCAGTGGGTATCTCATCAAACATCTGGCACTGAAAGCCGATTGCAATGGTATGCTCCGCAAGCCTCGGCCTTTCCCCCAGATATCTGTCATAAAAACCCTTTCCATAACCGAGCCTGTTCCTGTACGCATCGAAAGCCACGCCCGGCATAATCATGAACGTATCCCTACAGGCATCCTCCTCATAACGGTACATTTCCGTGGTTCCATCGGGCTCCGGGATACCCCGGTATCCCGCCTGCAGGTCCTGCATGGAAAAAATCCGGAAGAACTGCATCTGCGCGCCCTCTACCCTGGGAAGAAATACCATTTTCCCCATTCTGAGCGCCTCTGTGATCAGCTCCGTCGTATCGATCTCTGTTCCGAAACCCACAAACAGCAGAAGCTTCCCACTGCGGTAAAACCACTGGTGACCCAGGATTCGGTCCGTCATACGAAGGGAAGCTCCTTTCCGCTCTTCCTCACTCATGGAGCTTCTTCTTGCCAGGGCTTTCCTCCTGATCTCAGCCTTTGTTATCCTGTTTTCCCGGTCAGTGCGTACCGACATGTCCATACTTTTCTCCCAGATCCACGATCGAGCCATCTTCCTGCTCCACGCTGATATTGTTAAGCTGCGCCCGAAGGCCATCCCGGATGTTCGCGAGATATTCGCTCCGCAGCCTCGCCTGCTCCCGCCGTTCCTCTTCTGTCAGCCCCTCCGCCTTTGATTTATGATAAAGCTCATTGATACGGGCAATTCTCTCCTCCATATTCATTGCGCAGTCTTTCCTCCGTCCAAAAATTCTTTATCTGTGGAGACGATCTACAAATTCCGGCAGGTCGAAGCCCTCGTTCCGGTTCGCCACAAAAAGGGTTCCCACGTTCTCGCCCTCCACGATCCTGTGGATCACATCGATATTTCTGCTGTTGGCTATTACCATATCTATATCTGAGCTGGTCGCGATCTTTGCCGCGATCAGCTTGGTATTCATTCCTCCCGTGCCTACACTGCTTCCCGTGCTCGCCTTGCCCATTTCAAGCAGCTCATCCGTCAGACGCTCCACCTGCTCTATGAACTCTGCTCCCGGATTGTGCCTGGGATCATCCGTATACAACCCGTCGACGTCCGATAAGAGGATCAACAGATCCGCATCCACCAACGCCGCCACAATAGCTGACAGCGTATCATTGTCCCCGATCTCGATTTCATAGGTCGCAACCGTATCATTCTCATTCACTATCGGGATCACGCCCATCTTCAAAAGCTCCGAAAAGGTATTATGGGCATTGTAACGGTTCAGATCGTCCACGATCGTATTCTTTGTCATCAGTATCTGCGCAGCGATCTGATTATATTCCGCAAAAATCTTCTGATACGTCATCATAAGCCTTGCCTGCCCCACCGCGGAACACGCCTGCTTAATGGCAACCGGCTCCTCATAAGGGATGATCTTTCTATTCAGGGCCTTCCTCCCCACCGCAATTGCGCCGGAGGTCACAAGCACTACATCCTTGCCCTGATTGCGGAGGTCGCACAGCTCCCGCACCAGCTTTTCCAGCTTAATATAGTCCAGATCCCCAGTCTCAGGGTGCTGCAGGGAGGAAGAGCCGATTTTTATGACTATTCTCTTTTTCTTTTTCAACAATTCTCTGTTATAACTCACTCAAATAATCCCTTTCTGTCCCCCAATGCCCCCTCAGGGCATGTATCCGGGCAATTTCTCCTGATAATACCCAATTCAATAAAAACAGGAAAAAGATAGCTCGCGCCAAAGGTCTTTAATTTCTTGGGGCCGCTCACGCGCTCTCCCTTTCTCTGCAGAAAAAGGGCGTTATGAAACGCCAGCTGTACCGTTGCCCTGGTCAGGGATTTATCCTTACGGTCCACGAACATTTCATTTCCCTTGATAGAATAAGTATACGCAAGACTCTTCGCGGTCTCAAAGGGAAACCCCTGGCATTCCACAAGAATCTCCCATAAGAGCTGTTCCATCCATGCGATTCTTTCCAGTTCATCGTCCAAATCTTTGGCAGGATTCGTGATAAAATCCTCCACCTCTGCGGCCAGCTCTTTCCTCTTATCTTCCTTCCGACCTGTTATCATGGGATTCTCCTTGGTATGTACAGCCTTATTTTAACTGCATCCGGATCGCAATATCATTTCCGTCTACAGTCACCTTCCCCAGACTTCCCACAATCAAAGGCATCATGGGCGGCAGATGGCCCAGGTCCACATCCATAAGAACCGGAACCTTCTTACGGCCTGCGACCTCCAGGAATGCATGATAAGCATCCAGCCCCATCATTTCCTGCCCATAGCAAAGAGGCCGTCCTAATAAAAATCCCTTTACATACCGAAACCATCCTGCGTGCTCCATATGCCACATGGCGCGCCGGATATCAAATACATTCATATCACAGGCTTCCAGGAACCATATAATGCCGTCCTCCCTGTACTTTTCCAAAAACTGCGGCGTACGGTCAAACCGGGTTCCTATGATATTGACCAGGCAGTCCATACAACCGCCCAAAAGCCTCCCCTGAAATGCGACGTGCGGGATCTCTTCCCCGACAGCACATGTAATCCCGGCAGGGCCGTTGCTGCAATCATAGTAACGCAGAATCTTATCCTCTGTCAGATTATAAGGTGCCAGAGGATTCTCATCATTCTTTCCCGATTCCCGTTCCCACTTCGGATACCCATGCACCGTAAGCTTCCTTCCGGTCAGCAGGTCAAAGGCATCCTTAACTGAGGAATGCCACGGCTCCATCCCATAGGCCGATGCGCAGGGCGCATAAATCTCCGCAGTGTCGCAAAGCGTAGCCAGAAGATAGGTCATATTGGTATTGTCCGAAAAGCCCATGAACCACTTAGGCTGTGCCTGTCCGATCGCGGCGAAATCCACCTCGTCCAGGATTTCGCACATCAATTCCCCGCCCCCGCAGGAGATCAGGCAGTCATTTTCCCCGGAAAGATAATACCGGGTCAGTTCCTCTCCGCACGCCTTCGGGGTATTGCTGATGCCGATACCCTCCCCAGCATAGCAGTTCGGTCCCAGATCCACGCGGTATCCCATTTTTTCCCATTTATGAAGCGCATTCTGGAACGCAGTTTTATAGGGCTCAGTGCTGCATCCGAAGGAAGGCGCCACCAGTCCGATGGTTCCTCCTTTTTTTAAAAAGCCTGCATATCTCATACTGCCTCCCAATCCATCTTATTGTAAATATCAAAACAGTCAAAGGTTGCAAAATAATCCTTTGGGGTCTCCGCCCTGCGGATTAACTCCACACTTCCGTCCTCATGCAACAGAAGCTCGGCGGATTTCAACTTCCCATTGTAATTATATCCCATGGAAAAACCATGCGCCCCCGTATCATGGATCACAAGGTAATCTCCCCTTTGAATCTCCGGGAGCATACGGTCAATGGCAAACTTATCATTGTTTTCGCAAAGGGAACCCGTCACATCGTACATATGGTCACAGGGCGCATTTTCCTTACCCAAAACCGTGATATGATGGTAAGCGCCGTACATTGCCGGACGCATCAGGTTGACGGCGCAGGCGTCCACGCCGATATATTCCTTATGGGTATGCTTCTCATGGATCGCTTTTGTTACCAGATGTCCGAAGGGCGCCATCATAAAGCGGCCCAGCTCCGTATAGATCGCCACATCACCCATTCCTGCAGGCACAAGCACCTCTTCATATACCCTGCGGACGCCTTCGCCGATGGCTCTGATATCGTTCGGCTCCTGATCCGGTCGGTAAGCAGTTCCAATCCCGCCGGACAGATTGATGAAGGCGATATGGGCTCCCGTCTCCTTCTTCAGTTTTACCGCCAGCTCAAACAGAGTCCTTGCCAGGGTAGGATAATAGTCATTGGTCACGGTATTGCTGGCAAGAAAAGCGTGGATTCCGAAGTTCTCGACGCCCTTCGCCTTTAAAATCCGGAAGCCCTCAAACATCTGCTCCGTGGTAAAACCGTATTTGGCGTCTCCGGGGTTGTCCATGATGCTGTTGCTGATGGAAAAATATCCGCCCGGATTGTAGCGGCAGCTCAGCGTTTTCGGAAGATATCCTATGGTTTTCTCCAGGAAATCAATGTGCGTGATATCGTCCAGATTGATGATGGCCCCGATCTTCTCCGCATAAACGAATTCATTGGCAGGCGTATCATTGGAAGAGAACATGATATCTTCCCCCTTCATCCCTATAGCATGGGAAAGCATCAGTTCCGTCAGGGAAGAGCAGTCGCAGCCGCAGCCATACTCCCGGAGAATATTGATCAAAAACGGATTCGGCGTCGCCTTTACCGCAAAAAATTCCTTATAGCCCGGATTCCAGGCAAAGGCTTCCTTCAAGGCTCTGGCATTTTCCCGGATACCCTTTTCGTCATAAATATGAAAGGGGGTGGGATAGGTTTTTACAATTTCTTCTATCTGTTCCTTAGTCACAAAGGGTTTCTTTTCCATCGTTTTTTCTCCTGGTTCATATATTTTCAATCTGCCAGTCTATAGGAGTTACGCCATGGCTGGCCAGAAAGTCATTTGTTTTGCTGAAGGGGCGGCTGCCGAAAAAGCCTCTGTATGCGGAAAGGGGACTCGGATGAGGCGCCTCCAGGATCAGGTGGTTCGGATTATTGAGCATGGACGCCTTTAACTGCGCCGGTCTCCCCCAGAGGATAAACACAATGGGTCGATCCTGCTGATTTAAAGCCCTGATGGCAGCGTCCGTAAATTCCTCCCAGCCCATGCCCCGGTGGGAATTCGCCAGATGGGCGCGCACCGTGAGCACAGTATTCAAAAGCAGGACGCCCTGCTTCGCCCATTTTACCAGATAGCCATTGTTGGGAATGTAGCAGCCCAGGTCATCATGCAGCTCCTGATAAATATTGACCAAAGACGGCGGGATCTCCACGTCCGGCCTGACGGAAAAACACAGCCCATGGGCCTGCCCCACGTTATGATAAGGGTCCTGTCCTAAAATAACAACCTTCACCTCGTTAAGCGGCGTCAAGTGAAAGGCGTTAAAAATATCCTCCGCAGGGGGAAATACCTGCGTGGTATTATACTCCTTCTGAACAAACTGAAACAGCTTTGCATAATAGGGCTTCCGGAATTCATCCTTCAACGCCGGCAGCCAGTCATTTGTAATCATTGCCATAGCAATTCTGCAGCCTCCATATTTTGACTATATGAGTCAATTATTTTTTTGAAGCTCTGAGCCTTCCCCGAACAGTTCCCCGGGGAGCTCAGAGCCGTACCGATACTCCCCTGCCCTGCAGATATTTCTTTACCTGACGGATCTCCAGCTCCTTATAGTGAAACAGGGACGATGCCAAAGCCGCCTCCGCCCCTCCCAGGGTCAAGGCGTCATAAAAATCCGCTTCACACCCCGCCCCGCCGGAAGCGATGACAGGAATGGATACTGCGGAGGATACCGCCTTATTAAGCTCCAGGTCATATCCTGCCTTGGTTCCGTCGCAGTCCATGCTGGTGAGCAGGATCTCCCCGGCTCCCAGACGCTGTGCCCTGACAGCCCATTCCACGGCGTCGATCCCCATATCGATGCGCCCGCCATTTTTGTAGACGGTATAGCCTGCCCCATCGGAACGCTTTTTCGCATCAATCGCCACAACCACGCATTGGCTTCCGAACTTCATGGCAGCCTCCGAAATCAGTTCCGGATTCATGAGGGCCGCTGAGTTCACGGAAACTTTATCCGCCCCCTCCCTCAGCAATACCTTAAAATCCTCCGGGCTGCGGATGCCTCCCCCCACAGTAAAGGGAATAAATACCTGACTGGCCACCTGGCGGACCCACCGGAGCTCCGTCGCCCGGGCGTCGCTGGAAGCCGTAATGTCCAGGAAAACCAGCTCATCCGCCCCTTCCTTATCATAAGCGGCGGCCGCCTCTGCCGGATCCCCTGCGTCTTGAAGGTTCAAAAAGTTCACGCCCTTCACGACCCTCCCGTCCTTTACATCCAGACAGGGGATAATCCTTTTCGTATACATTGAAAGACCTCCTTGCCACACCTATGGGATTTCCTTTTTCTTCCCGCTGCAGCGTGCCAGATTGATAAAATTCTCCAGAATCCTTAACCCTATCCCGGAGCTCTTTTCCGGGTGAAACTGACAGGCAAACACATTTTTCCACTCTACAGATGCATGGATCTTCACGCCATAATCCGCCGTAGCTGTCACAATGGATTCATCCTCCGCCTTCAGGTAATAGGAATGTACAAAATATACATAAGGGTTCTGCCCCAGTTCCTGAAAAAGCCTTCCCTGCCTGGGAAAAGTAAGGGAATTCCAACCCATGTGGGGAACCTTAAGGCCGTCCTTCTCAGGGATCCTCAAAATTTTCCCCTTCAAAATCCCCAGTCCCTGTACCCCCGGACTTTCCTCACTGCCTTCAAACAAAAGCTGCAGCCCCAGGCAGATCCCCAAAAAGGGTGTGCCCGCAGCAACCGCCTCACGGATCACATCTGTTAATCCGTATGTACAAAGCTTCCCCATGGCATCCCCAAAGGAGCCTACGCCAGGCAGTATAACACCATCCGCATGAAGAAGCACTTCCCTGTCCCTTGTGACAACGGGCTCCTCCCCCAGAAAGGTCAGGGCCTTTTCCACACTTTTGATATTGCCGGCGTCGTAGTCTATAATCCCAATCATTCCTTTTTCCTCCAACGCTTCTATAGTTTATCACAGGAAAATGCTAAAGGCAATAAAAACATCATAGTCCATTCAGCCAACTGACAGCGTTCTCAGGCACGGAAATCCCCCTCTCCGCTATCCCTTCTGTCAGCTGATAAAGCTTCTCGTGTACCCTGATAAAATCTGATTTCAAATTATAATAACCTATCTTTTCAAAAGGAAAACGGATCACACCAGGACACTGCAGCCCTACCCCCAGCTCTAAAATACATAGCCTCCTGTTCACCGTTCCCTGCAGCCATTTTGTATAAATCTTCCACTGATCCAGATAGCCATCTTCATCGTACTGCCCCGTATATACGTTATTGAGTACCATGGGAGCGCCGCAATAGGGACAATTTCCAAGTCCCGGATGCTTCCAGTCTCTCTTTTCCACACATTTTTTCAGATTCTCTTTTTCCTCTCCGCTTAAAAGCCGGGGAGCTTCTGGCGAAATCCCCTTCTGCCTTAAGGAGGCGCTGCAGCTTCTGTGTCCGCTGCACTGCTTCTTCCTGCTTCCGCCGCAGGGTGCAACGATTCTGTCCTGCTTCAATCCGCTCTCCCATATGTAGTCATTGGTTGCCACACAGACCACAAAATAATTCTTCCCTTGAATCAGCTCCGCCAGCTTTTTGAAAGCCTCTGATCCCACCCCGGGCCGGCTTCCCTTCTCAGAATAATATCGGTTCAGGGCGGGGATCCACCAGGCTTCCTCCGTTCCCTCCAGCTCCTGGCGCAGGAGTCTGTACTCTTCTTCCTGCCGTAACTGCCTCTCGCCGTCAAATTCCTCTCCGACCCCCACCAGGACCATATCCGCAGCCCTTATCTTTTCCAATATTCCGGTCAGGGGATAAGGTTGTGTTCCTTCATCATAGCACATTTCCCGACTCATGTCATGATTCCTCCTTAAGCTGCCGCACGTCCTCCATGGTACATTCTTCCTGGGAATATCTTGCTTTATCATAAAGTACGCCTAATATTTCCTGATCCAGGCGTCCGGCGCACTCATGCGCCGTAAAGAGTTCCAGCCGGGATCCCCTTCTCGCGCCAAGAATCCGATCCTTCCCGGCAAGCACCCGCTTCTGAAAGATCCTGCGGATCCGTTCCCTGGGCGGAAGAAATAAAAACACCCTCCGCCTCACCTTGAAGATTTCTTCCTTATCACACTTTTCCCGCACATCCGTCACTTCCTCCAGTTCCGTCTCCTGGGTCTTTGCACGTCCCCGCAGGCGGGTGGCTATATAATATATGACAAGCCCGATTCCCACTGCCACGGCGCACAACAGGACAAGGACCATAACAGTCATGACAATGCGCTGCAGGATTACCCAAAACATGGAGGGACTGGCAGCATCCCAGACGGGTTCCGGCAGCTCCATGTCGCTCTCAGGCGGCTCCATGACAGGCTCATCTTCCCCGGCTTCCAGGTGCAGAAGAGAAAAAAGCCTTCTCAATAACCATAGGAGAAATCCCCTAAGCTGCCCCCAGCCCCTGGAAAGGGAGGCGAGACCCGATATCAGGAGTAAAAACAAAACCCCCGCCCCGGTAAAGAGAAAAGCATTCTTCATCCCGGAGCGCAGCATTTCTTTTGCCGGGATATGGCCTGCGCTGCTCTCATTTACCGTCAGGAAATGAAGATAATGCTGGAGAAAGCTCTGAATAAAATATAGCCCAAGATAAGCAATTGTTATGAAAACAAAATATTGGTCCCAGCTGCTGGGCTGCTGGTGATGCACGATGACCAGCAAAACCACGATCAGACCCACAGCGAACCCGGGCAGCATGGCCGCCTCCCGCTGGGCACTGCTCCGGATCCTGAGATGAAACGAACGGAGCAGATAACAGACGATCATCAATCTAAGGAAAAACTGTTGACTGCCCTCCACAGGCAGCATCCAAAGCAAATAGCCTGCCAGAATATGGCAAACCAGGAAAAAGAAGACCGGTTCTATCCTTAACCTCACAAAATAAAGCAGGAAAGGCAGGAAACTGCATACAATCCAGACCCACAGCACAGGCTGGGAATCATTCCAGATTCCCATACCCGCAACCGCCACCGCAAACAAGACCCAGTGATTCATCTGCGTGATCAAGAACTGCCTCAGCACTTCAATATGCGAATCCTTCATTTTCCCTCACCTGCCTTTCTACCCACGGATATGCAGGATCCTCGCATGGGGCCTGATCCAGTCCGGAACCGGGGGATCCTTTGATTCCCATACGGGATAAAACCAATAATAGGATCTTCCCGCATTATGGTACTGCTCTATCAGCGCAAGAAACTCCGGATAGGCGTTGGCTGATACAAAAAAAGTCTGACTGTCCTTTCCCTCCGTCATCAGCTTATCCCCAAAGGTCTCTGCAAACTCCATCACAGCTTTTCCCGTATCCACCCTTGCGAGAGCCTTATAGATGCTGTCCATCTGGCCGTTTCCAGCGCTTGCCTTAACCTCCACGGCAGCCCCGGACAGCATGTCCACGCCGTTTCCATAAAGCGCCACGGGAACGCCCTGCCTTAAAAAATACTGGGCAATTCCGGCGGCGATCTGCAGGGAGCTTTCCACCGCATCCTCCTTTTTCAGGATGCCGTCATCCTGAATATTAAAAAAGATACGGACTGTCTGCTTTGTGGTATAACCCCTCTGATTGACCATCAGCCCCTGCACCCGTGCCGTAGCCTTCCAGTTCACGCTACGGATGTCGTCGTAGGGCTGGTATTCCCGGATTCCCCTGTATTCAAAGGGATCCTCCAAAAGATTGCGCATGGTGGTCAATTCCCCGTTGATCCTTTGCAGATAAAACTGAAGCTCCCGGCTCTGGAAGGGTCTGGGATATACATACAAATATTCGTCCGTCTCCCGGCTCTCCAGCATTTCCATGGTCATAAAAAGATCCGTGGAAAGCAGGTCGATCTCCATGATGTGGTAATAACCCCTCTTTTTGCCGGTAAAACGCAACGTCCTTGTGATCTTTTCCCCTCCGGAAACCTGAAAAACATCATTCCGGTAATACTGATCAGTGACCACGCTTTCCCTTGTGTTGGCAAATTCCAGATTTCTGCTGGTCTGAAACTTCACCTTTAACATCGTCAGGGGAAGCCACTTACGGTTTTCGATCACTTCCGACAGTTCTCCTTTTTCCCCTTCAAAAATATAAGGGGAAGAAAAGGATATCCTCACATGGAGATTCTGATTCCACAAGCTATGATAAACCTGGCGCTGCAGTTCAAATAACAGATACGCCAGAATTCCGATTCCCAAAATTAAAATCATATTGAAAAATCCTCAGTAGGTACTGTGGTCTGCCCCAGAATCTGCTCCACCAGCGCTTTTGACTCGTTGCTTCTTCCAAAGCCATAGCTCATGACGATCCGGTGCGCCAGGACGGCAACAGCCACAGCTTTCACATCGTCCGGTGTCACAAAGCTTCTTCCTGACAAATAGGCATAGGTTTTGGAGCACCGCAGAAGCGCCAGGGTTCCTCTGGGACTTACCCCCATGGCGATGCTTTCCCGGTTCCTGGTGGCGGATACGAGATCCACCATATATTCCCGGACACACTCATGGACATAAATGTGCTTTACCTCTTCCTTGGCGGCAAGAAGCTCCTCTCTGCTGATTACTCTTTCCAGGCTGTCCAAAGGCTCTTCTTCCATATATCGGTCCAGGATCATGAGCTCTTCCATTTTATCAGGGATCCCCATGGAAAGGCGCATCATAAAACGATCCATCTGCGCCTCCGGAAGAGGGAAGGTTCCCGAAGATTCCACCGGGTTCTGGGTCGCGATGACGAAGAAAGGCTTATCGAGCGGATAAGTCTTACCGTCTATGGTCACCTGGCGTTCTTCCATGCTCTCTAAAAGACCTGCCTGGGTCCTGGGAGTAGCCCGGTTAATCTCATCCGCCAGGAGCACATTGGTAAAAACCGGGCCCATGCGCAGCACAAACTCATTCTGCTTCTGGTCATAAATATTTAACCCCGTGATATCCGTAGGCAGAAGGTCCGGGGTAAACTGTATCCTGGCAAAGGAAGCGTCCAGGGATCTCGCCAGGGTCTTGGCCAGCTTCGTCTTACCGGTTCCCGGCACGTCCTCCAACAGCACATGTCCATCCGCCAGCAGTGCGGTAAGCAGCAGCTTCGCCGTCTTTTCCTTGCCGATAACAACACGGCTTACATTTTCAAGAAACCTGTCCGATAATTCTCTTCCGTCCATTCAAATCTTCCTTTCTTCCTGCTACAGGCGGGCTTTCTTCCCTCACTACAGGCAAGCGACTTTTCTTTCCCCGCTGCAGGCGGAAGGCTTTTCTTTCCCCTCGGCGGCAGACTTTCCTCAGTGCAGTCCTTCCAGAAGAGCTTCTCCCTCCTCTGTGAAGTAACGGTTCATATAAGCTCCCATCAGGATAATATACATACAAAAATACATCCAGAACATTACAATAATAATGATGGACAAACTTCCATAAATGCTGTAGGCTGCCCCCCATCCCACATACAGGGAAAAGCCCCAGGAAAAGATGCTCCATACCACAGCGGCAAAGGCCGCGCCCGGAAGCTGCTCCCGCAGAACCAGCCTTTTTCCGGGTACATAAGCATAAATCAGGCTGAACAGGGCGGTCAGGATCACCCACACCGCGATAAAACGGAAATTCATCAAGAAGGAGACCAAAACCTTAAGCTGGGGAATATCATAAAGCAGCAAATTCACCAGCTGATTGCCGAACACCATAAGCAGTAGGGAAAGGATCGTTGCGATCAACAAAATAAACGTGTAAACGGAACAGATCACCCTGATCAGAAAATAATTACGCTTCTCCTCCACATTATTGATGACGTTCAGCCCCCTCATCAGCGCCAGGACTCCCTTCCCGGCAGACCACAGGGTGGTCAGGGCGGCAACGGACAAAATTCCTATGGACTGGTCGTAAACCTCCGCCACAACGTTTTCCGCCAGCGGAATCACCTTTTCCGGCAAAGCCTTGGACAAGGCGTTCAGCAGATCCGCCTCCGTCAAAGGGGTATAAGGGATAATGGTACAGATAAGGATCAGCATAGGCACAATGGACAAAAACAGGAAAAAAGCCGTGCTGGAAGCATAAGCCCCAATGTTTTTCTTCCCTGCCTGCCTTCCGAAATCTTGTATGATCCAATATATTTTTTTCATCATTTTCATATTTTAACCTGTTCCAGCTTTTCTTACTTTCCGGCTATTCATAAATCCGCTTTAGGATACTGCTCTGATAGAAAAACATCAGGATGTCCTCCATGGAGCAGCCATCCTGCGCCATACACTTGGCTCCGTTCTGGGACATGCCCGCCCCATGCCCATAGCCTCCGCCTGTCAAGGTATATCCCGTCACGGTATCCCCTTCCTTCACAAGATCGATCACCAGGAAGGCGCTGGGAAGCAGGGCCGGCATGGAGGATTCCTTCCCGTTCTGCCTAAGAACCTTCGTTTCACCATCATTAAGTATGCAACGAATGTTATATTCTGTCAATACCTTGATGGTCTGCCGGTCAGTCACTATGACCAGTTCCTTCGCGATCCCGCCTGCACCGCGTTTTGCCACATAAAGATCCGTAACACTGCCAAACTCGGCAATGGGACTGCTCACAAACTCCCCCTCGCTGTTCCTCACCAGGATCCGCTCCGGGCTGGCCTGGTAGCGCGCCTGCAGATTGGCCAGCATTTTTTCCTCATTCAAATCCTTTACCTGATACTGCCACCGATAGAGGCTCTCCGACGCTTCATAATCATCCTCAGACCTCTCCATAATAAAAGATCTGAATGCATCTTCCTCTTTCATGCTCTCCACAAGCTGAAGCCCTTCTTCCAACTGATGCTCCCCTTCTGCCTGAAGCCCTTCCCCTGACCTGGCGTCTTCCGCTCTTTTTGCTGCAGCCGCCCTCTCTTCCTTCAACAGAGCCATCGTCTTACGGTTCACAGGCATGGGCTTAAGCAGATATGCATCCTTCTCCTCCGTGCTCCAAACGCCCTCATCCGTTCCCATTCCGCAGGAGGTGGAATAATAGTAGGTTTCCACCAGGGTTTCCCCGTCCTCCCTGTAAAGAAGCTGCCCATAGGTCTCCCTCACCGCCGTGGTAGCCGACTCCTGTTCCAGGATATTATTATAAACCTGATAGCTGGTGCTGTCGTCCACGTGGGCGCCATACTGGGGGTAACCTGCATGAAGCATACTGCGGTAAGCATAGGTTCTGGCGCTCACTGCCTGGGCTTTCAGCGCCTCCTTGGGATATGAGGCAGGCATTTCGCTGGGAACCACCGAATAAAGATATTCCTCCAGGGGCAGCTCGTTGATTACCACAATTCCCTGTGCCGTGGACAAAAACTCCAATCTCCCCCTGTAAGAGGGCGTTCCCTGGCTGCGGCTCACGCTCAATAAAGTCACCTTTCCGGTCAAGGCGGTGGGGATCACTGCAATCCGGCTTCCCTGAAAATAGGTACTGCCCCCTTCGATCCTGCAGATTTCCCCCGCCTGATGCAGCTCCTCCACAGTCTGATCCCCTTCCCCGTACCGGAGTACATACTCCGTATCGCAGGTCAGCTCCACCCCGGAATGAAACAGCCCCCCGTAATCGCTGTTTTTCAAAAGTACCCGGATGAATTCCATAGCCTCTTCCCTCGCCAGGAGAATGGCGCAGATTTTGCCCTCCTGCAGCACGAAATCTGCAAAATCATAACCGATCACAAGATCGGAAGGACGACACTCCGACAGGCTTCCAAAGATTCTGTACGCCTTCATTTCAGGGGTGAAATCATACCTTCCCGTTCCTTCCAATACTATGCCGGAACCATCCACGGACAATACCCTGCCGCTTATCTTTTCTGTCTTGCTATGTACGGAAACAATCTTTTCATCGATTAACACGATGTCAGCGATCTGCTCCCGCAGGCTCCTGTCCGTGGCGACTCCCTCCCGGAAAAAGTAACGACGCTCCTTCCCCTCTTCAAAAACCTTAAGTCCGGTCTCATCCACCTCCATGACCCATACATTCTGCAAAAACCTTATCACAGAAGCCGACGGATGATCCGGCGAAGGCTCCTTTCCGCCTCCAAAAAGAGACATACAAAGCCTTGCCAACAATAACAGCATCAACAGAAGAATCCCTAAAATACAGGCAAGGGCTTTTAACTGCATCCGCTGCGATTTATTCAGCTTTTCCCAATCCATAAAATCCAATACCTTTCAAAATTCTTCAAATATTACGGTGCGATCTAGGAATAATCATAATTCTACGAATGACTTAAGATTACACATTTATTTTAAAAGAGCAGCCCCTGCGGACTGCTCTTTTCTTTTGTATAAAAAACCACCCAAGGTGCCGTCTCCTGTGTTCTGACTCCTAGCTCGCGCCAGGTGGGTACAATCCGCAACCAAAGCTTTTGCCTTCCCTTCCAATCCTCCTATGGAGTGAGGGCTTGACAGCCACTTGGCAATATAGGAATCCCGTTTAAAGTAATGTAGGTTCAAAATTCACAGGAACAATCGCACACCTCAGGTTATCTCTATTATAGACAATTTAAAGGAATTTTACAATAGGAAATTTTGTCAATTTGATGTTTTTCCTTGCGGTTTTTTCTTTGCACACGGTATTCCTCACTGAAATAGGCGTAATCGGATAATTTCCATAGACCGGATCGTGATTCCATTCATCTATAGGTAAAAGTATGCTCTCCGTCCGACACCTCAAAGGCACAATACCCGGCCTTAGGATCTCCGTCATTTATACGCCACTAACGTTGAAATACCATCACATTGATCACCTTAATTGATTTAATAGACATAGTCCATGCCTCTTCATTTTAAAGGTTTTCAATTATCGCCTAACTCTAATACGCCTATATCACATCATACCATACTCAAGACTCAATTTCATCATCACTTTATCAAATTTCTTCCGGAATATGACCTTATCAAACGCCTATTTTTCTTTAAGCCTATATCTTTTCCCCTTTGTTGAACCGATGCTTTCCAATCTGCCGAGTTCTACAAGTTCGGAAAGAAGCAACTTGATTCGTCTTTCTCCAACAGACAATATGTCTGCAAAATCTGATACTTTATACCATATCTCCGGCTGCATTGCAGATAAAATGAGCTCATAATGTTCCTGCGTTTTGCGAGTAATTTTTTTCTGGCATTTTTTTTCGGCACTTTTTTCTGGCATTTTTTTTCGGCACTTTTTTCCCGCACTTTTTTCCGGCACTTTTTTTGCGAAGCAAAGCTCCAGAACCGTCCGGTCAGGATTAAAGCGTTCTATAATAACAGGCTCCGTCCATCCCTGCGCTTCCCAGACCTGGAAAATATTAGGCACACCACTTCCAGCCCGCTCGCCGATATTAATCAGGTTGAACATTTTCATCAGGGCTTTATTTCTCGGATCAGACATGCCGCCCAAACGCATCTGTTTCTTTCCAGTTCGGATATATCCAGGGTTCTCAAAGAACAGCTTGTCCGGCTCCTTGCGGATCACAACGCCACAGGTTCCATAATAATCCGCATTCACCAGACAATTGGCCAAGGCTTCGCGCAGCGCTTTATGAACCGGAGTATCATCGATCCGATCCCCACCCTCCATACGAAAAGGAACCTTAACATCCTTAATAATCTTATTATACACACGAAAATAGAAGTCGCATAAATTACCAGACCATTCCCCGGAACTGGACTGCAGGCGATCCGTCCAGCGGATGGTGGGATCAAGCATTTCCCGATAATCCAAAAAATACTCTGGAAAATGACGCACAATGTTATATTCGTTCCCAAACATCAGCATACCAGCCGCCGTAGGATGAAACTTTCCATCCATTCTCGACAAGGCAGCCGCGCCGATGCTTCTTAAATATTCCGCATCGTTTAACCGTCCAAAAGGATGTCCTTCTTTCAGCGTCCGATGCCGATTCCGGTATCCCTGAATCGTTTCCTGATTCAGTTCCTCCAACGGAACATCTTCCAGAAGAATCATATCCATCGTATCCTCCGTCTGGTCACGCAGCATCGCTTTGATCTGCGCCGGGGTGCAATGATAATCGCCTTCCCCATCCCGCCGAAAAGTGCCGCCCATAAGGTCATTATTGATATAAACCGGCTTCTGCTCCCGCTTCGCCATGGGAACACGGATCACCATGATCACATCGCCATCTAACTCATAAAGCTCTACATCCTTTTCTGTCAAAAGATTGATGCTTACTTTGGTTTTATTATTGATCGTATCCCAAAACTGCTTCTGCTGTTTGACAGGATTTTTCAACCCCGTCGTATACCAGAAGCCGTCCGAACGCTCCTTTACCCCAAGGATAATGATGCCGCCATAACAATTTGCAAAGGCAGAATAGGTGTTCCAAATGGAAACAGGAAGATTCTCCGTCGCCTTTTTGACCTCACGGCGGTTATCCTCTCTATATTCATCAAATATGCTTAGATCAAACATAGGCACCTCCTGTCAAATCTGCCTTCTCAGACCTCCCTGGTCGCCTCCTCCAGCCACTCTTTCTCCTCCTCTGTCAGATAAGGGGAAACCTTCTCGTACACCCTGCGGTGGTAATCATTCAGGTACTCCCTCTGCCTGGGGGAAAGATACTTCAGGTCGATGGCGTCCAGATCGATGGGAGCATAGGTCAGGGTATCAAAATACATGAACTGGCCGTATTCATTCTTCTCCCCGTTCTTTGCCACCATCACGTTTTCAATGCGGATGCCGTGGCTGCCCTCCACATAAACTCCCGGTTCATTGGTGACATCCATCCCTGCCTCGATCACAGCCTCCGTCATGCCGCCGGTGAAACGCCAGCGCAGGTTCTGGGGACCCTCATGGACATTGAGGATATAGCCCACCCCGTGTCCGGTGCCGCATTTGTAATCCAGACCGATCTCCCACAGGGGCTCCCTCGCCATAATGTCCAGATTCCTTCCGCTGCAGCCATAGAGCCACTTCGCGTTGGTCATCTGCAGCATTCCTGCGGCTACCAGGGTATAATGCTTCTTAATCTCATCGGAAATGGGACCCAGCACAATGGTTCTGGTCACATCCGTTGTTCCTCCAAGGTACTGACCGCCGGAATCCACCAAAAGCATCCCTTCGGGCTTCAGCACGGCGAAGCTGTCAGGCGTGGCTTCATAATGCATCATCGCCGCATTGGCCTTGTAGCCCGCGATGGTAGGGAAGGAAAGATCCAGGAATTCAGGAATCTGCCGGCGGAGCTGCTCCAGATGGTCTGCCGCGGAAATCTCCGTGATCTCTTCCTTTCCGATATTTTTTTTCAGCCAGTAAATAAATTTCGTAACCGCCACGCTGTCCTTCAGGAAGATTTTCTCCATATTGGCAAGCTCAACCGGATTCTTAACCGCCTTCAAAAGCTCCGTGGGATTCTTCTTTTCCACCAGCTTCTGTTTTCCCTCCAGGGTCTTATAAAGGGAATAGCTGCAGTGCCTTTTATCCATCAGGATGCTCTTGCCCTCCTCCAAGGTCTTTAAGAAAGGAATGATCTCTTCATATGCCTTAAGCTGGATATGATGGGATTCCAAATAGGACCTGACCTGTTCGTCCACAGCCTTTTTTTGCAGGAACAACACAGCTTCCTCCGTTGTAATATATCCATAGGACATGGCTACCGGATTGCACTCCACATCGCAGCCCCGGATATTGAAAAGCCACATCAGATCATCCAGCTTGCTTAAAAGGAAGGCCTCCGCCCCCTCTTTTTCCATCCTTTCCCGCACATCCTGAAGCTTTTCTTCCACGCTTCTTCCTGCGATCTCCTCCGGCAAAACAGTGACCCCTCCTGCCGGGAATGACGGTCTGTCCTTCCAGATCTCCTCCGCCAGATCCTTTTCATAAGCAATCCTGACCTTCTTTGCAGAAAGCTCCTTCTCGTACCGCTTTCCTTCCGTCATGGTGATCACCCTGCCGTCGAAACCCAGGGTCTGCCCTTCCCGCATATGATCCTTTAAAAATTCCTCGATGGTAGGTACTCCTTCGTCCAGCATCCGGAAAAGTTCCACACTGGTTCCGGAAAGTTCCTTTTCAGCCTGGATAAAATATCTGCCGTCCGTCCAAAGACCGGCGCCCTCCTGCCACACCAGAAGCGTTCCGTTGGAACCCGAAAAGTTACAGAAATATTCCCTCACCTTAAAGTAATCGTTCACATACTCAGAATTGTGGAAATCCGCCGTGGGCATCATATAAAAATCGATCCTGTTTTTCTCCATAACGCTTCTGAGCGCTTTCAATCTGTCCAAAATCACCTTATTCTCCATTTGTACATCTCGTCCTTTCTATTTTCTGTCCTTTATTCCTTGTTCTTTATTTCCTATTTTCAATTCTCTGTATTTATTCGGGCTGATTTTCACTGTTCCGACCGCAATTCTTTCTGACCATTCCAGCCGCAATTCCTTTTGACCTTCCGGCAAAACTCCTCCGTTACAGAATAACATCCCTGCACAGCCCTACAGCCCGGGATGTGCCGATCCGGTCGCAGCCCAGCTCCAGGAACATGGCAAGCTCCTCTAAGGTGGAGATTCCTCCTGCAGCCTTGATTTTCACATTGGGTCCGATATGCGCCTTGAAAAGCTCCACGTCCTCCCTGACAGCACCCCCTGTTCCGAAACCGGTAGAGGTCTTGATATAATCAGCTCCTGCCTTTGTCACGATCCTGCACAGGGCGATCTTCTCCTCCCGGGTGAGATAACAGGTCTCCACGATCACCTTTAGGATATGGGAGCCGCAGGCTTCCTTAATGGAACGGATCTCCTTTTCCACCTTGTCAAAATCCCCATTCTTCACATCGCCGATATTGATCACCATATCGATTTCATTGCAGCCCTGACTCAGGGCAACCTGTGTCTCCGTCAGCTTGCTTTCAACAGTGCTGTAACCCAAAGGGAAGCCTATCACCGTACAGATATTGAGCTTTTCCCCATAGGTATCATGAATCCGCTTCACATATGCCGGAGGAACACAAACGCTTGCCGTGTGGTACTGCAGTGCTTCCCCGCACAGCTTCTCAATTCCCTCCCAAGTGGCATATGGTTTCAAAAGCGTATGATCCACATGCCCCAGCATTTCCATGACTGTCATACCCTTATCCTCCTGTTATCTGTTATTTTCTGTCTGATATCTTCTGTCTGATATCTTCTATCTGTTATCTTCTATCCAATATCTTCTATCCGTTTTTTCTGTTCAATATCTTTCATCCGATATCTTTTGTTCGATATCTTCTATCCATCGAATATAACCGCTTGTCATCTCAATATTTTAATACGTTCCCCGGCAAAATGCAACCGTTAAAACCGGATCCCGTCATCCCCTGCCTTGTCGATATTTTTTTCTTGCAATTATCCCATTTTCGACACTTAATTACGATGAAAGAGCCGGAACCCCGCATAAATAAAGGGCTTCCGGCTCTTGCCAAT
>CANPYG010000045.1 GCA_947588205.1 uncultured Acetatifactor sp. | reverse complement strand
TCGTTGGTATCAAGGAAGAGACCAAGCAGACCGTTGTTACCGGTATTGAAATGTTCCGTAAGATGCTGGATGAGGCTCAGGCTGGTGATAACATCGGCGCTCTGCTTCGTGGCGTTCAGAGGAACGAGATTGAAAGAGGACAGGTTCTGGCTAAGCCCAAGACCGTTACCTGCCACACCAAGTTCACCGCTCAGGTGTACGTTCTGACCAAGGATGAGGGTGGCCGTCATACTCCTTTCTTCAATAACTATCGTCCTCAGTTCTATTTCAGAACAACCGACGTTACCGGTGTTTGCAACCTTCCTGCCGGCACAGAGATGTGCATGCCTGGAGATAACATCGAGATGACCATCGAGCTGATCCATCCCATCGCTATGGAGCAGGGTCTTACCTTCGCTATCCGTGAGGGCGGTAGAACTGTGGGTTCTGGTAGGGTTGCTACTATCATCGAGTAATTAGTAAAAGGCCAGATTTTATGGGGCTTCTGAGAGTTTTCCCAGAAGCCTCTTTTAATCTAAAAAAGAAAAATATAACATAAGCGGTGCCAAAATGGTGCCATAAATGTATGCAAAACATTAATACTAATTGTGAAAAGGAAAGTAATAAAATTCAAGTATTTGCAAATACTAATGATTCAAGAAATTAGGTAAATAATTAACAAAAAATATATTGAATTAGGACATAAATGTATGCTATATTAAAAAAAATTCATTTTTATATCGAAGGGAGCGGACAATGGATAATGATAAGTTGATAAACTACGGCAAAAAAAATATCGAAGCAATTGATAAATTTCTGTCTGATGATGGAGAAAGTTTTGATTTTTTGCAGAGGACTTATACAATGGTTCAAGCGAACTCCCATAATCCAGTTAAAATAACAGAAGAAAGTCGCAGAAAATGCGCAAAATCACTGGTTAGATAATGGGGGAGTTGAACAATGCAAAAGAATCCAGTGTACTTTGGTTTTGTAGATGTTGCTGATGAAAAAGTATTTACAAAGCAACGTATGAGAGAATGGGAGATGAATCTGCGCAATGCATATGCCGATGTTTTAGATGAGATGCAAGCGAAGATGAGTAAAGAATCTCCCATTCAATTTTTTATGAATTTTTCCCTGTTAGAAGAGACAGTTGTGGATGCTGTTATTGGCATGAGAAAAATAGTCAATAGTGATAATAATTCTGTAGAGGAGCCGAATGCATTTAAAATAGCGGCATACCTTACATATTGGTTTTTACGACATAAACCAATAAGTACACATTTTCCAGAAAGTTTTCGCTTGGAATTTGTAAAGATTCAAAATATCCAAAACATTTCAGAAGAGGATATAGGAGACGAGTGTAGACGTTTTGCTTGGCAACTTAAACACATAAATGAATATGTAGCGGCGCAGTTTGCACTGACATATATATTTGATTTTAATAAGGAAGTTTGCAAAATGGGAGATTACAAAAAGATTCAGAAAGTGGATGGTAATAAATTAGTTTTTGATGATTTTGACGATATGAGAAATAAGATGTTTGATAAGTTTATCTATTATCTCTCATATCGCGCGATTGCCCCTAAAGTAATTGAACATATATTAGAAGCATACTCATTTCATCCAGCGTGGGGACTTACTGGATCGCATTGGAATACATAAAGAGAGTAGGTAAGATTATGGATTTAAAAAAATGCTTTTGGATATTGACTATATTAGGAGCAGCATTGGTATTCCTCTCGATTATCTTAGGCTTTTGTGATAAAGATTGGGCTTCTATGATAGGAATAATATCAACTGTTGTTTCAATCATTTTAGCTATGGGTTCTTTCATCTATAGTTTTATTTCAGGAGAAAAAACTTTGCAGTATTTGAATGAAATAAAAGCGCAGAATGATGCATTAGTAGAGAGATTGAATTATGAATTATCTAAAGCAAATTACGGACAAAAAAATATAGAGAGTATTGACCGTATGATTAGTGAAGACTTAAATCAATAATCGTTGTTTAAATAAGATTGAAAGAAATATCTTGTGAATATCTCGTGAAACACATAAGTTTTTTGCGAGATATAAGATGAATACGATAGTTATGCTTTAGACGCCCTTTACCGCCCACGTTTTTTAATCCGCAATATTTTGTAAAGTTCCTCGGCAGCCAGCCGAATCTTTGCGACCACATCCCCTTCTTCCTTCGGGAAACAGTAATACATTGCCTTTTCATCCCCAATATTGATGATATCCCCCAGCTCGTACCAGTCGAAATCCGCGCAAATGCTATGGGAGGCGGTGGGTTTCTGGGTATAGTCCAGTTTTCCCCCGCAGCCGGTCAGATGGAAGCCCTCGGGAGAATGGGTGAGGATGCCGCTGCCCACCTCATAGACTTGCTTGCTGTCTACCAGCATCATGATATCGACAGGCAGCTTTAGATGATAAGTTCCTTCCAGAAGCTCATTGCGCACGCATTCCCGTTCCCAACGGTACCAGTCCGGAATATGGGGGAATTCTGTCCTGCCTTCCTTTGCTTCCAGTGTTCCCAGTTCGGTCAGTTCGTATTGTTTCCCACAATTCCTGCATTCGAGGATGGTCCCTTTTCCAAGCATTTTTCCCTCCTGTCCGCAGTTAGGGCATTTGTATAATACTTTGTTCAGGCCGTCTGCGCGGAAGGGCTCAGTGATGCGGACCTGGTTTTCCTGCTGCCAGCGAAACTGGTCGAAGGAAAAGCTCTTTTGAAGGATTTCATTCAGTTCCGCGGCACTTTTAGAGGCGATATCCTCAGGGGAAAGCAGGTATTCCATGTGGGCTTCCGCCCCCACCTTGCGCAGCTGTAAGCCATTATAGAGGGGATCATGGGCAAAAGCCCCAAAGGTGGTTATCATGACGACAGGCACCTTCAGGAGCTTCAGGCATTTCCCCAGGGATTCAGGAAGAGTGGTGGAAGTTCCGTCGAAAGTATATCCGGCCTCCGGGAACATGAGGATGGAGCTTTTCAAGTCTTTGAGGACATAGAGCATATCACGGATCAGGGTCATTTCGCTGACAAATTTTCTGGTGGGAATACAGCCGATCTGTTCCATAAGCCATTTTTTCCCAACCAGCGCGTCATAGGTGCAGACAATGTGGTAGGGTCTGCTTTTTAACAGGGCGGCGGCAATTTTAAGATCCAGGAAGCTGGAGTGGTTCATTAGAAAAAGGCAGGGTTCCCTGGAACCGATTCGTTCCATCCCCTTTTGATCTTGTTGAAAGCAGACGCTTTTCAGCTCAGGAATGCTTAACAGGTAAATCAGCTTACGAAAAAGAGGATTCTGACGGCCGGGTCTGATATGAGGTTCCGGCGGTAGGCTTTGTACTTCTTCATAAGGCTTCTTAAGTGTTTTGATTTTCATTGGGTTACCTCGCAGCGTGGGGGTTCAAAAAGTGTACCTGTTAACATTTTATCATATCCCAAAAGAGAAAGCACTAAAAATATTACGGTTTTTAAGGCGTTTTTACGCGTCCTTTGGACGTGTCCTCCGGACTGTTCCCCAGCCTGGTCAAGGACAGGATCTCAAAGAAAGAGCCCCAAAGAAAGGACCTATATATTCCGGATTTACAGATTTTCAGATTTACAGACGGCGGAAAACGTATTACAATGAGTTAAAGATAAAATATCAAATTTAGGGATAGGAGGTCTTTTCAATGAATTATAAAATCCTTGCGCTGATTCTCTTGGGTCTGGTATTTGGTTATAACCTGTTCCTGCAGGTGATCAGTTACCTGGCACAGAATAATCCGGTTCCGGACAATGTAAAGGATCTGTACGATGCGGAAACCTATGCGAAATGGAAGGCATATCATCGGGAAACCTGCGGAATAGGGATCGTTTCCTTGATCGCGTCCTTTATCCTTTACCTCGTCCTGCTTCTTTTTGATGTGCTGCCGCATCTGGTTTTTTCGCAGAATCCGTATCTTTCCATGATCACGGTGCTGGTGTTTTTCCTGAGCCTGGATGCGGTGGTGAGCGGAGTGTTCAGCTACATATATTCCATGAAGATAGACGAAAAGTATGGATTCAATAAAATGACGCTGAAGACCTTTTTTGCGGATCAGATCAAATCCTATCTGGTGTCCGTCCTATTGATGGCGGGTCTGTGCAGTCTGTTCATCCTGATTTATGAAAAAATGGGAGACTGGATTCTGCTTCTGTTTTCCGGCGTCATGACCGCCTTCTTATTTATTGTGATGTTCCTCTATCCGTTCTTTTCCAAAATGTATAATAAATTCACTCCCCTTGAAGAAGGGGAGCTGCGTACCAGACTTACCGATCTGCTGGAAAAAAACGGGTATCATGTGAGGGAAATCCAGGTCATGGACGCCTCAAAGCGCACCACAAAGTCCAATGCATATTTTTCCGGTTATGGAAAGACCAAAACGATCGTATTGTACGATACGCTGATCGAATCCATGAGCGTGGATGAGATTGTTGCGGTGTTTGCCCATGAGCTTGGACACGGGCTTCACAAGGATGTGATCAAGAACAGCTTTCTGAGTATTTTGCAGATGGTCCTTCTGGTGTTCCTTGCGTGGTTTACCGTCAGGACGGAGGGCATTTATCCTGACTTCGGCTTTGCCGCCCGCAATTACGGTCTGGCCCTGATCCTGGTGATGCTGACGGAGCTTCCGCTTCTTTCGCCGGTATTTTCCTTTGTTGTGGGTCTGGTGTCCCGCAAGGCGGAGTACCGTGCGGATGAACAGGCTGTGAAGGAAGGGTACGGGGACGCGCTCATATCTGCCTTAAAAAAGCTGTCCAGGGACAGCCTTGCGGATCTGTCCCCGTCGCCTGTTGAAGTGGCGCTCACCTATTCCCATCCGCCCATCAGTCAGAGGATTGCCGCGATAGAGGAATATGGGAAAAAGATAATGCAGCAATAGAAGTGAAGCATTCCGCTGGGATGTGACATCAGGATATAAAATAAAAAACCCGGATTGGGTATACAAATGGAAAGAAAGGCAGATTATGATGAAAAATATTGCATTGGTGGTTATGGATGGCGTAGGAATCGGGGCAAAGGATGGGGGAGACATGGTTTGGAAGGCTACCATGCCTACGTTAAACAGGCTTTTGTCTGAATGCCCGCACTGTCAGCTTAAGGCGCACGGAACCGCCGTGGGTCTTCCTACGGACGATGATATGGGCAACAGTGAGGTGGGGCATAATGCCCTGGGCTGTGGACAGATTTATTCCCAGGGTGCAAAGCTGGTGAACGAGTCCATTGAAGACGGCAGCGTTTATGATTCCAATGCTTGGAGGGAGATTCTCGCCAACTGTATTGTCAGTAATTCCACTCTGCATTTTATCGGTCTTTTGTCGGATGGCAATGTACATTCTAACATCAGCCATCTTTTTGCCATGCTGAAGGAGGCAAAGGAGAGCGGGATTGAACGTTGCAGGGTGCACATCCTGCTGGATGGCAGGGATGTTCCGGCACAGTCTGCCCTGGAATATGTGGATGCTTTGGAGGGGGCGCTTACCGCACTGAATGATGAATCCTTTGACGGACGGATTGCCAGCGGCGGCGGAAGAATGGTTATTACCATGGATCGTTATCAGGCGGACTGGGAGATGGTGCGCAAGGGCTGGGATACCCATGTAAGGGGAATTGGCAGGCAGTTTGCCAGCGCCCGGGACGCCATAGAAACCTACCGTCGCGAAGGCTGTACCTCGGATCAGTATCTTCCTCCTTTTGTCATTGCAAAGGATGGGGAGCCCGTGGGGAAGATCCTGGATGGGGACAGCATCGTTCTCTTTAATTTCCGGGGAGACCGGGCGATCGAGCTGTCCATGGCGTTTGATATGGAGGAATTCCCATATTTTGACAGAGGGGAGAAGCCGGAAGTAGTGTTTGCGGGGATGCTGCAGTACGATGGCGATCTAAAGATACCGGATCGATTTCTGGTAGCGCCGCCGCAGATTGCGCACACCCTGACTGAGGTGCTTGTGGAGCATGAAATGATGGAATATGCGGTGTCTGAGACGCAGAAGTACGGTCATGTGACCTATTTCTGGAACGGTAACCGCAGCGGCAAGGTCAGCGGGGATTATGAGGAATACTGTGAAATCCCCTCGGACAAGGTGCCTTTTGACCAGAGACCCTGGATGAAGGCGGGGGAGATCGCGGATGCTTTCATAGAGGCGATAGAGAGCGGAAAATACCGTTTTATGAGGTGCAATTTCGCCAACGGCGATATGGTGGGGCACACCGGGAATCTTCTGGCTACACAGATTGCGGTGGAGTGCGTAGATCTGCAGCTCGGAAGGATTCTGGAAGCCTGTGAAAGGACGGACACCGCGCTTTTAGTGGTAGCCGACCATGGCAATGCGGACAAAATGCTGGATCAGGCGAAAAACGGAGAGGAAACGATCCGTACGGCGCATTCCCTGAATCCCGTGCCCTTTGTCCTTTTTGTGCCTGGCAGGGAAATCGTTCTGAAGGAGGGGAGCTTCGGACTTGCCAATGTGGCGCCCACCGTCCTTACTCTTTTTGGCATCGAAGCGCCGGAAAGCTGGGAGGAAAGCGTTATTTTATCAGAAAGAGAACTGTAATGTGTACTGGGATTGTTCCAAAAGTCTTGACGTGGGCAATTTCTTATTCTATAATAAAATACAGTATGACCATTATCTGGCTGTTTTGACAGATAGGTGGAAAGGCGCAGGGGGTGTACGCATGATAAAGAGCATGACGGGTTTCGGCAGGTGTGAGGTGGCGGAGAATAACCGCAAGTTCACCGTGGAGATGAAGTCCGTGAACCATCGCTACCTGGATTTCAATATCAAGATGCCCAAGAAGCTGAACTTCTTTGAATCGGCTATCCGGACGGAATTGAAGCAGTATATTTCCAGGGGAAAGGTGGACATCTTTATCACCTACGAGGACTTCACCGAGAGCAATACCAGTATCCGTTACAACCGCGAGGTGGCGGCGGAATATCTGCGGTATCTGAATCAGATGTCGGAGGAGTTTGGGCTGGAGAACGATGTGAGGGTTTCCACTCTGTCCAAGTATCCGGAGGTCTTTACGATGGAGGAGCAGAATATCGACGAGGAGGAGCTCTGGAAGGAGCTGCAGAAAGCGGTCGTCGGGGCTGCGCAAGGGTTTGTCCAGACCCGCATCGTGGAAGGTGAGAACCTGAAGAATGATCTTCTGGAAAAGCTGGAAGGGATGCTCCTTTTGGTGGACAAAATCGCAGAGCGTTATCCTGGCATCCAGACAGAGTACCGGGATAAGCTGGCGGAAAAGGTTCGCGAGCTCATCGGGGACGCCCAGGTGGACGAGAACAGGCTTTTAACGGAGGTGGCGGTCTTCGCGGACAGAATCTGCGTGGATGAAGAATTGGTCCGCCTTCGCAGCCATATCGAGACCACGGCAAGGACGCTGAAGGAAGGCGGGAGTATTGGTAGAAAGCTGGATTTCATCGCTCAGGAGATGAACAGAGAGGCCAATACGATCCTGTCCAAGGCGAATGATCTGGAGGTATCAGGCTGCGCCATAGAGTTGAAGACGGAAATTGAGAAGGTCAGGGAGCAGATTCAGAATATTGAATAGGCGCGGCGGTCCGGAACAGGATGAATGTAGAGGAGTGCCCGGCCGGAGTCTGCAGGCGGAAGAAAAGAGAGGTGGAACGGGATGAACAGGCTGATTCATATCGGATTCGGTAATATTGTGAATACTTCTAAGATCATTGCCGTTGTCAGTCCTGATTCCGCGCCGGTGAAGCGCCTTGTACAGCACGCGAAGGAAGCCGGCACTGCCATAGACGCTACCCAGGGGAGGAAGACGAAGTCCGTACTGGTGATGGAGAACAGTCAGATCGTTTTATCGGCTCTTTTGCCGGAGACCATTGCAGGGCGGGCGCAGGGGGATTTGGGAGTTCCCGCCAGGGAAGAGGAAGGCCATGAGGAGGAATAGGCTTCTGAGGGAGTGCCTTTCTTTCTGGCAGTTTTCAGTATTTGCAGTTGTCGGTAGGAGACGGCCGTCGGCATTTGACGTTCGTCAGGATCTGATATTTCAATAAACGGCGGGAAGGGATTGTATGTCCAAGAAGGGAATTTTGATCGTTATATCCGGTTTTTCCGGGTCAGGCAAGGGAACGATCGTCCGGGAAATGATGGAGAAATATGATAATTATGCGTTATCCATTTCCATGACCACACGGGTTCCCAGACAGGGAGAACGGGATGGCGTTGAATATTTTTTCGTGACAAAGGAAACATTCGAGCGGACCATACGGGAGGACGGCCTGATTGAATATGCCGATTACTGCGGAAACTATTACGGCACGCCCAGGGCTTATGTGGAGGAACAGCTGAATGCCGGCAAGGATGTGATCCTGGAGATTGAGATTCAGGGCGCGTTGAAGGTGAAGAAGCGTTTTCCGGAGTGCCTGCTGTTATTTGTTACGCCGCCCAGCGCTGCGGAGCTGAAAAGGAGGCTGACCGGTAGGGGCACGGAATCCCCTGAGGTAATTGAACAGCGCCTGTCGCGGGCTTACGAGGAATCAGAAGGCGTAGAAGCCTATGATTATATAGTAATTAATGATGTTCTGGAGTCCAGCGTGGAGGAGGTCCACTCTCTGGTGGAGGCTGCCAGAAGAGCCCCTGTGCGCAGGGAAGCATTTATTCAACAAATCAGAAAAGAATTGAAGGAGTTTGCGAAAGGAGCAGAATAATGTTACATCCATCTTATTCAGATTTGATGAAGGTAGTAAACAGTGAAGTGGAGCATGGCGAGGCGCCTGTGGTAAACAGCCGTTATTCTATCGTCATGGCGACCGCCAAGAGGGCGAGGCAGCTGATCGCCGGTGAGGATGCGCTTGTACCGGAGAAGAGCAATAAGCCTTTATCCGTTGCGGTAGAAGAGCTGAATCAGGGTAAGATCAGAATCCTGAGTGAGGATGAATAAAAATACTTGTGTGAATGAGAAAAGAGGAAGCCGACACTTTCTCTTTTTTCCGTAAGGGAAATTTGTCTTTTTTAACAAAAGGGAGTACGAGGATGAAACTGTTATTTATCTCTCTTGGCTGCGATAAGAACCTGGTGGATACGGAAATGATGCTGGGGATGCTGGATGAAAAGGGATTTTCCTTCACCGACGATGAGGCGGAGGCGGATGTTGTGGTAGTCAACACCTGTTGTTTTATCGGGGATGCCAAGGAGGAAAGCATAAATACCCTGCTGGAAATGGGCGAACTCAGAAAAAGCGGGCGGATTAAGGCGCTGATCGCTGCAGGCTGTCTGGCGCAGCGTTATCGTGAGGAAATACAGCAGGAGATTCCCGAGGTGGATGCTATAATCGGCACGACCGCCATCGATCAGATTGTTGCCGCCGTGGAGGATGTTTTGAAGGGAGCCCCCCGGAATCATTATGCGGATCTGAATGCGAAGCCTGTGGTGGGGGCGAAAAGGCTCGTCACTACGGGAGGGCATTATGCATATCTGAAGATTGCAGAAGGGTGTGATAAGCACTGTACCTATTGTATCATCCCGAAGGTGCGGGGCAATTATAGGAGCGTGCCCATGGAAGAGCTGCTCAGGCAGGCGGGGGAGCTTGCGCAGGGAGGGGTCAGGGAGCTGATCCTGGTGGCGCAGGAGACTACCCTGTACGGGGTGGATCTGTATGGAGGGAAAAAATTGCCCGAGCTCCTGAAAAAGCTCGCGGGGATAGACGGGCTTTACTGGATCAGAATCCTTTATTGCTATCCGGAGGAGATTACGGATGAGCTGATTGAGGTGATAAAGGAAGAACCGAAGGTCTGCCATTATCTGGATATTCCCATTCAGCACGCTTCTGACCGTATTTTAAAGCGCATGGGGAGAAGGACCACCAAAGAACAGCTGCGGCAGATCGTCGCAAAGCTGCGGGAGGCGATTCCGGATATTTGCCTCAGGACCACCCTGATTACCGGGTTTCCCGGAGAGACGGAAGAGGATTTTGAAGAGCTCATGGATTTTGTGGATGAAATGGAGTTTGACCGCCTGGGTGTATTCCCTTATTCTCAGGAGGAAGATACCCCGGCGGCAGAAATGCCGGATCAGATTGAAGAGGAATTGAAGTGCAGCCGCCGGGATGAGGTGATGGGGCTGCAGCAGGAGATTTCCTATGAAAAGACGAATAATCTGGTCGGGAGTGTCCTGGACGTGATGGTGGAAGGCAAGGTGGCAGACGAGGATGTATATGTCACCCGCACCTACCGGGATGCGCCGGGAGTGGACGGATACCTGTTCCTGGAAAGCGGCGCAAACCTTATGACGGGCGATTTCGTCCGGGCGCTGGTCACGGATTCCAATGAATACGATTTGATCGGGGAAATTTGTTGAGGACGGGCCGAAACAGAAGGCAGTGGTAAAATAATCGAGGATAAGCAGGAGGAACAGACAATGAATTTGCCGAATAAACTGACGATTTTCCGGGTGATTCTGATCATACCCTTTGTGGTTCTGTTGTTGGGGGGGCACAGCGGATGGTTTGGGGAAGGAGCAGCCTGGGCAGACTATTCTGCCCTCGCAATTTTTATTGTTGCCAGTCTGACCGATCTCATTGACGGGAAAATTGCCCGTAAATACCATATGGTGACGGATTTTGGCAAGTTCATGGATCCCCTGGCGGATAAGCTTCTGGTCTGCGCCGCCATGATCGCGCTGATTGAGATGGGCAGGATTCCCTCCTGGATCGTCATTGTGATCATCAGCAGGGAATTCATCATCAGCGGTTTTAGGCTTATCGCTTCCGATAACGGGGTGGTGATCGCCGCCAGCTACTGGGGAAAGTTTAAGACCACCTTCCAGATGGTTATGATCTGTCTCATGATCGCGAACCTCCCACAGCTTAAGCTCCTTACGGATATTGTGATGTGGGTCGCGCTGGCGCTTACGGTGGTTTCCCTGGCAGATTATCTGGTCAAGAACAGGTCGGTAATGAAAAACACAAAGTAGCGGAAACCGGGTTGGTTTGAATGCGGATGCAGGGATGGAACATTTCCCTGCGGTTTAGAAAGGATGGACAGGCATATAAAATGACGGTAGAGATTCTATGTGTGGGGACAGAGCTTTTGCTGGGCAATATAGTGAATACCAATGCGGCATATCTGGCTCAGAAGTGTGCGGATCTGGGGTTGTCCTGCTATTACCAGGGCGTTGTGGGAGACAATGCGGAGAGGCTGACTGAGGCGGTTAAGCTCGCTATGGACAGGTCTGACATCGTGATTCTGTCCGGAGGGCTTGGACCGACGGAGGACGACCTGACTAAGGAGACCGTCGCATCCCTTATGCAGCGTGAGTTGCTTATGGACGAGGGAAGCAGGAAGAAAATTGCGGCTTATTTTGAGAAAAGCGGAATAGAAGCCACAGAGAATAACTGGAAGCAGGCGCTGATCCCGGAGGGCGCCCTGGTCCTTGAAAACAATAACGGTACCGCTCCGGGAATGATCTTGAGGAATGTGGATACCCATGTGGTATTGCTGCCGGGACCTCCCGCAGAGATGATCCCTATGTTTGAGGAAAGCGTGGTTCCTTACCTGGGCGCGCTGCAGCCCGGCGTGATCTTTTCCCGGACGGTAAAGCTCTGCGGCGTGTCCGAGAGCAAGGTGGAAACGCAGATCAGGGACCTGATCGATGCGCAGAGCAATCCGACCATTGCGACCTATGCCAAGACCGGAGAGGTGCATATCCGGGTAACGGCCAGCGCCGAGTCGGAAAAGGAAGCCAGAAAGCTGATCAAGCCTGTTGTCAAGGAATTGAAAACCCGTTTCGGATATGATATTTATTCTACAGAGGAGGAAGTTACCTTAGAGCAGGCCGTGGTGGATCTTCTGCTCGCTAATAAGCTGACGGTCACCTGCGCGGAATCCTGTACCGGCGGTATGCTTTCCGCCAGGCTGATCAATATCCCCGGAGTATCTGAGGTTTATAAATGCGGCTATGTAACGTATTCGAACAAGGCAAAACGCAGAATTCTTGGCGTAAAAAAGGGAACCCTTGAAAAATACGGCGCGGTCAGCAGCCAGACAGCCCAGGAGATGGCAAAGGGCGCTGCCGGGCAGGCAAAGGCTGATGTCGCGCTGGCGGTCACAGGCATTGCCGGACCCGATGGGGGAACGGAGGAAAAGCCGGTAGGACTGGTATATATTGCCTGCAGCGTCAAGGGAAAAGTGACGGTCATGGAGTTCCATTTTAAGGGAAACCGTGCAAAGATCAGGGAGTCCTCCACAACGGCCGCCTTAATGCTCATGCGCAGATGTATGCTGGAATATTTCAGCAAGGTGACCTTTGGGGAATGAGGAAGCCCATAAAAGCTACGGAAAGCCTAAAAAACCAGCTTATTAAAAACGGCTTATTAAAAACGATTAAAAAATTTGAATTCATGCTTGCTTTACAGATATGAGTATGATAAACTTGTTTTGTCTGATAACTTATATCTGTAAAGAAGCTGGTACTATTCAGCGGATCTTCATAAACAGTTCTGGCATTTCGCCACAGTTTTCAGGACAAACGACAATTGAATGTGGGGAGGGATGCCTATGGGACGATAATGGAAGCCTTTGTATGAATTTTTTGTACAAACAAGAGAAAAATAGTTGACAAAATCGAACGGATGTTTTATTCTTATAAAAATAGAACGTTTGTTCCTCGAAAGGAAGGAGAACATAGAATGGAAAAGTCAGATAAGCTGAGGGCGTTGGACGCAGCGTTGAATAAGATTGAGAAGGAGTATGGCAAGGGCACAGTGATGAGGCTGGGCGACCCGGCAGCCCAGATGAATGTGGAGACGGTTCCCACAGGCTCCCTGAGCCTGGATATCGCTTTGGGTCTTGGCGGAATCCCGAAAGGAAGGATTATTGAGATTTATGGACCGGAGTCCAGCGGTAAGACTACGGTTACACTGCATATGATCTCAGAGGTACAGAAGAGGGGAGGCATCGCAGGCTTTATCGATGCGGAGCATGCGCTGGATCCGGTCTATGCCAAGAATATTGGCGTGGATATTGACAATCTTTATATTTCCCAGCCGGACAATGGGGAACAGGCCCTGGAGATCACCGAGACCATGGTGCGCTCCGGCGCAGTGGATATTATTGTGATAGACTCCGTGGCGGCCCTGGTACCGAAGGCGGAGATTGACGGCGATATGGGAGATTCCCATGTGGGTCTGCAGGCACGCCTTATGTCCCAGGCCCTGCGCAAGCTCACTGCCATTGTCAGCAAGTCCAACTGTACGGTTGTGTTTATCAACCAGCTCCGTGAGAAGGTGGGAATCATGTTCGGCAATCCGGAGACCACGACCGGCGGACGGGCGCTTAAGTTTTATTCTTCTGTGCGCCTGGACGTGAGGAAGATAGAATCCCTGAAGCAGGGCGGGGAAGTGATCGGCAACCGTACCCGCGTAAAGGTTGTAAAGAATAAGATCGCGCCTCCGTTTAAGGAAGCGGAGTTCGATATCATGTTTGGGGAGGGTATCTCCACTGTGGGCGATATCCTGGATCTGGCGGCAAGCATTGACATAGTGAATAAATCCGGCGCCTGGTATGCCTATGAGGGGAATAAGATCGGCCAGGGACGTGAGAATGCCAAGGCATACCTCAAGGAGCATCCTGAGGTGACGGCTGCCATTGAAGCGAAGGTGCGCGCACATTACGGACTGAACGGAAGCGGGGCACCCGCGGAAGAGACTGTAAGCGGGCAATAAGCGGTTTCTTTTTTGGAGGCGGCGTATGGGCAGTAGGGGCAGGTTATCTGCAGAAGCGGCGGTAGAATGACAGTCACACGGATAGATGATATTTCGAAGACCAGAAGCAGGGTTTATATTGATGAACGGTTCGCTTTCGTTCTGTATAAGGCAGAACTGCACAGGTTCCACATGGAAGAAGGAGAGGAAGTCAGGGAAGCGGATTATCGCGCCATCATGGAAAAGCTGCTTCCCGGACGTGTAAAGTTGCGCTGTGTGAATCTTCTGAAGAGTCGTGACTATACGGTCTGGCAGATGAAGAACAGGTTAAAGCGGGACGGTTATCCAGATGAGATTATCGAGGCGGGAATTCAATATGCGGGTTCCTTTGGGTATCTGGATGATTTCAGGTATGCTTCAGATTATATTCTTGCCAATGAGGACTCGAAGGGCAGAGGATGGATCGCACAGTCGCTCCTTCAAAAGGGAATATCCAGGGAGACTCTTGAACGGGCGTGGCTTGAATGGGAGAAAAGGGGCGGACAGCAGGATGAGCGGGAGATGATCGCGAAGCTTCTGGAGAAGAAGCATTATCATCCGGAGACCGCCGACCTGAAAGAAAAACAGAGAATGTATGCATTTCTTCTACGCAGAGGATTTTCTGTGTCTGAAATTTCCGACGCGCTTCGCGCGGATGCAGCTGAGCTATAACTTTTGCTGTAACAGTTCAGCCAGCCGCCTGATTTGATGGAAAATCGTGCTTGCACGAATTTTCCATCATGTCTGGCGGCTGAGGGAGCGCCATTTTATGAGCAAAGGGAGTCGCGAAGCGACGAAAAGCGCGTAAGCGCGGCTTTGCCAGCCGAACTTGTTCGGCTTGGGCGCGGCTGAACTGTTACCTTTTGCTTACATTTTTTTGTGCAAAATGAATTACTTCTACTTGACATAATCGTGAAATGAGTATAAAATTTAACTGTTGTGATTGCTTGTTAGACAAAATGAAAATTAAATAAGGAGGTGCTCCTGTCGTGAGTCCGATCGAGATTTTGATCGCATTGGCCGCAGCGCTTGTCCTGGTTGCACTGACTGTTTTCGTTACGTGGACTGTAACCACCAGGTATCAGAAAAAGGTAACTGAGAAAACAATCGGTAATGCGGAGGACAGGGCGAGGGAAATTGTCGATGAAGCTCTGAAGACTGCTGAAGCGAAGAAGCGGGAAGCGCTCCTTGAGGTCAAGGAAGAGTCCATTCGTACTAAGAATGAGCTTGACAAGGAGATCAAGGAGAGAAGGGCCGAGGTACAGCGCTCTGAACGCAGAATCCAGCAGAAGGAAGAGAATATCGACAAGAAAGCCGATGCACTTGAGAAGCGCGAATCGAGCCTTTCAGCCAGGGAAGACAATCTGAACAAGATGAAGGTTGAGATTTCCAAGCTGAATGAGCAGAGATTGCAGGAATTGGAACGGATTTCCGGCTTAACCTCTGAACAGGCAAAAGACTACTTATTGAAAATTGTTGAGGATGAAGTAAAGCATGAATCGGCCGTGATGATCAAGGAAATGGAGAATCGGGCCAAGGAAGAAGCAGACAAAAAGGCGAGGGATATTATCGTGTCTGCGATTCAGAGGTGTGCTGCAGACCATGTCTCTGAAACAACGATTTCCGTCGTACAGCTTCCAAATGATGAAATGAAAGGAAGAATTATTGGCCGAGAGGGGAGAAATATCCGTACCCTGGAGACCATGACCGGTGTGGATCTGATCATCGATGATACGCCGGAAGCAGTAATCTTGTCAGGATTTGATCCAATTCGTCGTGAAGTTGCCAGGATTGCCTTGGAGAAGCTGATCGTGGATGGACGTATCCATCCCGCCAGAATTGAAGAGACGGTCGAAAAGGCACAAAAAGAAGTGGAAGTAATGATTAAGGAAGAGGGTGAAGCCGCTACCCTGGAGGTTGGGGTACATGGTATTCATCCGGAGCTGGTCAAATTACTTGGAAAGATGAAGTTCAGAACCAGTTATGGACAGAATGCATTGAAGCATTCCATCGAGGTGGCGCAGCTGTCAGGGCTGATCGCTGCAGAGATGGGTCTGGATGTCAGACTGGCGAAGCGGGCAGGCCTTCTGCACGATATCGGAAAGGCTGTTGACCATGAAATGGAAGGTTCCCATATCCAGCTGGGCGTTGAACTTTGCAAAAAATACAAGGAGAATGCTACGGTCATCAATGCCGTGGAATCTCATCATGGCGATGTAGAGCCAACTTCCCTGATTGCATGTATTGTACAAGCTGCTGATACAATCTCTGCTGCAAGACCGGGAGCTAGAAGGGAGACATTAGAAACCTATACTAGCAGATTAAAACAATTAGAAGAAATCACTAACAATTTCAAGGGTGTAGAAAAATCTTTTGCTATTCAGGCAGGTCGTGAGGTTCGTGTTATGGTAGTGCCGGAGCAGGTTACAGACGCGGATATGGTTCTGTTAGCGCGTGATATTTCCAAGCGGATTGAGTCTGAACTGGAATATCCCGGACAGATCAAGGTCAATGTGATCCGTGAGAGCCGTGTGATCGATTATGCGAAGTAACTATCATACAATGCAAAGAGACATATCATGTCTTACAGACAGATGTTCTGTTTTTCAATTGAATAAGAAGTAGTATAAAAGGGAGCCGGACAGATGAAATATCTGCCCGGCTTTGTTACGCGCCTGGCGGCGCGCGCTTCTACAGCAGTTGAAGTCCCAGCCTTGCGGCTTCCTCCATGGTTTCCTGTGGCCAGAGGGAAGACTGTACCTCGCCGATATGAGCCTTCCGCAACAGGAACAAACAGATACGGGACTGACCGATGCCGCCCCCTATCGTGTAAGGCAGTTCTTCGTTGATGATCGCCTTCTGAAAAGGTAGATTGGCCCGTTCCGGGCAGCCGGCCTTTTCCAGCTGGCTTAACAGGGAATCCTTATCTACCCGGATGCCCATGCTGGAAAGCTCTAACGCTATATCAAGCACGGGATAATACACTACGATATCGGCGTTCAGCGCCCAGTCATCATAATCCGGGGCGCGGCCGTCATGGGGCTTGCCATTCTCCAGGACGTCGCCGATCTGCATAATGCAGACGGCGCCCTTTGCCTTTGCTATGTAGTACTCGCGTTCCTTGGGGGTATGGTCCGGGAACATTTCTTCCAGCTCATGGGTAGTTACAAAGAAAATATCGTAGGGCAAGATTTCCTGAATATAATCGTAAAGAATGGACATATACTTTTCGGTCTTGCGCAAAACGCTATACACTTCGCGTACAACGTCTTTCAATGTATCCAGGTTGCGTTCCTGTTTTGTAATGATTTTTTCCCAGTCCCATTGGTCTACATAGATGGAGTGGATCTGGTCCGCTTCTTCATCCCTGCGGATCGCGTTCATATCGGTGTAAAGCCCCTCACCGACCGAGAAACCGTATTTTTTCAGCGCATATCTTTTCCATTTCGCCAGCGACTGTACAATCTCGGCGTTGCGGTCATTTTGATATTTGATATCAAAGGCGACAGGACGTTCTACCCCGTTTAAATTATCATTCATGCCGGAGGAAGGGTCCACGAACAGAGGAGCCGTTACGCGCAAAAGCTGCAATTGCTTGGACAGCATGGATTGAAAAAAATCCTTCACTGTTTTAATCGCGATCTGTGTTTCATACAGATTTAAATCTGATTTGTAATTCTTAGGTAGGTTGATACTTGCCATAAAGATTACCCGCTTTCTGAGAAAACTCTAAGATAAACAATATTATTTAAACTCTTTTCAGAAATTTTTGCAATAGTTTTTTTAGATTGTTTTAGGTTTTTTCAGTCAGAACTGTCGCTTCGGGCGACAGGGCTCCAGGAGAATCCGATGGAGCCTTTCCCCGAGGCGGCTCAGGATCTCATTGGCAATCGTGCCGGTCCATTCGGCGAGGTCGCAGGCGGTGATTTCGAGATTCCCGGATCTGCCTATGATCACAGCGACAGAACCGGCATTCACATCCGGTATTTCAGTTACATCCACAAGCGTCTGATCCATGCAGATACGCCCGATTACAGGGGCTTTCCTCCCATTGATCAGAACATGGGAAGAACCGTTGGAAAGCGATCTCGGCAATCCATCCGCGTATCCGATGGAGAGGGCGGCAATCCGGCTGGGGCGGGTTGAAGTGAACGCCAGTCCATAGCCTGCGGATTCCCCTTTGGAGAGCGCACGTACACAGGCAACCCTGGCTTTGAGGGAAAGCACAGGCCGGAGGGAAAGAGGACAGTCCTCGGTATCCTTTTTTGTGCTGAGCATTCCATAGAGGGCGATGCCTGTCCGTACATAGTCCTCACAAAAGTCGGGATAATTGAGCAGGCCATAGCTGGAGAGAAGATGAAGCTTAGGAAAAGACCCGTTTTGCACCTTGAGTTCGCCTACCGTCTGATAGAATGCCCTGATCTGCCCATGGGTGTAATCTTCATCCCTTTGGGAATGGGAATCCGAGACACATAAATGGGTATAAAGTCCATCCACCTGAAGATGATCCATTCTGAAAATGGCACGAAGCTTCTCCAGATGCTCGTAACGCTCCCCAAGTCTGTGCATTCCGGTGTCGATTGCGATATGAACGTGAAATCGAGTGGAAGAAGCCGGATAGTCCTGGAGGGAGAGGGCGTAGGGATAGTCCACTATGGTCTGCGTAAGTCCGTAGTCGAGAAGAAGGGGAAACTGCCCGGGACAGGTATAGCCCAAAACTAAGATGGTTCCCTCTATTCCCGCTTTGCGCAGTTTCACCCCTTCCTCCACACAGGCAACGCAGAATGTTTTGATTCCTATTTCCTGCAGCTCTTCGGCGATCAAAAGGTCTCCGTGGCCGTAAGCGTTCGCCTTGACAGCGGGCATCAGCTCGCAGCCCTCAGGGAGAAGAGAGCCCAGCAGACTGACATTATGTCTTAAAGCCGCGCCGGACAGCTCAATCCATGCCCTGGTCTGTTCGGCTGGGAGCTCGTTATCTGAATTGAAAGCGTGACCTGGCGCGGCAGCGCAGTCTGATATGGCAGCGCAGCCTGATATGGCAGTGCGGTCCAGCATGGCAGTGCATCCTCCTATGGTTTTTGGGTACGAAAAACAAGGCGTTGAGATTTTATTTCATCGCAAGTTCAAGGATGCGCTCCAGAATTTCTCCGAAGGGGAACCCTGCCGCCTCCATCATTTTGGGGTATCGGCTGTGCTCAGTGAAGCCGGGAATGGTATTCACCTCATTGAAAACGATCCTTTCTTCCGGCGTCAGGAACATATCTACCCTGGCGAAGCCACAACACCCCAGCGCCTTATAGATCGTCTTGGCAGCTTCCTTAATCCGTTCCGCCGTTCCTGCTTTTATTCTCGCGGGAACATGGATGGATGAAGTTTTCAGGGTGTATTTTTCCGTGAAGTCGAAGAAGCCTCCGGAGAGCTCAATTTCATCCACCTCTCCCACGGTCAGGCGGTCTGTGCCGAGCACCGCGCAGCCCACTTCAAAGCCGTTAATCGCTTCTTCCGCGATCACCTGATCGTCATACCGAAAGGCTTCCCCGATTGCGGGGAGAAGCTCACTGTCGGAGGAAACCTTTGTCACGCCGAAGGAGGAGCCTGCCTTTACCGGTTTGATAAACATCGGATAACCGATGTCTTTTGTAAGAAGAAGCGCCTGCCCCGGAGAAGGGGTCTGTGAAATAACGACAGATTTCGGTACGTCGATACCGGACATCTGTACCAGCCTATGGGCGCGGTCCTTGTCCATACACAGGGCGGAGGAAAGGGTTCCGCAGCCCGCGAGGGGAATCCCGGCAAGCTCAATAAGCCCCTGTAGGGTTCCGTCTTCCCCGTTCCTGCCGTGGAGGACGGGGAAAGCCGCATCCAGATGAATCCTGGAAATCCGATCGTCCTGTAATAAGAGCAGGGTATGGTCATTGCGGTTGGGTGAAAGCACGGCGGGCGTGCAGTCCGTCGGGCTGTACCAGGCGTCCGCCGGAATAAGCTCCGGATTTCCGTGAAAATAAAACCAGTCGCCATCCTGGGAAATGCCTACGGGAATGACCTGATATTTTGCAGGATTCAGATTTTTGATCACGCTATATGCGGATTGCAGAGAAATACGATATTCGGAAGAATGTCCGCCGAAGAAAACGGCAATGCTTTGCTTCATCCTGATGTCCTCCTTGCCCGCCTGCCGCGGGTCCTCATTTCATTTATGAAATGCTCTTTTGATTTCCTCCGGGGATATTTTCCGCACACAAAAAAACATCCCGATCAGATACAAAAAGTGTACCAGAACGGGATGTCTGCCATTTCTGTTTTTCCTGAAAAGAAGCATACAAATTTATGACAAAAACCATACGATTTTCTTACGGCCGGTAAATTCAGGCGCCTTGTGTTTTGTCAGAAGAAGACTTATAGGGGAGGAATACGTTGAAATAAATGCTCTCATCCTCGCTGCCGGCCCGGATGGTTCCGCCGTGAAGCTCTACAATTTCCTTCGCGATGGCAAGACCTAAGCCCGCGCCTCCGGTAGAAGAGGAGCGGGAGGAATCCAGCCGGAAAAATTGCTCGAAAATGCGGTTCAGCTTATCCGGGGGAATGGTCTTCCCGTGATTGCGCACATAGATCGTCACTCCGTTTGAAGACCGATGCAGAGTCAGCTGGATCGGCGTCCGGGGATAGCTGTAATTGACTGCGTTGCGGATCAGATTGTCAAATACCCTTGCCAGCTTGTCCGGGTCGCAGAAAAGCTCGATATCGGGCTCGATGTCCAGTTCCCAGGTCAGTCCTTTTTCCGCCAACACAGGATAAAACTCGCTTGCAATCTGCTGCGCCATAAGACTTAAATGAATGCGCTCCGGCGCAAGCTCCAGCGTGGTTAGGTTAAAACGGGTGATTTCAAAAAATTCATTGATGAGGTCCTCCAGTCTTTGCGCCTTGCTCAGCGCGATCCCGGTATATCTTTCCCGCATCTGTTGGGAAAGCTGGGGCTCATCCTGCAGGAGGGAGAGGTAGCCGATTACGCTGGTCAGTGGGGTCTTCAGATCATGCGCCAGGTAGACGATCAGATCGTTTTTGCGCTGCTCGGCTTCCTTTGCAAGGGCGGCATGGCGGATGCTTCTTTCCCGGACCAGATTCAGCTCGTCCTGTACCGCCTTTAATTCCGTCCGTAACAGTATGGGCGTATCTGTGGGATTCGCCAGTTCCTCTGCAGCGGTCACAAGCTCGTCCAGATAACGCAACGGCCTGAAGAAAAAATAATAGGTGATGCCCACCCACCCGAGGAGGGCGGAAATCGGCAGAAGAAAAAATTCCGCGCCCCGAAGCAGCTGGTAGAGCGGGTCGTTGGAATACCAGATCCTCTGGTGTACGATGAACCATGCCACTAAAAAGAGACCGGCCAGCAATGCGATGTAAAGGGCCAGAGAGATGATATACTGTAGCAAAAGCCGTCTTGTAAGCCGGCTTCTCAGCGCCCGCTTCTGCTTGTAGAGTAGATTATTCAATGGTATAGCCCACCCCCCATACGGTCTTTACAAAATTAGGTTTACGGGCGGGCTCATTCATTTTCTCCCGGAGTCTGGCGATATGTGCCATAACTGTGTTGTTGCTGTCCAGATATTTTTCCCCCCAGACGGCTTCAAACAATTCCTCAGAGGACACTACATTTCCCCTGTGCTCGCACAAATACCACAGGATATTGAATTCCATGGGAGTTAAGGACAGCTCCTTCCCGTTTAAGGTGCATCTGTGACTGCTGCGGGAAATATGAAGCCCCCGGATATCAAATTCCTCAGTTTCCCTTGGATTCTTCGCGGGGGAGTCGGCCATATTATAACGGGTATAACGGCGCAGCTGTGTCTTGACCCGTGCCATCAGTTCCAGGGGATTAAAGGGTTTTGTGATATAATCATCCGCGCCTAATGTCAGCCCCATGATCTTGTCCATGTCTTCGACCTTGGCAGTCAGCATGATGATGGGAAACAGATGGTTTTCCCGGATACGCTGGCAAAGGGCAAAACCGCTCATATCCGGAAGCATCACATCCAGAATCGCCAGGCTGATCTCTTCCTGCCCGGTACACCGCAGGGCATCCAGCGCCGTGTAGAATTTAAAGACCTCATAGCCCTCATTGTGCAGATAAACCTCTACCAGATCAGCAATTTCCCGTTCATCATCTACGATCAGTACCTTCTCGTTCATAAAAGCGCTCCTGATTTTTTGATAGATATTTTTCTGAAAGACTTCCGGCTTCCCGGAAGCCCCGATGGGAAAAGTATAACATAAGGCTGACCCTTCTGACAACTGCCGAAGGGATATATTTTCTTAAACTTATCTGTACCTTATCTGTATTTACAGGGGCCTCATTTCCCAAGACGGAATCCACAGCCCCAGACGGTCTGGATGTATTCGAAGTCCGTATGTTCCTTCAGCTTCTTCCGGATATTGCTTATATGTACATTGACTGTTTTATTATCCCCTGCGTAGAAGTCATCCCAGGCATAGTCATAGATATTCTGTTTGGTAAAGACATGGGCAGGGTATGAGACGAGCAGCTCCAGAATCTTGAATTCCTGCCTGGTCAGTGGAAGCTCATATCCCTTGATTCTGGCAATATAGGAGGAGGTATCGAGAACCAGACCCCGATATTTCAGAATTTTGGAGGGAGTATTCTCAGGGTCTGCGGAATGGTGCCTCATCTGTAGTTCAATCTGACTGATCAGCTTCTGGACCTCCATCTGTTCATTCCTATTGAGTCCGGTATCCGGGGAGGAAAGCTTAATTTTGTCACGAGGGGCGTTTTTGGCGGATACGAGAATGATGGGAAGCTGTTGGGATTTCGGCATACGCGACACAACCTCGTTGCTGCCCATGCCGCCTAGCATTTGTTCCAGGACGACCAGGGAGAATGGATCGCGCTCCAGGTAAAACAGCCCTTCTGTTCCGGAAAATGCCTGCGTACAGGAATAACCGGCCTTCCTAAGCCCTTCGGTCAGTAAAATATTCGTCTCAGTATCGTCTTCTATGATCAGGATACGGTGCAAGGCTTCTCACTCCTTTAGCTGAATTATACAGCTTTTTGGGGGCGATGTAAAGAACGCCCATTTCTTTTGCTTTTTTTGCAAAAACTATTGCATAGAAAGCGGGTTGCAAGTTATAATTTGTTTTATGGAGGACACCCCGCCGGGAGGATGGGCGGGTTCCATATTTTTGACCAGGAGGATAAGAAAAAATGACTCATGTGACGGATTCTATCGTTTATGTCGGAGTAAATGACCATGATCTGGACCTTTTTGAAGGGCAGTATGTTGTTCCGAATGGGATGGCGTATAATTCCTATGTGATACTGGACGACGATATCGCCGTGATGGATACTGTGGATGCCGCAAAGACCCAGGAATGGTTTGACAATCTGGAGGAGGCGCTGCAGGGACGCCTGCCCGCATATCTGGTAGTACAGCATATGGAACCGGATCATGCTGGTTCCATCGATCGCTTCCTCAGCAAATACCCGGATGTGGTGGTGGTAGGAAATGCGAAGACGTTTACCATAATGGAACAGTTTTTCCCACTGACGGCCGTTGAGAAAAAGCTGATCGTAAAAGAAGGGGACACTTTGAATCTCGGCGCCCATACGCTTAAGTTTATCCTTGCTCCCATGGTTCACTGGCCTGAGGTTATGCTGACATACGAATCCAGTGAAAAAGTGCTGTTTTCGGCGGATGCTTTCGGTAAATTCGGCGCCCTGGATGCGGAAGAGGACTGGGCGTGTGAAGCCAGGAGATATTATTTCGGTATTGTTGGGAAATACGGCATGATGGTGCAGAACCTGCTGAAAAAAGCCGCAGGGCTTGATATCGCTAAAATTTGTCCCCTTCATGGACCTGTGCTCACAGAGAGCCTGGGCTATTACCTGAATCTGTATGACATCTGGTCCGGCTACCGTGCGGAGAGCGAAGGTGTCTGTGTATGCTATACCTCTGTTTATGGACATACCCGGGCGGCGGTGGAGCTTTTGTGCAGGCGTCTGGAAGAGGCGGGTGTGAAGGTTTCCCTTCATGACCTGGCAAGGGACGATATGGCGGAGGCCGTGGAGGATGCTTTCCGCTATGAGAAGCTGGTGCTCGCCACCACCACCTATAATGCGGGGATTTTCCCCTTTATGAAGACTTTTATCGATCATCTTCTGGAGCGTAATTACCAGAAACGTACGGTCGGCATGATTGAAAACGGCTCCTGGGGTCCTATGGCCATGAAGGTGATGAAGGAGGCGTTTAAGAATTCCCGGGAGATTGTTTTTACGGAAAATAATGTGACCATCCTGTCCGCCCTGAATGAAAAATCAAAAGGGCAGGTGCTTGCGCTGGCTGACGAGCTTTCGGCGTCTTACCAGACAAAGTAAGGACTGCATTTCATAGATTGCCTGTATGGAGGCGGTAAATCTGTATAAACGGATTTACCGCCGTTTTTATATTTTTTTTAGGATTCGCGAAGGAATTCGCAAGAATTGCATGAGGAAAAAGAAAAAAACAGATCGTTCATTTTGGATATACTTAAGAAAATGAGAATCAGGAAATGGTTCTACGAAAAGAAATCGAAGGGGCAATCATATGAATTCCAATCACAAAGAGATAGAATATGTAACGGTTCATCGGACACCGGAAAAGAAAAGAGGATATACCGGAAGAGAAAATGCGGAAAGAGAAAATGCGGAAAGGAAAAGGCTCAGGGAAAAAAAGAGGAAGCGGGCGTCCTTGATCAGGCAGATAAAGGGAATCGGGCTGATCGTCTGCATATGTATTGTCATCTGGGTGATTTTTTCCGGCGCTCCCGGGCTCCTGGAAATAATATCCCCTTCCCTGGGAAATAATAAAGAGGACATTTCTTTGAATCAGGGAGGAAGTTACGCTCAGATGCAGCCAGAATCCGTAGGGGAGACAGAGGAGGATTATCAGGAGATTCTGGAGCTGATATTATGTAAATGGCGGAACCAGCTGGGATCTGTGGACAAGCGGCGCAGAAAAGCTTGGACTTAAGGGAGAAGAG
>CANPYG010000044.1 GCA_947588205.1 uncultured Acetatifactor sp. | reverse complement strand
CCCAGATAGCTCAGTTGGTAGAGCAGAGGACTGAAAATCCTCGTGTCACTGGTTCGATTCCGGTTCTGGGCATTTTTTTGTGCCCTTTTTTATTGGACTTGTTTTTAAAAGAAAAAATAATTACTGATTAAGCTATATTTTTATAGAAAATCATGTTACAATGTAAAAAAATATTTTGGAGACCTTGCAGGAATGAGTAAGCAAATTCGGACGGAAACTTCCAAGACGGATATCCAACAGGCAAATATAATTCAGACGGAAAAAATACAGGCTCAGAACGTAAATCCGGAACAAGAATGGGCGAAGACAAACCAGGCTGACGCGGAACAACCTGAAGCAGGGAGAGCCGAAGCAAAACAGAGTGATGCGGAACAAGCTGAGACTGGGCAAGCCGGAGCAAAACAGACTGATGCGGAACAATCTGAAGCAAGGCAAGCCGAAGCAAAACAGAGTGACGCGGAACAAGCTGAGACTGGGCGAGCCGAAGCAAAACAGAGTGACGAAGAACAGGCTGAGACCGGGCAAGCCGGAGCAAAACAAGCGGACTCGCAACAAAAAGCGGATCTATCTTCAGGGGAAAAAGAGGAAGATGAAAAAGAAACGACGGATGTGAAAAAGGAAAAGCTGTTCGGTTTAGAGGAAGTGCCCCTGGATCTTCCCGCGAAGAAAAAGACTCCTTCAAAGCGTTCTTGGAAAAAAATTGTAATAATTGTTATATTGCTTTTATTATTGTTGGTTTTGCTTGGCGCCGGAGCAGTTTATTCTTGGAAGGCTGATTATTATAAAACGCATTTTCTCCCGAATGTTACAATAAATCGTATGGATTGCGGCGGGCTTGACTGTGAAACAGTCATTTCTATGATTCAAGAGCAGAGCCGTGAATATTCCCTTGCGGTGTATGGTCAGGATAATGAACAGCTGGGCGTACTGAGTGCGGAGGAGATAGGCCTTGCTATTGATATTGAGAAGGATGTAGAAAATCTTCTGGCAATGCAGGAACCATGGAAGTGGATACTGGCCTATCGAACCAATGTAAGTTACGATATTGCTTATGAGGTTGAGTATAATGCCGCGATGCTGAGGGAAAGGCTTCTTCAGTGGCAGGCATTCCAGAAGGATAAGATGGAGCCCCCTCAAGATGCATATATCACGGATTATTTGCCGGAGGAAAAAGCATACCAGATAGTAGCGGAGACAAGAGGAAGTCTTATTGATATTGAGCGGGTTTGCGATGTACTTGGAGCTGCAATACAGACCGGAGAAGCATCCGCAAATTTAGAGGATGCAGGGTGCTATATCCGGGCGAAGATCACTTCTGAAGATGCTGAACTGCAGAAAAGGGTTCAGTCTTTGAATAAGCTTGTCGGAACAAAGATTACCTATGACTGGAATGGGGAAGAATTTATCCTGGATGGGGATATCATTCATGAATGGATCATCGAGGAGAAGGGAAAATATTCTATTGATGAGGAGAAGGTCGCGGATTTTGTCGCGCTTCACGCCAAGGAAAATGATACTTATGGTAAAAAGAGAAGCTTTGTGACTACCCTGGGTGAGAAGCTGTCCCTGCCCAGCGGCGCTTATGGATGGAAAACCGATCGGGAACAGGAAACGGAAGAATTAATGCAGCTGATCCTGGAAGGAAAAGTGACTGAGAGAGAACCCGTTTACCGCAACACTGCCGCCCACAAGGGGAAGGATGATATCGGTTCTTCTTATGTGGAGATAGATCTGTCGAATCAGCATCTTTATCTGTATATTGATGGGAGCGTAGTGCTGGAGACGGATTTAGTATCAGGAAATGTAAGCCGTGGAAATACAACGCCGCCCGGGGTGTTTGGCCTGACGTATAAAACAAGAAATGCAGTGCTCAGAGGGGCTACTTATGAGACTCCTGTGAGTTACTGGATGCCTTTTAATGGAAATATCGGAATGCATGATGCGACCTGGAGGGCAAGCTTTGGAGGGGATATCTATTTAACGGATGGTTCTCATGGGTGTATCAATCTGCCATTGAGCAAAGCGGAGGAAATCTATGGTTATGTATCGAAGGGATTTCCGGTTGTCTGTTACTATTATTAAGAAGAAATTATTAAGGAAAAGTCAAAAAGAAAAAGATATAAAAGAAAAATAGGGAAAGAAGGTTCATAACAGGGTGAGGGGAGGACTTTATGACGGAGAGGAGAGACGGAAAGCGCAGCCGCAGAAAGGCAGAGCGGTGGAAGCGGCAACTTGAGAGGCAAAAAGAGCTTTATGCGCAGATAAAAGACGCTGCCGGGGATATTCTTGCATCTCAGAATTTCCGCAGCACCAGAGGATATATTCAGCATGGCAATATGACAGTCAGCAGTCACTGCATGAATGTCGCAAAATATAGTCTGACAATCAGTGACCGGCTGCATATTCGATGTAATCGGCGGGATTTAATCAGGGGGGCGCTGCTTCATGATTATTTCCTGTATGACTGGCACGATGTCGATCATGCGGGGATTCAGAATCTGCATGGTTTTTATCACCCGGGAATAGCCCTTCGAAATGCCCGGAAGGAGTATCAGCTCACGCCAATCGAGCAGGATATTATCAAAAAGCATATGTGGCCGCTTACGGTGGTTCCTCCAACCTGCAGGGAAGCGTGGATCGTAACCACAGCGGATAAATGGTGTTCTCTTTTGGAAACTGTGCATCTCCATAAAGGACATGGAGCGAGCAAATTGGATGCAAAGAAATAAAATAGATTGAAATGCAAGAGCTTAGTTTATATCAAAAATTAGAAGAATACAGTCAGTCGGATTATTATCCGTTCCATATGCCGGGACATAAACGACGTTTATCTGGACAACTGCCGGATGAACTGTTTGCAATGGACATTACAGAAATAGATGGTTTTGATAATCTGCATCAGCCGGAAGGAATCATACAACGGGCCCAGCAGAAGGCGGCTGAATTATACGGGGCGGATGAGACCTTTTATCTCGTGGGCGGGAGTACCAGCGGTATTCTCAGCGCGGTCAGCGCTGCGGTACCGGAGGGCGGACGCCTGCTGATGGATCGCAGGAGCCACCGCTCTGTATATCATGCGGCATACATCAGGAACCTGGAGATATCTTATCTGTATTCCGACATGCTGCAGGATTGCCATATGTGTGAGGCCGTAGGTCCGGAAACAGTAGAAGCGGCGATCAGTCCGCCGCATCCATCAGAAAATCCGGAAGGGGCTTTAGACGGCGCGCAAGGTCCGCTGCCGGATGCAGTATTGATCACGTCTCCTACATACGAGGGGCGCCTTGCTGACGTGAAGAGGATCGCGGAGTTTGTGCATCGGAAAGGAATCCCCCTTATTGTGGATGAGGCACATGGGGCGCATCTGGGTTTTTACCGGGGATTTGCGATGAATAGCTGCCAGGCAGGTGCAGATCTGGTGATCCATAGCGTCCATAAAACGTTGCCTGCCATGACGCAGACCGCACTGCTTCATGTCAACGGAGACCTGATTGACAGGGAAAGGCTTCGCAGATATTTAAGAATTTATCAGAGCAGCAGTCCTTCTTATGTCCTGATGGCAAGCATTGAAAACGCCCTGGATCAGGTCCGTCAGAATCGGGATGTCCTGTTTGGAAGGTTTTCCTGCAGTTGGAGGAAGATGATGGAGGAATTATCTTCCTGTAGGTATCTGCAATTTCTGCCATACGAATGTAATCGGCAGGATATTGGAAAATTAGTGATCATCGTGCGAAAAACGTGTTTGTCCGGTCCGCAATTATATGATATACTGTTAAAGGAATATCATTTGCAGCCGGAAATGGCTTCTACAGATTATGTCCTGGCTATGTTTACGATTGGAGATACGGAGGAAGGCTTTCAGAGAATGACGAAAGCGCTTTTGGAGATCGACAGGAGCCTGGATGGGTGCCTGCTTCGTGGGAGTGGGACCGAAAATGCGGGCGCCACAGGCGCGGTGCTCCGTTTACGGACTGCCTGTAAAATAGCCGTTGCCTGGGATGGATTACGAAAGCTTTTGCCAATCCGGCTATGCCCGGGAAAAATTGCGGGAGATTTTATTAACCTTTATCCACCTGGAATTCCTTTGACGGTGCCCGGGGAAATCTACACGGAAGAGATGATAAAATATATTCAGGATTGCTATCAGTCAGGCTTGAAGGTTCAGGGTATTGTGCCGAAGGAAAATGAATTGTACCTTCAGACCGTGGAAATAGCGGGAGAAAGGAAAGGCGGAGTATGAGAAAGACGAAGATTATCTGCACCATCGGGCCGGCCAGTGAGAGTGAGGAAAAGCTCCGGGCTTTAATGCTGGCAGGGATGAATGTAGCCAGATTTAATTTTTCCCACGGCACACACGAAGAAATGCGTGTGAAGTTTGAGAGGGTTGATCGTGTCAGAAAAGAATTGGGGCTGCCGATAGCCACTCTGCTGGATACGAAAGGACCGGAGATCCGTCTGAGGGATTTTGAAGGGGGAAAGGCGCAGCTTGAAGCAGGACAGGCCTTTGTGCTGACGACGCAGGAGATTCTTGGGAACAGTGAGAGGGCGGCTATTTCCTATAAAAACCTGAAAGACGATATTACACCTGGCGTCACAATCCTGATAGATGATGGATTGATTGAAATGAAGGTCGAGTCTATAGAAGGAGAGGATATCAACTGCCGTGTGGTCAATGGAGGAACAGTATCCAATCACAAGGGCGTTAATGTGCCCGGCGTGGCATTATCCATGCCGTATATCAGCGAGGTGGACCGGGCGGATATTATTTTTGGGGCCAAGATGGGTTTTGAATTCCTCGCCACATCCTTTACGAGAACAAAAGAGGATATTCTTGAGGTCCGCAGGATTCTTAAGGAATATAACAGCGATATGAAAATTATTGCTAAAATTGAGAATATGCAGGGAATTAAGAATCTCCAGGAGATTTTGAGTGTTGCGGACGGTATCATGGTTGCAAGAGGGGATATGGGTGTGGAGATCCCCCTGGAAGAAGTGCCCATTATACAGAAGAAAATGATCCATCTGGCGGTTTCCCAGGGAAAGCATGTGATCACTGCGACCCAGATGCTGGAATCCATGATCAATAATCCGCGTCCTACCAGGGCAGAGGCAACCGATATCGCCAATGCGATCTATGACGGCACTACAGCAATCATGCTTTCAGGGGAAAGCGCGGCGGGGCGTTATCCCGTAGAGGCGGTGTCAACCATGGCACGTATCGCCTTAAGCGCGGAGAATGATATCAATTATAAGGAAAGAATGGAACGCAGCGGAGCCGAGACGAAAGGAGATGTGACCACGGCGATAGCTTATGCGACATGCTCTACAGCCATGGCCCTGAACGCCGCTGCCATTATAACAGTTACGATGTCGGGCTTTACTGCGCAGGCCATTTCACGATATAAACCCGCATGCCAGATCATCAGCTGTACCATGGACGAGAGAGTGAGCAGGCAGGTCAATCTTTTGTGGGGTGTGAATCCACTGCTGATGAAGGAAGAGCAGGATGCGGAGGAATTGTTTATGGATGCTGTGCTGGAGAGCAAAAAGGCCGGTTTGGTTCAACCAGGTGATCTGGTGGTCATTACCGCAGGAGTGCCCTTAGGAGTCGCAGGCAACACCAATATGATCAGAGTGATCGAGGTTGAATAGGACATGGGAGGGATTATATGGCAGGATTCCGTGATATTATAGGACAGGAACAGATCAAGGAGCATCTTCAGAACGCGCTTTCCAACAAAAAAATATCTCATGCATATATCATAAACGGTGAGAAGTCTTCTGGCAAGGAATTTGTGGCAAAGGTATTTGCCATGACCCTGCAGTGCGAAAAGGGCCAGGTGGAGCCCTGTCAGGAATGTCATTCCTGTAAACAAGCGCTGTCCGGCAACCAGCCGGATATCATTAAGCTGGTCCATGAGAAGCCCAACACCATCAGCGTGGACGATATCCGCTCCCAGATTACGGACGATGTGGCCATTAAGCCGTATAGCAGCCCCTATAAGGTATATCTGGTGGAAGAAGCGGAGAAAATGACAGTACAGGCTCAGAACGCCTTGCTTAAGACCCTGGAGGAGCCTCCCGAATATGTGGTGATTCTGCTTATGACTGCGAATATGAATGCGCTGATTCCCACAATTTTAAGCAGATGTGTCGTATTGAACATGAGGCCGGTGCCTGACCGGCTGATCAAGAAATATCTGATGGAAGAGCTTCAGGTGCCTGATTACAAGGCGGAGGTCTGCGTGGCCTTCGCAAGGGGAAACGTCGGGAAGGCTAAGGCACTGGCGTCCAGCGAGGATTTTGAGAATGTAAAGACAGAGGCTTTGTCCCTGCTCAAATATATTCAGGATATGGAGCTGTATGAGATCGTTGAAGCCATTAAGAGGATTACGGAATATAAGCTTGAGGTGAATGATTATCTGGATATCATGGCAATTTGGTATCGGGATGTGTTGTTGTTTAAGGCGACAAAGGATGCGAACACTTTGATTTTCCATGAAGAGATCACCGCGATCCGCAAGGTGGCAGACCGTAACAGCTACGAGGGAATTGAAAAGGTGATAAAGGCTCTGGATAAGGCGAAAAGCCGCTTAAGCGCCAACGTGAATTTTGACCTGACGATGGAGCTTTTGATGATGGAGATTAAAGAAAACGGCTGATGGTGGCCGTAAACAGCTGATGATGGCTGCAAATGGCTGATGACGGCCGCAAATTGAATTTGGAGGTATATAGATTGATGGTAAAGGTAGTGGGTGTGAGATTTCGGACTGCAGGCAAAATATATTTTTTTGATCCCGGAAGATTACAGATCGGCAAAGGGGATCATGTGATCGTGGAGACTGCCCGGGGTATTGAATTCGGAACTGTGGTCGGAGAGCCCAGGGAAATAGATGAGGAGAAGGTCGTTCAGCCGCTGAAGCAGGTGCTGCGGATTGCGACAGAGCGCGATAAGGAGCAGGAGAGCGAAAACAGGCGGAAGGAGAAAGAGGCATATCAGATCTGCTTGGAAAAAATCAACAGGCATGGGCTCGAAATGAAGTTGATCGACGCCGAATATACATTTGACAACAATAAGGTATTGTTTTATTTCACAGCGGATGGGAGGATTGATTTCCGCGAGCTGGTGAAGGACTTGGCAAGCGTGTTCAAAACCAGAATAGAGCTTCGCCAGATAGGCGTCAGAGATGAGACAAAGACTGTGGGCGGCATCGGTATCTGCGGAAGGGCTTTATGCTGTCACAGCTATCTGTCAGATTTTATACCGGTATCCATTAAAATGGCGAAGGAGCAGAACCTTTCCCTGAATCCTGCGAAAATATCCGGCGTATGCGGACGTCTGATGTGCTGCCTCAAATATGAGGAGGAAACCTATGAGGAGCTGAACCGCAAGCTGCCAAATGTGGGAGATTCCGTGATCACTGAGGACGGTCTGAGGGGAGAGGTGCAGAGTGTAAATGTGTTGCGTCAGCTGGTGAAGGTGGTTGTTGAGACCAATGATGAGAAGGAAATAAAGGAATATGAAGCGAATAAGCTTAAGTTCCACAGGAAGCATGGAAAACGTGACAGATCAGAGGCAGGAATGGACGAGCTGACTGCAGCGGATGCCCTTTCCAGGGAGGAGTTAAAGGAGTTGGCCCTTCTGGAGAAGGAAGAGGACCAGGAAATCGCAGAACGGGAAGAAAAGGCGGAATACGACGGACGCCAGAACGACAGAGAAAACAGGGCGATATCCGGCTCCGCAAGTGAAAAAAAGGAGTGGCGCAATCGCTCCCGCGGCAATAAAGGGGAGCGCCAGGAAAAAGAAGCAGCTTCGGGCAATGCGGAGCGTCGGGCCGAGGGCCGTAGGACTGAAGACCGGGGAGCGCAAGACAGAGGGGCGCAAGACCGGGGAACGCAAGACCGTAAAGCCGAGGACAGAAAACCGGAAGACCGTCGTTCATATGAGCATAAATCCGAGAATCAGGTGAAGCGTCAGCAGAATACGGGAAATTCTAAGGAGAACGGAGCTTTACAGGAGGAGAATGGGCAGACAGGCCGCGGACAGGGAAGAAAGAACGGCCGCGGCGGCCGTAATAAAGGCAAAGGAAAGAGCACCCCGGAGAACGGCGGCCGCATCGAACAGAATGGAGAGGGAAATTCTCCGAAGAAGTCCTCAGAGGATGTAAATGGCAGGAAAAGGGATGAGCGCGCTGCAGAGCAGGGCGCAGGGCAGGAGACGGCAAATCCGAAGGCGGAGAACCGCAATCGCAAGGATTATAGAAGAAGGCCCTCCAGGCAGCGCCATGTCGGCGGAGAGCGGATCGGGGAGGCAGGAGGAAATACCGAGTCGTGAAAGAGGTTGTACTGAAAGAAAACGAGCGGCTGGATGACCTGCAGAGAAACGGTTATTGGATTATTCAAAATCCCGGAAGATTTTGTTTTGGAATGGACGCCGTCCTTTTATCGGGGTTCGCAAAAGCCGGAAAAGGGGATGAAGTGCTGGATCTTGGAACGGGTACGGGCATCATTCCCCTTTTGATGGAGGCTAAGACGGAGGCAGCGCATTTGACCGGGCTGGAAATCCAGCCGGAAAGTGCGGATATGGCGCGCAGAAGTGTGGAGATGAACAATCTTTCCGGGAAAATAGAGATCGTGACAGGCGATATCAAAGAAGCAGACAGCTTGTTCCGGTCTGCTTCTTTTGATGTGATCACCTGTAATCCGCCCTATATGATTAAGGAGCATGGTTTGAAGAACCCGGAAACGCCAAAAGCAGTTGCAAGGCATGAGATATTCTGTACCTTGGAGGATGTTGTCCGCCAGACGGCAAAACTACTTAAAACAGGGGGACATTTTTATATGGTACACCGGCCGTTCCGGCTTGTAGAAATCATGGCGACCCTGGTGAACTATAGGCTGGAGCCGAAACGGATGCAGCTGGTATATCCCTTTGTGGATAAAGAGCCGAACATGGTGCTGATAGAGGCGGTGCGGGGCGGAAAAGCCCGCCTGAAGGTGGAAAAGCCTCTGATTATTTGGAGCAGTCCCGGGGTCTATATGCCGGAAATTAAGGAAACTTATGGATTTTAGAGGAGAAAGGTTGATATGTCTGGAACCCTTTTTTTGTGCGCGACGCCGATAGGAAATCTTGGGGACATGACTCCGAGAGTGGTGGATACCCTGCGGCAGGCGGATGTGATTGCGGCGGAAGATACCCGCAACAGTATTAAGCTTCTGAACCATTTTGACATCCATACGCCAATGACCAGCTATCATGAGTATAATAAGGTGGAGAAAGCAAAGCAGCTGGTGGGGCAGCTTCTTGCAGGTCAGAATATCGCCCTGATCACGGATGCCGGAACCCCCGCCATCTCAGATCCGGGAGAAGTGCTGGTAAAGATGTGCCAGGAAAACGGTATCCCGGTAACATCCCTTCCGGGCCCGTCGGCCTGTATCACGGCGCTCACGCTGTCCGGATTAAGCACCCGGAGGTTTTGCTTTGAAGGATTCCTCCCTTCCGAAAAGAAGGAGAAAAGGCTGATTTTAGAGGAGTTATCGCAGGAAAGCCGGACAATCGTTTTGTATGAAGCCCCGCATCGTCTTGTGCGGACCTTAGAGGAGCTTTTATCCGCTCTTGGGAACCGAAGGATTACCCTTTGCAGGGAACTGACGAAGCGTTTTGAAACCGTTATTCCGACTACCCTGCAGGAAGCGCTGCAGCGGTACCAGGAGGAAGAGCCGAAGGGGGAATTTGTTCTCGTACTGGAAGGAAAGAGCCTCCAGGAGAAACGACAGGAAGAGATCGCATCCTGGGAAGAGATGAGCATTGAGGAGCATATGGCGTATTACGAGGCTCAGGGGATGGATCATAAAAGCGCCATGAAGGCAGTGGCAAAGGACCGGGGAGTCGGGAAAAGGGAAATTTATCAGAAGTTGCACTGATGTTTTCCCTTTCCCCGCATGGAAGCTTTACGCCAAAGCTTCCATTTCGTCAATAATTTCCCCAAAAACATCCAGAGCGTCCTGAATGGGCTTGGAGGTTTCCAGGTTCACCCCGGCAATCTTAAGAAGCTCTACAGGAGGCTCCGAACATCCTCCGGCAAGGAACCGCTTGTAGGATTCCACGGCGGGAGCGCCGTTTTTCAGGATATTCCGGGCAATCGCCACGGCGGAGGAGAACCCGGTGGCATACTGATATACATAGAAATTGTAGAAGAAATGGGGAATCCTTGCCCATTCCACTGCAATCTCCGGATCTGATACCATATCCGGCCCGTAATATTTACAATTCAGGTCATAATAAATCTGATCCAGCACATCTGCGGTCAGGCTTTCTCCGGCTTCTGCAAGCTGGTTTGTCTTAAGCTCATATTCCGCGAACATGGTCTGACGGTATACAGTTCCCTTGAAGCTGTCCAGGTAATGATTCAACAGATAAGCGCGCTCTTTTTTGTCCGTTGTGTTCTTCAAGAGATATTCCATTAACAAAACTTCGTTACAGGTAGAGGCTACCTCCGCCACAAAAATTTTGTAATCCGCGTAAACGTAAGGCTGGGCGGAATTGGAATAATAGGAATGCATGGCGTGTCCCATCTCATGGGCAAGAGTAAACATATTGTCCAGGGAATCGTTATAATTTAAAAGCACATAAGGATGAACCCCGTAAGCGCCGGCGGAATATGCGCCGCTACGCTTGCCTTCGTTTTCATATACGTCGATCCACCTGTTATCGAAACCTTCCTTTACTGTATTGACATAATCCTCTCCCAGGGGGGCAAGTGCCTTTAAGACGGTTTCCTTTGCTTCCTCAAAGCTGATCTTTTTGGCAAAATCAGGAAGCATCGGCGTATAAATATCATACATGTGGAGCTCGTCCAGACCCAGGTATTTCTTGCGGAGCCTTACATAACGGTGCATTTTATCCAGGTTTGCATCTACCGTATTCACAAGATTCTCGTACACCTTCGGGGATACGTTGTTGAAGGAAACCGCGGCTTCCAGCGTGGAAGCAAAATGGCGCGCATTCGCGTTGAAAATCTGGGATTTCACCTGCCCGCTGTAAATGCTCGCAATGGTATTCTTGTACTGGGCATAGGTGTGGTAAAGCTTTTCAAAGGCGTCCTTGCGGAGCCTTCTGTCCGAGGATTCCAGAAAGCTGATAAATCTCCCGTGGGTAATGCGCACCGCCTCGCCGTTTTCATCGATGACCTCCGGGAACTGAAGGTCGGAATTGGAGAAAATGGAATAGGTCTGGGAAGGGTTACGCTGGATCTCGGAAGTCATCGCCATCAGCTTTTCCATTTCCGCTGAAAGCATGTGGGGCTTCATGCGTTTGATTTCATCGATGTGTTTGCGGTACAATTCCAGCTCAGGCTTCTGCGCATAGAAATCCTCCAGCCTGGAATCGTCGATTTCCAAAATCTCCGGCTCCCAGAATGCGAGACTGCTGTTGATCTTGGCGGCAGCAGCGGCAAGGCGCTGGAGTCTGGCCTGATTGGCGGTATTTTTGGTGTCCTGATCGCTTAAGCGCGAGGCGTAATTGAATGCCAGGCTCAGCCTTTGGTCCATCCGCATCATCAACTCCAGGGAATTGTATAGCCCGTCGGCAGAGGAGCCCAGCTTCCCTTCCTCTTTGCTCAGGGTATCCGCCATTTCCTTTATGGCGAGGATGTCTGCCTCCCAATCGTTTGGGCTGGCGTACATGTCTTCCAGTTTCCAGGTAAATTCTTCTTTCACTTCGCTTCTTTTTAATAATTCTTTTGCCATTTTTGTTCTCCTGTTCGTTTTATATTATTGTAATGGGAACGCTTTGCTTTTTAAAAAAGGATTGTCCGGAAAAATTTCCTTTTCCATGCTATTTTACCACGTTTGGTTATGAAAAAAAAGAAAAATAATTTATCCGGGAAATTTTATCCTTTCGTGACAAAGAATATTATGCCGTCAGATGACGCATAATAGGAACGTAACGTCAACCCATTTTTCAGGAGGTATGATTATGAGCATGAGCAATATTTCAGAACTTGATCTGCAAAATCTCCGCCATCTGATCGGAGGCTTCGACACGACTCACTGCAAGCTGCAGGAGTATGCCAAGAGCGCAACAGACAGCAAGGTAAAGCAGTTCTTTGAAAAAGGTGCAAAGTCTGCAATGGAAAACAAGCAGCAGCTGATGCAGTTTCTGCAGTAAATGGAGGGTGAGAGTATGGAGATTCAGGAAAAGATCATGGTAGCGGATACCCTTGCAGGTATCAATGGAGAACTGATCCGTTATGCGCAGATGATTCCGCAGACGGAGAATACGGAGCTGAAGGCATGCTTAAAGCAGCTTAGAAACGCCTGCGAGCAGTCTCAGGAGGAATTGTATAAGATCGCTAGGGAAAAGTCCTATTATGTTCCCGCCAGCAAGGCGACGGAAGAAGAAGTGGCGCATGTAAAGAGCATTTTCTCTTCGGAGACAAAGTAAAACAGAACCACTCCGGATCCGCCTGTGAAACATTCACAAAAAGAGATCAGGAAGCGAAACGAAATATAGGCGGAAGAACGATGGAAGCTGCAGCCGGAAGGAACTGCAGCTTCTGTTTCCTTATTCCTAATCTGTGGATTCCTAATTTGTGGACTCCTAATCTGTGGTGAAATTGATGGATTGAATGCTTCCTTCAAAGGCATCTGCCCAAGTGCCCGCCATATCCGTATAAGTAAAAGTATAACATCGGCCCGCATTGACCCCGATAACGGTCTGCGTTATTTTATCCCCCTGTAAGGTATAAGAGAAGGAATATTGATAAGCCGGATATCCACAGACCGGCTCCCTGGAAAAAGCATTGTCCGTTACGGCAATTTCAGTATGGTAGGTCTGTGAAAGCACGGACGCCAGGGTGCTGTTCAGGAGCTCTGCGGAAACAGCTTCAAAGGAGGGGTCTGCAGCCTGGATATTTACATTAATGCTGGAGCCGTCGTCTGCTGAATAGAAGCACTCGAATCCTTCCACATCCACTTCCGTAAAGTCCCCCGGTATGGAAAATTCGTAGCCGGCGCCTGAGACAACTGTATTTTCCCGGGCGCTACAGCCTGTCAGACAGATAGGTGTCAGGCATAAAAATAGGAAAATAAAAATACATAGCTTTTTTTTCATCGGATTCGTCCTTACTGGTAAAATTGATTTCAGTATAGCAGAAAGAACAGGACAAGAAAAGGGGGGAAATAACGAAATGTCGGCAAAAAGTGTCAAAAAGTGCAGATATCCCTTGAAATCAGACAAATTATATAGTAATATTTTTATATCAATCATTCTTCACTTTTAAGGAGGTATTTTTATGGGCAAGTTTGTAATTCGCAATACCAATACAGGCGTAAAATTTGACCTGAAAGCGACCAACGGACAGGTGATCGCGACTTCAGAGGTTTACAATTCCCTTGCGGCCTGCAAGAACGGCATTGCAAGCGTGGCAAAGAATGCGCCTGCGGCGGCAATAGAGAATCAGACTGTGGAGGGTTATGCTACAGAGAAGAATCCTAAATTCCAGATTTATCAGGATAAGGCCGGCGAGTACAGATTCCGTCTGACCGCTTCCAATGGACAGACCATCGCAGTGAGCGAAGGCTATAAGACTCTGGTGAACTGCGAGAACGGCATCGCAAGCGTGAAGAAGAATGCGCCGGATGCGGAAACGGTTGAAGAGTAAAAATAATTGACCCAAGCAATGAGGGCTTGCGAATAAGGACACTTTTTTCTCAAGAAGTGTTCTTTTCATTTGCCTGAAAATCTGATATGATGTATAATAGTATAGGTCGATGCGGAACCCGCCGCCCGGAATGGGCGTTTCGCAAAATGAGAAAGGAGAAGGCATTATGGGGGCTTATTATCTCGCAATTGACATCGGCGCATCCAGCGGCAGGCATATTCTTGCCCATATGGAGGATGGAAAGCTGGTGTTGGAGGAGATGCACCGTTTCCCGAACGGCATGAGCGAGAAGGATGGGGAGCTGTGCTGGGATTTTGAGGCGTTGTTTAAAGAGATCAAAGCCGGTCTTAAGAAGTGTAAGGAGGCGGGCAAGGTTCCTGTTAGTGTGGGCGTAGATACCTGGGGCGTTGATTTTGTACTGCTGGATGAAAATGACAGGGTGCTTGGCAATACCGTAGGTTATCGTGATAACCGTACCACTGGAATGGATGATGAGGTGTATAAGATCATTCCGGAGGATGAGCTTTACGCCAGGACGGGCATTCAGAAGGCAATCTTCAATACTGTTTATCAGCTGATGGCTGTGAAACAGAGACATCCCGAGTACCTGAAGCAGGCGAAGACCTACCTCATGGTGCCCGATTATTTCCATTATCTGTTGAGCGGCATAAAGTCCAATGAATATACGGAGGGCACCACATCCCAGCTCATTAATCCATACACAAAGGAATGGGATAAGGAGCTGATTGAGAGGCTGGGCTATCCTTCGGATATTTTCCAACAGGTGAAGACGCCGGGAACGGTGTTGGGCGATCTGTCAAAAGAGGTTCAGGCGGAGGTCGGATTCAACTGCAAGGTGGTGCTTCCTGCCACCCACGACACCGGCTCGGCTGTGCTGGCCGTTCCCAGCAACAACCCGGATACGGTATACATCAGTTCGGGAACCTGGTCCCTGATGGGTGTGGAGCGCATGGAGGCGGACTGCAGCCCGGAGAGCAAGGCCCACAATTTCACCAATGAAGGAGGCTATCAGTACCGCTTCCGTTATCTGAAAAATATTATGGGGCTGTGGATGATCCAATCTGTAAAGAAGGAGCTGAAGGAAGAACAGGGCTTGGATTTGTCCTTCGGGGAGCTGTGTGAGGAGGCGTCCAGACAGACGATTTCCTCTCTGGTGGACTGCAACGACGATCGTTTCCTGGCGCCTAAGAACATGACGAAGGAGGTACAGGCCGCATGCGCGGAGAGCGGTCAGGAGGTTCCCAAGACCCCTGGGGAGATCGCTTCCGTGATTTACAACAGCCTTGCAAAATGCTATGGCGATACCATTGAAGAGATTCAGCTGATGACGGGCAAGACCTACGACAGCATCAGCGTTGTGGGCGGCGGGGCCAATGCGGAGTATCTGAATGAGCTGACCGCAAGATATACCGGGCGCACGGTATATGCCGGACCCACGGAGGCCACTGCGATCGGCAATGTAATGGTACAGATGATGACGGCCGGCGAGCTGGATTCCCTGGCAGCTGCGAGGGATTGCGTGTTTGAATCCTTTGCCGTAAAGACCTATCACATATAAGAATTCATTACCATAAACCAATAAAAATCAATAATTAAGGAGGAATGGAATTATGTCTGTTCAAACAAGATACGAAGAAGCGAAAGCCATGTATGCCAAGATTGGCGTGGACACCGATGCGGTGCTGGGGCAGTTGAAGAACATCCCTATTTCCATGCACTGCTGGCAGGGAGATGATGTAAGGGGGTTTGACAATCCCGGCGATCTGACCGGAGGTATCCAGACCACCGGCAATTACCCCGGCAGGGCGCGCACGCCTGAAGAGCTGATGGCTGATATGGATAAAGTGTTCAGCATGGTGCCCGGCAAGCATAAGATCAATCTGCATGCTTCCTATGCCATTTTTGAAGAAGGCGAAGCGGTGGACCGGGATAAGCTGGAGCCTAAGCACTTTGCGAAATGGGTAGAGTATGCGAAGGCAAGGGGACTGGGCATCGACTTCAACCCCACCTGCTTCTCTCACCCGCTTTCCGCGGACGCGACCCTTTCTTCCGAGAATGAAGAGATCCGTCAGTTCTGGATCCGTCACTGCCAGGCATGTATCCGCATCAGTGAATATTTTGCCACCGAGCTGGGCATACCTTGTGTGATGAATATCTGGGTTCCTGACGGCTACAAGGATATCCCCGCGGACAGGATGGCCCCCAGGGCAAGGTTAAAGGATTCCCTGGATCAGATCATCGGCATCGATTATGATAAGTCCAAGGTATATATCGCGGTGGAGTCCAAGGTATTCGGCATCGGTTTCGAGAGCTATACCGTTGGAAGCCATGAGTTCTATATGAATTACGCTGCGCGCAATGGTCTGCTTTGCCTGCTGGATAACGGTCATTATCATCCTACGGAGGTAGTCAGCGACAAGATTTCCTCCATGCTCTGCTTCTATGACAAGCTGGCGCTTCATGTGACCAGGGGCGTGCGCTGGGACAGTGACCATGTGGTGCGTTATGATGACGAGACCAGGGAAATCGCCAAGGAAATCGTTGTAAACGGCGCTGACAGAGTGTTTATTGCCCTGGATTTCTTCGATGCGAGCATTAACCGTATCGCGGCGTGGGTGCTGGGCATGAGAAATATGCAGAAAGCCCTGCTTTCCGCCCTGCTGGTTCCGAATGAAAAGCTTGCGCAGCTGCAGCAGGAGAGAAGGCTGACTGAGGTGTTCGCCCTTCAGGAGGAATACAAGCTTTACCCCGTTGGTGATGTGTGGAATTATTTCTGTGAGCAGAACGGTGTTCCGGTACAGGAAGAATGGATCGATGAGATGCTTAAGTACGAGTCCGAGGTGCTGTCCAAGAGAGTGTAATCACTCATTCGGAAGGCATAAGGATGCTTATTTGAGTTGTTCCTTTTTTACGATAAGAAAACGGCACTATCCGTAGAAGGGTATTGCCGTTTTCTTATCGGCAGCTGTGTACGGGGCGTTAAAGAAAGAGGGGTTATCCTATGAAAGCATTTAAGCAGATCGTCAAAATTTTATTTGGAATCATTCTGGCAGGGGGTGTGGCAGTGGGAGTTTTATACTGGATCAAGCTTCCGGCAATTCATGTTGCCAGGGGAATCGTCTGCCTTGTAAACGAGACGGGAGAATATGGGAATCCGATCCTGGAGGAAGCCGGCTGGGAGAAGATGATAGACCGGATAACAGGGGGTGCAGTCCGCATTGAGCTGGAAGGAAGCTTCCTGACACAGGAGCAGAAGGAAGCCCTTGGCATGCAGGTTATGGTGCTTTTGGATCAGGTTGAAAGGAAGATGTCCATTACGGCTGACACAAGACTTCTGGGATTTGACCTGGGTTCCATGGTGCTGTCCGGCGATGAGGATACCGTGTATCTGGAGCTCCCTGGGATAACGGATAAGGTTTTCTGGATGGGTACCAAAGATTTTGGGGCGAGATATCAGGACTCCATGTGGGCGAGATGGCTGAAGCTTAACATCGACGAAGATTATGAGTTGAAGTTTGTTCCGGAATGGAAGAGCACGCAAGTGGAGGAGACCCTGAAGCTGTGCAGGGCGCAGATCCAAACCGGACGGGATATGCTGTCGCGCAATACGTTTCTTATGGCGTTTCTATTGAACGTGAAAAAAGCCGAAGCGGAATCGGATTGTTATGTGCTCACGCTTCCGGCGGAGCTTGTAAATACCCATCTGGATATGGCACAGAAGGGGATTCAGTCCGGAAAATACGGAGAAAATGTAAAGACATTCTGGGAAGAACTGATGTCAGGGATGGGAGGACCAAACGGGAATTATCATTTGTCGGAGGATCTGAAACTGCTTATACGTTTGGATGAAAACGACCGGATTGTAGGGCTTAGGACGGCAGAAGCGCTTTCCTTTACGGAAACTTCCCTGGACATCACTTTGGAATTAAATCTTCTGGGAGACGAAAAGACCATGGATCGGCTAAACGGCAGCGTCCGGTTTCAGAACGGCCAGGCAGAACGGTGCTATTCCTTTACAAGAGAAGCAACGCCTGCAGGGGATGGGAGAAGGGAACGCTGGACCCTGCAAACGCCAAAAGCGGAATATACATTGGACAGCAGTTGGTACTTTTCATCAAAAAAGTTTGAGATTGCTGTGGATAAAGAGAGCAAGGAAGGGGAGGCTCCTTATCATGTTTCCATGAAGGGGAGCCTGAAAGCAGCGCTGGGGGATAGTCTTGTCCTGAATGTGGACTCGCTGGTCTTCCCATTCCTGGGAGACAAAAACCTGGAAATGTCCGGTTCCCTGACGATGGAACCTCTGGCAGAAAAGATTGTCCTTCCTGAAGGGGAAATTGATTTCTTTGGAATGTCAGAGCTGGATATTCTGGCAATCTTACTGAGCCGGCTCTAAATTATTGTCGCTATTTCCCTTCCGCCATCTTAAGCTGTGCGTTTACCAGATTATAATAAATCCCTTTCTTTTCCAAAAGCTCATTGTGTGTTCCCATTTCTGCAATCCCATGCTTATCGATGACGATCAGGCGGTCCGCATTGCGCAGGGTGGAAAGCCTATGGGCGATGGCAAAGGTGGTCCTGCCCTTCACCAGTCTGTTTAACGCCTGCTGGATCAGGAATTCGCTCTCCGTGTCCAGGGCGGAGGTCGCCTCGTCCAGGATCAGCAGCCTGGGGTTGTTCAGGATGGCGCGGGCGATGGAAATACGCTGTCTCTCGCCACCGGAAAGGTTGTAGCCGTGTTCGCCCACGTAGGTGTTGTAGCCGTCCGGGGTCTTGCAGATAAAATCGTGGGCGTTCGCCGCCTTGGCTGCCTGAATGACCTCCGCCAGGGAAGCATCCTGTCTGGCAAAGCGGATATTCTGCAGGATGGTTCCTGAGAAGAGGAAGGTTTCCTGCAGCACCACGCCGATCTGGGAATGCAGGCTTTCCATTTTGATGTCCCGGATATCCACCCCGTCAATCGTAATTTTTCCCTGATCCACGTCGTAAAGCCGCATGGCGAGGTTGATCAAGGTGGACTTCCCGGCGCCGGATTCGCCCACAAGACCGATCATCTCCCCGGGCTTCACGGTGAAATTAATATTTTCCAGGACAGGTTCATAGGTCTGGTAGCCGAAGGAAACATGCTCAAAGGTAAAAGTACCTTCTATAGGAAATTCCCTGCTGTCCGGCTTATCCTCCATCCGGGGCGTCTCATCCAGCACGTCATAGATCCTGTTCAGGCTGATGACCATCTGCATGACAGAACGGGGCAGATGCGTCATCCAGCCCAGCGGACCGAAGAGATAGCCGCAATAGGTGATATATTGGACCAGTCCGCCCAGGGTCATTCTCCCCTCCAGCACATCCATTCCGCCAAAGAGCACCGCAATATAAGTGCCGCATCCCATTAAAAAAGTCAGAATAGGGAAAAAGACAGCCCAGAAGGTCTCGTTTTTACGGGAGATCGCCGCAAATTCCATGGCGGTCTTCCGGAAGCGGGCGGCTTCCCGCTCTTCCTGCCCGAAGGTTTTCACCACTCGGATTCCGGATATGATATCCTGGAGGCTGCTGCTCAGATCGTCCGATTTCAACCATTGCTTGTGGAAGATCACATGGTTGTAGTGGGAGAAAGCCCGAAACAGCATAAAAACAATCACGACGGAGATTAAGGACAAAAGCGTCATCTGCCAGCTGATCATGAACATCACTGCCAGGGAAACGATCATGGTAAGCAGGGTGGAGAACATATCCCCGAAGACGTCCTCCATGAATTGCCGGATTTGTCTGGTGTCTCTGGAAACGCGGTTCATCAGTTCCCCCGGCTTCCGGTTGTTCAGAGAGGAGAGGGAGAGCGTCTGTATTTTATAATACAGCTTTTTGCGCAGCGTCATGCTTAAGGACGCTCCCAGCTTGGAGCAGTTCCAGTAGCGGATGACTTCCAGAAGAATCCTTGTGATCAGCAGCACGAAGCTGATCCCCACAAACAGCCCCAGATCTGTCCAGGTGCCTTTCCCAGAAGAAAGGGAGTTGTCGATGAAGTTCCTTTGGATCATGGGCGTCAGAAGATTTACCGCCGCCACCAGAATCATCAGCAGGGAGATCATAAGAAGCTTGCCGATGTATCCCCCGCAAAGGGTGAGGAACTTCTTAAGGACGGCCCCCTTGCCCGTACAATAAGGGCAATTGTTGGTGCCGGGCAGGGCGCGGCCGCATTTCTCACAGTATTTTTCGTATTCCAGGCTCTTGACACGCTCTTCCTCCCCCGGAAATCTGCCCTCTATCAGAGCGGAGATAAGCGCCTGGGCGCCCCTCGCAAGATAAGAGACGCGGATAATGTGACGCATGGAAAAGCGGGCGACGCAGATCTCTCTGCCATCCCTTGTAAAAACGGTGAGGATTCCGCTGTGAACCTGGTGCTCGCATTTGATTTTTTCACATTCGTCAAGCGGATAAGAGGCTGTAACAAGCGTTTCATTTAGTACGAGAAAGCGCTTCTGCGTTACCGCCAGCCATACCTGGGAGGTATAGGATTCCCTTGCCAGTTTATCCGTATTGTCAAACACCAGATCCACAGGAACGCAGTACCAGAGCTTCTCACCGGGAGAAAGCGCGATGGCGTCCAGCTGGGCCGGCGTTAAAGTATATAATAGTTTCATGGTATCCTCGATTCTGTGAAGGCTCGGGTCCAAAGCTGTCCGCAAGCCTCCGCACAAAAATAGTGTTGACAGGGCTTGGGATTAAATAAACAGATCCAGTTTCTTGCGTTCTATGACGCTCAGCTTATAAAAGTCAGGAATCTCGTAACGGTTGCCGTCGATATCCGTGACCATCAGCCGGTTGTCGCCCAGAAAGATTACGGAGTCCCCGCTCATCTCCGCGGGGAACACCTCGCTCGTCGTCACCATCAGCACATTCCAGTAGGCGTATCCGTATTCGTCCTTAACGTCCAGGACCCTGGTGATCACGGGCATAAAGTACCGGAGCTTAATTTGTTCCCGTATCATTTCCTGCTGATCCTTTTCCAGATCAGTCAGCTTTTCGATCAGCCCGATTTCCTTCGCCTTCTCGTCCGACTCACGGATGGAAATATATTCTTCCGGTTCTGTCAGGGGGAAGGTCAGGTAGACGCCGACCCTTGCATATTCCCTCCCGTTGTATTTCAGGGAGACGAAGCCCCCGCCGGTTCTGGCAAACCGGGCATTGTCTTTTGTCAAAAGCCTCATTTCCAGAAGCTCATCGGATTCCTTTTTCAGGGCTTCCTCATCAAATTCCTCCAGATCCAATAAATCCTGGGGATTTTCTTCTTCTATTTCCATAGGTGCCATATGTAACCTCTTTTCTGTTTTTTATTTCGTCACCTGCCAACCACATGCACGGCGGTTGGCAGGTTATGATGATCCTGAGACGATTTCCTACTCCAGTCCCCGCATCGCCAAGGCTTTTGTCTGCAGCTGGCACAGCTTATAATAGGTGCCTTTCTTTGCCAGCAGCTCTTCGTGGGTTCCGGATTCCGTGATACGTCCGTCATCCAGCACGATGAGATGTGTTGCGTTGCGCAGGGTGGAGAGACGGTGCGCGATAGAGAGCACGGTACGCCCTTTTTCCAGCTTTTCCAGCGACTTTTGAATGGCAAGCTCCGTTTCTGTATCCACGGCAGAGGTGGCTTCATCCAGTATAAGGATCTTAGGATCCGCCAGAATTGCCCTGGCGATGGAGATCCTTTGCTTTTCCCCACCGGAAAGGGAACGGCTGGAGGAGCCCAGGATGGTATCATAGCCTTCGGGCATCCTGCAGATAAAATCGTGGGCGTTGGCCTGGATCGCGGCGCGGATGATCTCCTCCCTGGTGGCGTCGGGGCGGGCATAAGCGATATTTTCCGCCACGGTTCCCATGAAGATGTAAGTCTCCTGAGAGACCATCGCCACGTTTTTGCGCAGCTCCCGGAACCCGTATTTTTTGACATTGATCCCGTCTACCAGTACTTCCCCTTCCTCCGTATCATAGAGCCTCGATATGAGGTTCACAAGGGTGGATTTACCGGCGCCTGATCTTCCCACAATGCCGAAGACCTCCCCCTCCTCCACATGGAAGCTGACGTCCTTTAAAATAGGTTTATGCGCCTCATAGCTGAAGGTGACGTTTTTCAGTTCAATCTCTCCGCGCAGATTCGCGGGTCGGAGCGGGTCGGGAGCCTCTTTTACCTCCGGAACCGCGTCGATGATCTCAAACATTCGTTGGGCGGAGTTCATGCAGTCGGCGTACCAGCGGACGATACGCGACATGAAATCCAGGGGTCCCTTTAACTGCCCCACATAGCCGGAAAAGGTCAGCAGCATTCCGACCTCGATGTCGGCGCCGCTAATGATCATGGCGCCTCCTACCGCCCATACCAGAAAGTTGATGGTATCCTCCACAGTGCAGTACAATGCATAAAATTTATTATCGTAGCGCGCAAGATCCAGCTCGGCGTCCCTGACACGGTTGTTGTTCCTGGAGAAACGTCTGGATTCCTGTTCTTCCTGTCCAAAAGCCCGGACGACCCTCGCTCCGGTGAAGTTCTCGTTCATCTGGGCGTTCAGCCTTCTGTTGGCCCTGTGGCGCTTGCCGTAAAAATGCCACAGATGCGGTTCCATTTTCACGCTCATCACCACCAGAAAAGGCATAAACACCACTGTGAAGACCGCCAGAAGAGGATTCAGGCAGAACATAATAATACAGGTTGCCAGCAAGGTTCCCGCATTGATGAAAAAGTAAGGGAACCCGTCGATGAAAAAGCTGGAAATCTCGTCCGCATCGTCCGATACCCTGGTCATCAGTCCGCCGGTCTGCCGTCTGGAATAAAAGCTGATGGACAGCCTTCCCATGGAGTCGAAGACCTGGCTTTTTAACCTGGCAACCACTTCGGGCGCAATCCTCGCGGTCATGACGCCCTGGAGAATGCCCAGACCCTGGATGGCGATTTTGGTAACGATCATAGCGATGGTCAGCATCACCAGGGCGGTCACAAATCGTCCGGCAGGGATGTGCAGCATGGCAAGAAAATCCTCGTTGCGGGCCAGGACCTGATCATAAAGAACCGTTCCGCTCAAGTACGGCCAGATCAGATTTAACACTGCAGTGCCGATATAGCAGAGGACCATGACAGCCAGCGCCGCCCTATAGGGCTTAAAGTAGGAGATCACACGCAAAAGAATGGATTTCTTATCCATACATTTCGGACAGATCTTCCGCTCCTGGTCAGGGTAGATCATGCCGCATTTCGGGCAGCATTCCTGTCCTCTCTTGACATCCAGATCCTCCGGAGTAATCTCTTCCGCCTTTTTGAGCTTCTCCAGGATACGGCAGATCCGCATGAAAAATTCCATCCTGGTGTTGGAAAAATGACATAGACTGCGCTCAGTTCCGTCAATGACCGCCATCAGGACGCCGGAGCTGATCTCACGCAGGACCTCAAGACGTTCCACCTGTTCCAGCTCAAAGATCTGCAGGGCGGGTTCCTCCAACAGGACGGCATCTTCCGCAACCTGCCATCCGCCATATCCCCCGAACCGGTATTCCCGTTTCCCATGGTAGGGGTAGGCGGCGTAAATGAGCTTCGTTTTTGTCAGGGCAGCGATACTGTCCGCAAAACGATACTCCATATCAAAATCCGCTGCGGCCGTGAAAATGATATCGTCCTCCCCGATACCATATTTCTTTACCGCGTTAATAAAACTTTTGGGTAACTTCATAAAAACCTCCATTTTTGGTTGGGATATTGCCTTCCGAGACCGGAACGCCGTGGGAAATGCAGCAAAAAAGCGCTGCCCTGCAAGAAGGGAATTGTCAGACGGATCTGCATAAAAAAACCACGGCTTCCGAAAGTTAGCCATGGTATTCATTCATCCTTATATGTGTGCGGAAGGAACCTTAATCCATTCCGGCATAAAAAGAAGTCAGCCAGCTATACCTCGGGAGACAAAATCATGCTTCTTAAATTGAGAAAGAACTTCTGGTAAAAATCGTACACAAAGGACTTTGTTCAAGGTGGTCATTGCTTCTGTCTCCTTTCTTTTTTATTTGACCTTTGCTTAGTATAGCCGTAATGTAACAAAATGTCAACCACTTTTTAAAAAATTTTCCAGGCATATGTTCCTTTGATACGATCGTAAGACCCAAGGATAAAAATCCCCCTGTGGATTTCGGACTTTTAAAGCCCTGAATCTCTACAGGGGGATTCATTTCGTGGATGATATCAGAAAATTTATTGCGGAAATGTATCAAACGGATATGAGGCTGGCTGATATCGGGGTCATCATATCCAGGAACTTTATCCTTGAAATTTTCCTATCGAACTTTTCCTTCAGTTTGCTTTTTATCTTGCCTTTTATCTTATCTTACTTGATGCAGGCGCTTCTTGATGGTCAATGCAGTTCCGCCGGCAAACAGGAACATAAACCCGGCTGCGAGAAAGATGGAAGTACCGATTCCGCCGGTTTCAGGCAGGGTGTATTGGATCGGGGGATCGCCCACGGTCAATGTGCCGCCCGGCAGCGCTGCCGTCGCAAGGGGGTGGTTTGCTGTGCCGACGCCATTCTTCGCCCCGAAGTAGAAGAGGACGGGTTCCGTAAGTTTCCCATATCCTGCCGGGGCTTCGAGCTCTTCGAGGATATAGTAGTTGCCCTCTGCAAGCCGCCAGCCGCTTGGGATTTGATACACACCGTTGGCATCGGTCGTGAACTTCCAAGATTCCTCGCTGTGGCAGCTGTATTCCTTGCCGCCCACATTGATTTTTTTGGTCACATCCAGTTGGTCCCCGCTTTCGGTCTTGGTATCATCCAGCACAATGTAGAACTTAAACGTCGCGCCGGACAGCTTCTTTGCCTTGTCTGTGCTGTCGACTTTCTCGAAGTTCAGCGCGTAGGTGCTGACAGAACCGCCGGCATTGATACTGTTTACATTGATGATTTCATTAAATCCGCTGTCCGCATTGACGACGCCTTCGATGGCGGCCGTGTTCGACACAGATATGCCTGTTCCAAGCGTCGGAATCAGCGCGTTATAGGTGACGAGCAGGGCCTTCCCGTCGGGCACCATGAGCTTAAACTGGCCGCT
>CANPYG010000043.1 GCA_947588205.1 uncultured Acetatifactor sp. | reverse complement strand
AATGAGTAGTAAATCCGGCTTGTTACCCTGCGAAACTGCCCGTAAAATCAAGGCTTTTTGAGATAATCAATATTTTATATAAAAATTTGATGGAGTTGGTTGCTTTTCCAGAACCGATCCCTTATTATTATAGAGAGAGATGGGAATATATGCAAGACTGAATCTATGCTGAAATTCTGAAAACATAAAAGAGTAAAAGTCTAAAAGAAAAAGCGTAAAAGAAAAAGCATAAAAGAATAAAAACATAGAAGCCCTGAATTGAGGCTGCAAAGAAATTGTCTGAAGGAATCGTTGGAGGGAGGTTTTGGGTATGAATTACCGGAAGGATAAATATGGAAATGAGATATCCGTACTGGGATACGGTTGTATGCGTTTTACCACAAAGGACGGGAAAATAGATCTGGAGAAGGCGGAAAGGGAGATATTGGAAGCGTATCATGCGGGAGTGAATTATTACGATACCGCCTATGTTTATCCGGGAAGCGAAGCCGCCCTGGGAGAGATCCTTGCCCGGAACCAGATCCGGGATAAGGTGAAGGTTGCCACCAAGCTGCCCCATTATCTGGTCCGAAATACCCAAGGCAATGACTATGGCATGGAGAAATATTTTAATGAGCAGTTGAAACGCCTTAAAACAGATTATATTGACTATTACCTTATGCATATGCTGACGGACGCAGCTACCTGGGAGCGGCTGAAGAACCTGGGGATCGTGGACTGGCTGGAGGAGAAGAAGAAAAGCGGCGCCATCAGACAGGTGGGCTTTTCCTATCATGGGAATACGGATACCTTCTGCCGCCTGATCGACGTTTATGACTGGGATTTCTGCCAGATTCAGTACAATTATATGGACGAGCATACCCAGGCGGGCAGGCGGGGTTTGGAATATGCCCACGAAAAGGGTCTTCCTGTCATCATCATGGAGCCCCTGCGGGGCGGACGGCTGGTGAATCACCTTCCTCAGGAGGCAGTTTCCCTTTTTGACAGCTATCCCGTACAGTATACTCCTGCGGCGTGGGCTTTTCGCTGGCTTTATAACCAACCGGAGGTGACCTGCGTGCTTTCCGGTATGAACTCCCTTGAGATGGTTCGGGAAAACGTGGAAACCGCCTCCGGTACTAAGGCGGGCGATTTGGGGGAAGCGGAAGAGAAGCTGCTCTCTGATGTGGTAAAGGCCATCAACGGCAAAATGAAGGTAGGCTGCACAGGCTGCCGCTATTGTATGCCCTGCCCGCAAGGGGTGGACATTCCCGGAACCTTTGCCGCTTATAACCGCTATTATACGGATGGAAAACTGGTGGCCTTGAAGGAATACATGATGTGTACTGCCCTGCGCCAGAATTCCGCCTCCGCCTCCAACTGTATCGCCTGCGGAAAATGCGAGCAGCATTGCCCCCAGAAGATCGCCATCAGGCAGGAGTTAAAGAACGCCACAAGGAAGCTGGAGGGACCGGCTTATAAGATTGTGAGGACGGTGATCAAAAAGTTCCGGGCATATTGAGGAAAGCGGCTGCTCCTTTGTGCCAGGGGTTCTTTTGATTTGCCGCCCCAAAAGGATGACCAAAAAGGATGTGAAGCCCTATCTTCTCAGATTGGACTTCACATCTTCTGCTTCAAAATCAAAGATACAGTGGTCGTAGACGTTGATCACATGGGTATCCTTATATTTGTCGTAACGCTTGTGCTGTCTTCCATAGGACATGTGTACATGCCCGTGGAGGAAAAATTTCGGTTTATATTTTTCCATGAGGTCGATAAATGCCTGGAAGCCCTGGTGGGGAAGGTCACGCCCGTCGTTTAACTGATAAGCGGGGGCGTGGGTCACCAGGATATCGAAACCCTTGCTCCGAAAAAGCTTCCAGCGAAGCTTTCGGACCCTTTTCTGCATCTGCTTTTCCGTATACTGATGCTCCCCGGGACGGTAGCGCATGGAACCTCCCAGTCCCAGGATGCGGACGCCCTGATAAACAAAAATCTGATCCTCGATGCAGGTGCATCCCTCCGGGGGGATGGTGGCGTATTTGGTATCGTGGTTGCCGTGTACGTACAGAAGAGGGGCGGTGGTGAAGGTCACCAGAAAAGACAGGTATCTGGGATCCAGATCCCCGCAGGAGATGATCAGGTCGATCCCCTCCAGCTTGCTTTTGTCAAAATAATCCCACAGTCCCTTGGACTCCTCATCCCCGATGGCCAGTATCCTCATGGCGCTTATTCCTCTGTGATCTTATCTACGCCCTGCTGGCTGACCACCGGCTTGGCGTCTTCCACCAGGTCCACCGGCTTGGGAATGGAGCCGATGACGTTTTCCGCCAGCCAGTTCATGGTGACGATCTCTTCCGGGGAGAGGCTTACATCCGGATTGCCCTGTACCATGCCGGTCTGGGAATAGAGGATACCGGAGAAGGGGTTGAACTCTTCCGCAGAGATGGTTTTGCGCAGCAGGTCGATGAGCCGCTTAGTGCCGATGGGCAGGTTCTGGGAACAGATCAGGTCGATGACCCCGGCGGACATGCCCCACCAGTAGTTGATGGCCTTTACGGGGGTATCCTCTTCATCTTGCTTCCAGGTGCCGTCCATGACCTTGCGGATCATGCTTTCATAGAACTTGCCCCAGTGCCAAAGGGGCATGGCAAGGCTGTGGGGGATATCGTCCTCCATGCGGTAGAGCCCGAAGAACCGGGAAGCCTCCTCGGGAATGATCATGTCCTTGCCTGCGATGATGTAAATATCGTTCTTCTTAAACTTTTCCAATGCGTCCTGGTTGTCCTTTAAGGTGGACCATTCCAGATAGATCTCGGATCTGGGATTGATCATTTTGGCCCCCAGGGCGAAGGCGTTGATATTGGCGATGGAGCCCAGGATGGGGTAATCAGCGATGTAGCCCATCTTATTGTTGTCCGCCATGGCTCCCGCAATGGCGCCCATCAGGAACTTTGCCTCGTGCATCCGGGAGTAATAGGTTCGGATGTAGCGGTGGGAGGTATTTAAGGAGCAGTTTAGGATCCGCACCCCCGGATGGGCGATGGCGGCCTTTACGCTGGCGGTGACAAAGGCGGGGGTGGTGGTGAAGATGATATCGCTGCCTTTTTTTACCGCATCCTCAATGGTGTCCTCAATGGTATCCTGGGTGATGTTCTCATAGTACATGGTGAGAACCTCATCCGGGAAGGTCTGCTCCAGGTGCAGGCGCCCCAGCTCATGGGCGTAGGTCCAGGCGGAGGAAGTGGGGGTCTTTTCATAAATAAAGGCGATCTTCAGCCTGCTCAGGTTGTAGGTCAGGGGCAGCAGGCGGTTGAGCAGGGTCTTTTTGCCCTGTACAGGATCCAGCTTAAGCTCTACCTCCTGATCCGCGTCCGCCAGCCGGAATTCCTCCCAGCTCTTGCCGATGAGATCCCCGATCTCCTTGGAGGTCTTTTCCCCCAGCTCCTTATAATCATAAATGGTCAAAAAAGTCAGAAAGGCGTCGCCGGGGGTGATATGTAGCTTGCTGCCTCCGTGATCCTTGTATTCCGCCAGGAATTTGGTATAAATGAAATTGAAATCCAGCCTGTCATCCTCCGTCCAGATCTCTTTCGGCCCCTTGCCCACGGCCTCCAGAAGCTTTCCGTAGCTCCCCAGCCTGGAAAAGTTGATATAGTTGATCTTGGATACCTCATAGAAATCCATGAATTCATAGTAGATCTTATTGCGCTTTTCCTTGGTCCGGGGCGGCAGGATACGGGTGACGTTGCCGGGAATGGAAACCGCGTCAAAATATTTCAGCACGCTGACCCGCTTGTTGCCCTCCTCCACATAGAATTCATTCATATATTCATAGGCTTTGATGGGATCGTGGATCCCCTCGGTCAGATGGCTGTCGCTCAAATTAATCCATTTATAGGCGAATTCCGTCTTATCATCCAGGATAGGCATGAAATTCCCTGCAAAGGAGCTGCTCCGCCCTCCGGTCTTGGTTCCCACGATCTGGTCGATGGGGATCTGCACAAGCCCCAGGGGAACCTCGGCGTAATGCGTATTCCGGGGAAGGATATCGTCCAGAATCTTCAGGGTGGGATCCTGCCCCCGGGAGATACGGTTCTGATAATCCTTCTTCCCTGCCTTGTAAGCCTTATTGTAATCTTCGAAGCTCATAAATACTACCTCCATGACAAACAGAGTTATCTTCTCACAATATACGTTATGTTCCCCGAAAAATCAAGGGGATTCCCTAAAAAATATTTATGTGGATGAAACAGTGCGGTTTTGGTCAAAGACTATATGAGAAGCTGGTGAGGGATGGTACTTTGGCGAGGTTTACCCTGGGATGGAGGCTTCTATATGTGGGTCTTGTCCTTGGATTTTTTAGCATGGCTCTGTTTCCGGTGGAACAGATATTATACCTGGCTGTTTTGGTGTTCATCGTCTTGCTTGTGGCTATGGGCTTTTGGAACAAGAAGTATCTGGGATATATTACCTTAGAGGGTTATAATAGGTCTGCCCCGGAGGATGATTTTAGAAGCCCTTTTTAAGATGATATGACTTGTCGTTTCCGTCAATGTTTGGGCTTGTCATTTGCAGACCGGAAAGGGGGGAGAGCTGGAACCTGGTGGGGTTTCAGATCTCCCTCTTTTCGGTCTGCAAATGAAATGTTAAGATTAATTTACCGAAACTAGGTATTATCATGTTGACAAGGGAAAATGGGGGCGGTATCCTGAAAACAGGGATAATATTACGAAAACAGTACTGGGATTCTGCATCCGAAGGTAAGGAGGTCTGCCATGAAAAAGAAAGCGATCATGAAAAGGAAAGCGATAGGTTTATTGTTTACAGGGCTCCTGTGCCTTGCCCTGATGCTTTCCTTAGGCGCCTGCGGGCAGCAAGACGGGAAGGGAAATTCCCCGGAGGGTTCCGGGGCCTCTGACGGGCAGGCGACCGGTTCTGGAGGGCAGGAAGGAACGGAGCTTCCCAACCCTTGGGTGAAGGAGGGCTGGGGCTTTGTGCCTGTGGAATATCAGGCTGTAGGGGATGTGAGCGCTTACAGGAGCCTTTTCCTTACGAAGGACTATATCTATTATTCCCTGCTGGGGGAGGATGGGGAATATAGCTTTTACTGTCAGGAGATCAAATACAGCACCGCCAGGCGCCTGTCCATAAAGCTGCCGGAGCCTGCGGAGGGGATGCGTTACGCCGCGCCCCAGCTTTGGGTGGATTTATCCGGGAACCTGATCCTGTTGTTGTGCAGGGTGGGAGAGGATGCCGAGAGGGAGTACAGCCTTGCCAAATACGGTGCAGACGGCGGGATGCTTTTTGAAAAGGATATGACGAAACTGCTGATGGGGCAGGGGGAGAGCATAAGCTGTCTGGAGACGGACGCAGAAGGCAGGATCTACCTTGGCTTCAGAAATCTGGTGTGCCTTTTGGACGCGGAAGGAGGCGACCAGGGACAGGTAGAAATGGAAGGGGGAGACCAGCTGTGCCGGGGAGCGGACGGTGTAGTCTACGCCTGTCAGTACGACCGGGAAACGAAAGGCAGCAGGCTGGTGCGGATCGACTTCGACAAGCGGGAAGCAGGGGAGAGCTTCGGCGGGCTCCTTGATAATGTGAAGTATCTGATTCCCGGAGAGGGAGTGTCGGGAGAAGCAGCGGCTTCCGGCGAGGGAACAAGCCCTGAAGGGGAGACAGCTTCCGGGGAAGGGGCGGATTTTTACTACTGTGTGGGCACGGGTCTCTATGCCTACCGCCTGGGAGAGCAGGCTTCCCTGTCGGTGGCAGACCTGCTGGAAGCCGGGGTTCTTGGAAGTCTGGAGAGCATCTGTGACATGGGGGACGGCAGCTTTTTTCTCCTGGTCAGTGGTCAGGGGGAATCTGAATTCATGCGCCTGACTTTTACAGAGCTGGGTTCCATACCAGTGAAGGAGAAGGTCATCTTGGGGGTCGTCGGTCTTGCGGGGGATGTGGACAAGACCGTGGCGAAGTTCAACCGGGACAACGACCGTTATGAAGTCGAGATCAAGAATTACGCCGATGAGAATACCGTTTATTCTGAGTCGGCGGTAGATCAGTTAAATATGGATATCATATCCGGGGAGGGCCCGGATCTGATTAACATAAGCAACAGGGGGCTGCCCGTGAGGAACTATGTGGCCATGGGGCTATTGGAGGACTTAGCGCCTTACCTGGAGCAAAGCGAAAAATTCAGCAGGGAGGATTTCCTGCCAAATGTGGTGGAAGCCTATACCATCGACGGATGCCTGGTAGGTTTGCCCCAGGGCATTACGGTGGGCATGATGATAGGCCTACGTTCCGTCGTGGGCGAGGATCACTGCATCAGTGTGGATGAGATGCTTGAGATCATGGACGCACATCCGGACGCCCTGACCCTGTGCGACAACAGTCAATTCCTGACATATGGTTCGGATGGGTGGTATTTCAGTAAATTATCGGTGTTAGACAGTTTCCTGGAGTGCAATCAGAAATTTTTCCTGGATTATGAAAAAGGAACCTGTTCCTTTGATTCGGAGGGATTCCGCAGGCTGGTGGAGCTGGTGGAGAAGATCACTGCTCCGGGGGATGAGGAAGGAGACGTTTCTCTGCTTGCCCGGGAAAAGGCTCTGTTCGGCTTCCTGGAAACCAGCTATCCCCAGGGCTTTTCCGAAGATGTGCAGGTTGCCGGGGGAGGTGGGGGAATGGCGGGAGAGATCATGACCCTGGGATATCCCACTCTGGATGGAAGCTGTGCATACGTCCTGTCAAGTGAAGATCCTGCCTACGGCATTCTGAGCTCCAGCACAAAAAAGGAAGGCGCCTGGGAATTTGTGGAATATGCGCTGTCCAAGGAACCGGATTTTCTAACGTCCCTGTCATTTGCTTATCCGGTAAAGACTGAGGCTCTAAGGGCGATGCTGGAACGGGAGAAGGGTAGTACTTATGAGAAAGACCGGTCCACTGGCCAGCCGGTTCTGGATGAGAACGGGAACCCCAAAAGGCAGGAGCGCGGTCATGATGAAGCGGGCAATGTCACCAATTATTATCCCAGCGAAGAGGAGCTTACAATGCTCTGGGACGTGCTGACCGGCGCCAGCGTGAACCTCTCCTTCCAGGAAGGCAACGAGGTGCTGAAGATCGTGGAGGAGGAGATCCAGCCCTATTTTGCCGGGGACAAAACACTGGACGATGCCATCGACATCATCCAGAGGAGAGCCCAGATCTATATCAGCGAAATGGCTTACTGATGGGGAATCCCGATATATCATCTAAAAAATACTCAAATCAGGATTTACTAAATCTTGATTTGAGTATTTTTATGTTCGTCCAAAATGTACGTCCAAAAGAGAAAATCAAACCCGGGAAAACACTTCCCCGATAGGTCCCTGGATCACCAGGTCGGCGTAGCGGTCCCTGGGGGTGGGAGATTTGTTGATCACCACCAGCTTCTTGCCGGAGAAGTAGTCGATCAGTCCCGCCGCGGGGTAGACCGCCAGGGAAGTGCCCCCGATGATGAGCACCTCCGCGTTGGAAATGTAATTCACCGCGCTTCTTAAGGTCTTCTGATCCAGGCCCTCTTCATAGAGCACCACGTCCGGCTTCACGGGACCGCCGCATTCGGAGCATTTTGGAACGCCCTCCCCGTCCTTGATATAGTACACGTCATGGAAGGCGCCGCAGCGCTCGCAGTAATTGCGCAGCACCGAGCCGTGGAGCTCCAGCACCGTCCGGCTGCCCGCCGCCTGGTGGAGCCCGTCTATGTTCTGGGTGATGACTGCCCGCAGCTTTCCGGCTTTCTCCAGCTCCGCAAGCTTCCTGTGGGCGGCGTTGGGCTTCGCGTCCAGAAACAGCATCTTATTGCGGTAGAAGCGCCAGAATTCCTTGGGGTTGGTGCGGTAGAAGGTGTGGCTTAAGATCGTCTCCGGCGGGTAGTCGTACTGTTGGTTGTAGAGCCCGTCCACACTGCGGAAGTCGGGGATGCCGCTTTCCGTGGATACCCCTGCGCCGCCGAAAAAGACGATGTTGTTGCTTCCCGTTACGATTTCCTGAAATTCCTGTATGGTTTCTTCGTATGATTTCATGGAGTACTCCCCCTCAAACTTATACCGTCTTCCTGGGAGCCACGAACACCGGGAAGGTATCGGAGCCCTTGAGCTCCTTGCCGGAGGTGATGGTCACTTCCTTGTCGGTGATGATGTACTCCACGTCCGCATTGCTCTCCACCACGGTATCCTGCATCAGCACACAGTTCTTTACCTTTGCGCCCCTGCCGATCTTCACGCCGCGGAAGAGGATGCAGTTTTCCACTTCCCCCTCAATGACACAGCCGTCGGCTACCATCGCATTTTTCACCTTGGCGCTGCCGATGTACCGGGTCGGGTTGTCGTCGCGGATCTTGGTGTAAATCGGGGCGTGGAAAAGGGAATCCAGGTTCTCGTTGTCTAAAAGCTTCATGTTTTCGTCAAAATAATTCTTAATATCGCTGATCCTCACGCAGTAGCCTTCATAATTATACCCATAAACCTTCAGGGTGTTTAACTGGGGGGCGAGGATATCGCGTTCAAAGTAAATGTATCCCCTCGCATAGGCCTTTGTAATCTGGTCGATCAAGAGCTCGCGGTCGATCAGATAGATATTCATGGAGAAATTCTGCTTACCGCTTTCCTTGGGATTGATCTGGATCTCCTTGACCCGTCCGTCCTCTACGGACAAGGTATAATACAAATCGCTGCTCATGGTGGATTGCAGGTTCATGAAGCCATAAGGGATTTCCTCCTCCTTATAGGCGATGGTCACGTCCGCGCCGCTTGCGATATGGGCGTCCAGCATCGCGTTGAAATCAAAGTTCGCGGCGATATTCGCGTCGGAAATGAAGACATATTTTTCCCTCTGGTTCTTTAAAAATTCGATGATGCTTGCCAGGGCTTCCACACGTCCGTTATAGACGTGGACGGTCTTCTCCGCAAAGGGGGGCACGATGTTCAGACCGCCGTTCTTCCTGGTCAGGTCCCATTCACGTCCGCTTCCCAGATGTCTCATCAGGGAACGGTAGTTTTTGCGCACGATCATGATGATATTGTCAATGCCGCAGTTCACCATGCTGGAAAGCAGGAAATCAATCATGCGGTATCTGCTTGCAAAAGGGATGGAGGCCATCAGCCGTTCGCTGACGAGCTCTGGTACCTGGTTGTCATAGCTATTGGGGAAAATAATGCTCAGCGCATCGCAGTTAGAGTTTACCATTGTACTTCACCATCCTTTACATTATGATTGACCATGGCGTCAGGGCCTACCTTGGCATGGTCGCCTATGTAAACGCCTGGACCTACCGTCGCGACACTGTTGCCCTTGTTGCTGGGCATGGCGCCTACAACCGCGTTCTCGCCGATAATGGCGTTCTCCGCTACGATGCAGTGCTCCACAACGCTGCCCTCCTTAATAATCACATTGCCCATGATTACGGCGTCCTGTACCACTGCGCCGGCTTCAACCTGCACGCCTGCGAACAGGATGGAATGCTTTACGGTTCCCTCGATGCGGCAGCCATCAGTGATCATGGAGTTCTCCACCACGGCGTTCATTCCGATCTTATGGCCGGTCAAACCGCTGTTGCGGCTGTAAATCTTCCAGTTCTCATCGAACAGGTCAATACCGCTGTGCTCAGGATCCATGATCTCCATGTTCGCTTCCCACAGGGAGGGTATGGTTCCTACGTCCTTCCAGTAGCCGTTGAAATGATAAGCGTACATATTCCTGCCATCCTTTAACAGATTCGGGATAATGTTGTTGCCGAAGTCGTTCTGGGAGTTGGGATCCGCCTCATCCTCGATCAGGTACTTCTTCAGTACGTCGGTGTTGAAAATGTAGATGCCCATGGAAGCGAGGTTCGATTTGGGTTCCTTGGGCTTTTCCTGGAATTCGGTGATCTTGTCGTTTTCGTCCGCAACCATCAGACCGAACCGGGAAGCCTCTTCCCAGGGCACTTCCATGACGGCCACGGAGAATTCAGCCCCCTTTTCCTTATGGAAGCGCAGGAAATCGCTGTAATCCTGCTTGCAGATCTGGTCTCCGGATAAGATGATCACATACTGGGGATCGTATCTGTCGATAAAAGAAAGGTTCTGATAAATTGCGTTGGCAGTTCCCTTATACCAGTCGGAGCCGGAGGCCTGCTGATAGGGCGGCAGCACATGGACACCCCCGTAAAGACGGTCCAGGTCCCAGGGTTGTCCGTTCCCGATGTACTCGTTCAGCACCAGGGGCTGATACTGGGTCAGTATCCCAACCGTGTCGATGCCGGAATTGGCACAGTTGGACAGGGGAAAGTCGATGATACGGTACTTTCCGCCAAAAGGAACTGCGGGCTTCGCCAGCTTCTGGGTCAGCGCGTAGAGACGCGAGCCCTGTCCGCCGGCAAGAATCATTGCGATCATTTCTTTTGCCATAGTAACTCTCCTCTCATAATCTTGCCAACAGAAAAAGAAAATATGCATTTCTGTTGATTTCGCACAAAACAAAATAAATTTCTACCATTTATTGTATCATTTTCCATGAACAGAAACAAGGGGTTATCCAAAGAAAATGATAAAAACATGCCGCAACCGTAATAAAATCTTAAGAAAACAAAGACTTTTTTCTGTTGAGGCGTGAAGGATTTTCTGATATAGTATTAAATAAGGAAGTTACATATAGGATAAGCCCTGAAGCAGGATAAACCCTTAAGCGGGATAAACCTTTAAGCGGGATAAACCCTTAAGAAGGATAAGCCCATAAGCCGATGAATCCATAAGAAGGGAAAGAGTGGAAGAGAGCAAATGAGAAAAAAGGATGATCTGATACCGTTTGAAAAAAGAAAACGTGTCATATATATGGAGCGGAGAGGAAGAGAAGAGATGCATATATCGGTCATATCCGTTCTTCTTGCAGTGCTTGGGGTGCTTTGTATTCTATATTGTCTGGGGATAGCGCTTTTTGTAAACTATGGCACCAGGTTTTTCCTGATCTGGGGCGTGGGTGGTGTGATGCTCATCGCTTGCGGCTGGGTGGTCGGATGTACCGGACTCCTGTCGGCAATGCCCGTGTGGATGAAGATTTTCCTGGGGAGTATTCTCGGTCTGGGGATTTTGCTTTTTGTCATTGTGGAAGGATCCGTGCTCAGCCGTTTTTCCGCGAAGGGCGGGAAGGATGCCGATTACCTCATAATCCTGGGGGCGCAGATGCGCGTGAATGGACCCAGCGACGTACTGCTCAGACGCCTGAATGCGGCGATAGAATACCTTGCCGAGAACCCGGATACCATTGTGATTGTTTCAGGGGGAAAGGGCGAGAATGAACCCATGGCGGAGGCACAGGGAATGTATGATTACCTTGTATCCGCAGGCATAGACGGCAGCCGGATCCGCAGGGAGGATACCTCCCGTAACACCTATGAGAACCTGGAATACAGCAGCGGATTCCTGGATAAGGAAAAAGATACTGTTGTGGTTGTGACCAATAATTTTCATGTTTTCCGCGCGCTTAAGATCGCACAAAAGATGGGCTATGAAAATGTGAGCGGGCTTGCGGCGGATTCCTATCCGCTGATGATCCCCAACAATATGCTGAGGGAGTTTTTTGGCGTAGTGAAGGATTATCTGGTGGGGAATTTATAATAGGAGAAGAGGAGGGAGCAGTATGGAGATTCATGTAGGAGATGTTTTAAGGTTAAAAAAGGCACACCCCTGTGGAAGCCATGAGTGGTCTGTCCTCCGTGTGGGGGCTGATTTCCGCATCAAGTGCGCAGGCTGCGGACATCAGGTGATGATCGCGCGCACCCTTTTGGAAAAAAATATCAAAGAAATTAAGGAAAATGCTTGAAAAAAAGGACAATTCATGTTATCATGTTTTCTCGTGATATATAAATCCTTGCTCCTGGCAGGACCAGGGGCCAGAGACCAAAAGGAGGTAACAGCATGAACAAGTATGAATTAGCCGTTGTTGTCAGCGCCAAGGTCGAAGAAGAAGAGAAAGCAGCTGTGATCGACAGATGCAAGGCTTTGATCGAGAGATTCGGTGGCGTCATCACGGAGGTGGACGATTGGGGCAAGAGAAAGCTTGCCTACGAGGTGCAGCATATGAAGGAAGCTTATTATTGCTTCATCAGGTTCGATGCAGAGAGCACCGTTCCCGCTGAGATCGAGAGCCGTGTACGCATTATGGACAATGTGATCAGATATTTGTGCGTTAGACAGGACGAGGCGTAAAGAAAGAGAGAATTGAATTATGAATAAAGTCATTCTTATGGGACGATTGACAAGGGATCCTGAAGTAAGGTACTCCCAGGGGGCAAGCCAGACCGCAGTGGCGAGGTTTTCCATCGCGGTTGACAGAAGATTTAAGCGTGAGGGGGAACCCGACGCAGATTTCTTTAATTGTACGGCTTTTGGAAAACAGGCTGAATTTGTGGAGCGTTATCTCCACAAGGGAATCAAGGTGCTTGTAACGGGCCGTATCCAGAACGATAACTACACCAACAGGGACGGGCAGATGGTTTACAGCGTCCGTGTAATGGTGGAAGAGATTGAGTTCGCGGAGAGTAAGAATGCGTCCGCAGGCGGCCAGGATGGCGGTTATAACGGCGGCGGATACGCCAATGGGGGCGGCACGGGCAATTACAGCAGGCCTGCAGCTTCAGGGGCGGCAGATGGTTTTATGAATATTCCGGATGGAATTGATGAGGAATTGCCTTTTAACTAAACGGGAATGAATGAGAGCAGGAATCGGTTCCGGCAGGATTTCAGGCCTGATTGGAAATTGAGAGAACAGGAGGAATGATTGTCATGGCTTATACCAAAGCAGCAGATAAAACGGATTCTCCTATGAGGAGAAAGGGCACAGTGCGCAGAAAGAAGAAGGTATGCGTTTTCTGTGGCAAGGATAATGTGATCGATTACAAGGATACGAACAAGCTTAAGAGATACGTATCCGAAAGAGGTAAGATTCTCCCCCGCAGAATTACCGGCAACTGCGCAAAGCATCAGAGGGCGCTGACAGTTGCGATCAAGAGGGCGCGCCACGTTGCCCTGATGCCTTATACCTGTGATTAAGGATAGGCGCTTTTCGTAAATAGCGAGTGAGATTGGGGATGCCTGATGGAATAACGGCATCCCTTTCTTAGTGTGGGGAGTACCTTGCGGAAACTTTTAATCGCCGGGATCTGACTGTCAAAGCAAAGATTCACGAAAAATTAACATAACATTTTCCGTTTTGACAAATAAAATTGTGGCATATTTTTGTATTATTTGGTATAATCGTTGAAGGGGTTTATAGGCTGTCCGGGAAGTCCATGCCGGAGCGCCGCAGGCGCGGGCGGCCGGTTTCATATTGCGGCGGTGTGCCGTGCAGTCAGTTTCCATATTGTGGCGGTGTGCCGCGCAGCGGGACATGGAAGTTAAGAAGCAAAAAGGAATCTCAAGAATGAAAAACAGGATTAAGTTAAAGGGTAGGATTAAAACCTTCATAAAGTTCAGTATTTACCTCGGCATTCTTCTTCTGCTTGTGAATGCTGCTTTGTTTTTGCTGGATTATCGCGCCGCCATCGTATTGGCCTGTTTTACCGTTTTTTACTTCGCTGTAAGTCTGTCTTTGTATTTTTATAATAAGCCCATTATCATGAACGAGCTGGTCAGCTTCGCCACGGAATATGGGCAGATTCAAAGGAAGATACTCCGGGATCTGGACCTTCCCTATGCTTTGCTGGACGATTCCGGGAAGGTGATATGGACCAATGCTGCCTTTGAGGGCGTGGTCCATCAGCCGAAGGGCTATAACCGCTCCATTACTTCCCTTTTCCCTTCTATTACGAGGGACAGGCTTCCGGATGATTCCGGCGTGGATGAAGCGCAGTATGACCTGCAGTATGAAGGGAATGAATACGTTGCGAAGTTCAAGAAGATTCCCCTGAAGGAGATGGCGGACCACAGCAGCATGATCGAGGCGAAGGATTACAATGGTTTCCTGATCGCCGTGTATCTGTTCGACGAGACCGCTCTCCACATCGCCCTGCAGGAGTTGGACGACCAGAGCCTGACGGTAGGCATGATCTATCTTGATAACTATGAGGAAGCCTTAGACAGCGTGGAGGAAGTGCGCCGTTCCCTGCTGATCGCATTGATCGACCGAAAGGTGAATAAATATATTTCGGCGCAGGACGGAATCTGTAAGAAGCTGGAAAAGGACAAGTACCTGGTCATAATGCGGAAGAAGGCCCTCGACCAGCTGAAGGAGACGCGGTTTGACCTGTTAGAGGATGTGAAGACGGTCAATATCGGAAATGAAATGGCTGTTACGATCAGCATCGGCGTGGGGATAGACGGTCTGACCTATGCCCAGAACTATGAATTTGCCCGCAATGCCATTGATCTTGCGTTAGGGCGCGGCGGGGACCAGGCGGTGATCAAGACCCCTGAAAGCATAACCTATTATGGCGGCAAGAGCCAGCAGGTGGAGAAGAATACCCGTGTGAAGGCCCGTGTAAAAGCGCATGCGCTCCGTGAGATCATTACTACCAAGGACCGCGTGATCGTTATGGGACACAGGATACCGGATGTGGACTGCTTTGGCGCTGCGGTGGGCATTTACCGTATCGCGCAGGCTCTTGGGCGCAAGACCCATATCGTGCTGAACGAGGCGACGAGTTCCATTAATCCGCTGGTTGAGCTGTTCCGCAACAATCCGGAGTACGAGGACGATATGATCGTGAACGGCCAGCAGGCGCTGGAGATGGCAGGCAGCAACACCGTGCTGGTAGTAGTGGATGTGAATAAGCCCTCCATCACGGAGTGTCCGGATCTGCTTCACCATTGTAAGTCAGTGGTTGTCCTGGACCATCACAGACAGGGCACGGAGACCATTGAGAACGCTACCCTGTCCTATGTGGAGCCCTATGCCTCCTCGGCCTGCGAGATGGTTTCCGAGATCCTGCAATATACGTATGATAATATCAAGATCAGGACAGAAGAAGCAGACTGTATGTACGCCGGAATCGTAATCGACACCAATAACTTTGTCAGCAAGACCGGCGTAAGGACCTTTGAGGCCGCGGCGTTCTTAAGACGCAATGGGGCTGACGTGACGAGGGTGCGCAAGCTTTTCCGCGAGGACGCCCAGGAATATAAGGCGAGGGCCGACGCCGTAAGCCAGGCGGAGATTTATAAGCAATTTTTTGCGATTTCCGTATGTACCGCAGAGGATCTCCCCAGCCCGACCGTGATCGGCGCGCAGGCGGCAAATGAGCTCCTGAATATCAAGGGCATCAGGGCAAGCTTTGTGCTGACGCCTTTTCAAGGGAAAATATATATCAGCGCCCGTTCCATTGACGAGGTCAATGTACAGGTAATCATGGAGCGTATGGGAGGCGGCGGACATATGAGCATTGCGGCGTGTCAGATGGAAGGAACCGGACTGGCGGAAGCGATCGGTATTTTGAAGCGGACCATAGATACTATGATGGAAAATGGGGAATTTTAAAGAGACAGTGTCATCTGATGCCGCATAATACAGGCGTTGGCCGGCAGACGCAGATACAGTGGATCTGTCAGAAAGGAAGAACGATATGAAGATAATTTTACTGCAGGATGAGAAGAAGCTGGGAAAAACAGGCGATATTGTTGAAGTCAGCGAAGGATACGCCAGGAATTTCATCCTGCCCAGGAAAATAGGCGTGGAAGCCACACCGAAGAATCTGAATGATCTGAAGTTAAAAAAGGCGGGCGAGGAAAAGCGCGCGAAGGAACAGCTTGAGGCTGCGAAGGCGTTGGCGGAGAGGCTTTCTTCCAGGCAGGTGGAGGTGAAGATGAAAGCCGGCGAAGGGGGTAAGCCCTTCGGCTCTATTTCCTCCAAGGAGATTGCTTCCGCGTGCCAGGAGCAGCATGGAATTGAGCTGGACAAGAAGAAAATCCAGCTGATGGAGAATATCAGGAGCTTTGGAACCTTTGAGGTGGGCGTGAAGCTCCATCCCCAGGTAACTGCCCGGCTGACCGTCAAGGTAACTGAAATGTAGCATGTTTTGCGGAAAGGAATGAGAGCCATGCCTACAATGGAGGAAGCCGTACTGAAAAGAGTGCTGCCCCACAGCGTGGAGGCGGAGCAGTCCGTGGTGGGTTCCATGCTGATGGACAAGGATGCAATAGTGGTCGCCTCGGAAATCATCACGGGGGAGGATTTCTATCAAAAGCAGTATGGGATTCTGTTTGAAGCAATGGTAGAACTGCATGAGCAGGGCAGCCCCGTGGATCTGGTAACCCTGCAGAATCGTCTCAGGGAAAAGGATGTGCCCCCGGAGATCAGCAGTCTGGAGTTTGTACGGGACATCATCACTGCAGTGCCTACCTCGGCAAATATAAAATATTACGCCGAGATCGTGGCGGAGAAGTCCACGCTCCGCAAGCTGATCCGTCTGAACGAGGAGATTGCGAATATCTGCTATGCGGGTAAGGAGAGCCTGGAATTCATTCTGGAGGACACGGAAAAGCGCGTGTTCCAGCTGGTGCAGAAGCGTAATACGGGCGATTTTATCCCGATCAGGCAGATCGTGATGGACGCCATGAATAAGATTGAGATCGCGTCCCGCAACAAAGGAGCCGTGACCGGTATCCCCACGGGCTTTGTGGATCTGGATTACCGTACCGCAGGAATGCAACCCTCCGATCTGGTGCTGATCGCCGCCAGGCCGTCCATGGGAAAGACCGCGTTCGTGCTGAACATTGCGGAATATGTTGCGTTCAGGCAGAACCAGGCCGTCGCTGTTTTTAGTCTGGAAATGAGCAGGGAGCAGCTGGTGAACCGTCTTTTTTCCATGGAGTCAAGGGTGGATTCCCAGCATTTGCGCACGGGTCAGCTAAACGACCAGGAATGGGAAAAGCTGATCGAAAGCGCCGGCATTATCGGCCGTTCCAGGCTGATCATCGATGATACGCCTGGAATTACGGTTCCGGAGCTCCGCAGCAAGTGCCGTAAGATGAAGCTGGAAAACGATATCTCCATGGTGATCATAGATTATCTGCAGCTGATGTCGGGGTCAGGCCGCAGCGATTCCAGACAGCAGGAGATTTCGGAAATCTCCAGATCCCTGAAAGCTCTCGCGAGAGAGCTGAATGTGCCCGTGATCGCATTGTCCCAGTTAAGCCGTGCGGTGGAACAGCGCCCGGATCACAGGCCCATGTTGTCTGACTTGCGCGAGTCCGGGGCCATTGAGCAGGACGCGGATGTGGTCATGTTCATTTACCGTGATGAGTATTACAACAAGGACAGCGAGAAGAAGGATATCGCGGAGATCATTATTGCCAAGCAGAGAAACGGTCCTACCGGAACCGTGGAGTTGGCGTATTTACCTATGTTTACGAAGTTTGCCAATCTGCAGAGATAGGGAGAACACAACAATATAGTTTAAAATACAAAAGAGGACATGCCAGAAGGCCTGCCCTTTTTTTACGTATACGGCAGCCGCGGCGAAAATGAGTGAAGCTCGCAAAATCAGCAAACTGCAAGAAAGGGGAATACATATGGAAAATTTTTTACTGATTTCTGATGCTGCAAAAGAGGTACAGGTGGAGAGCCATGTGCTCCGTTACTGGGAGGAGGAGCTGCATCTCCCCATCCGCCGTAATGAGCTGGGACATCGCTATTATACCAGGGAGGATGTTGAGCGGTTTAAGCAGATTAAAGGAATGAAAGAAAGGGGATTGCAATTGAAAGCCATAAAAATGATTCTCAAGGATGGCAAAATTGACGTTATGATGCCGGAAGAGGAAAAGGAAGCGCTGAAACAGCAGGAGGAAGCAATGCAGAAAAAGGAACTGCAGGACGGAACCACGCAGGTGTTGGGATTTGGGACGGCAGCCGGCGGCCTGCAAGAAAATGCAGATGCACAGGGCGCAGTGACGAGCCGTGCAGAAGGCAGCGCATCTATGGAGGTCAGTACCCTGGAAGCAGGCTCCGGGGAAATCATAAGGGAGGCATCTGCGGAGGAAAAAGCGAAGCGGCTTCAGTGGCTGCTCCAGCAGATGATCAGGGATACGCTCCAGGAGAATAACAAGGAGCTGTCGCGTGATATTAAGGAGAGCGTTGTCAAAGAGCTGGATTATCAGTTCCGGGTCCAGGAGGAACGGGAAGACGAGCGCGACCGCATCAGGGAAGAGCGGGATGAATTGCATTATCAGAAGCTGGACGAGCTTTTGCGCAGAAAAAATCACCGCAGAAGGGCGGCGGAGCAGAAGCCTGAGAAGCCGGTAAAAGCAAAAACGCAGAAACCGCCCAAGGAAAAAAAGGTAAAGCCTGTAAAGGAAAAGAAGCTCAGGAAAAAAGAAGCAAAGGAACCGGAGGAAACGAAAACCATCGTCATGAGTGATGAGAAGAAACAAGAAAATAATAAAAGGCATTTCATTTTCTGAAATGCCTTTTAAAAGTCCTTATTCCTCCTCGATCGCACCTACAGGGCATGTTCCGGCGCATGAACCGCAGCTGATGCACTTATCGGGATCGATCTCAAATTTGCCGTCACCCATGCTGATCGCGCCTACAGGGCACTGCGCCTCGCAAGCGCCACAAGCTACACAAGAATCACCAATTTTGAATGCCATGTTCTAATCCTCCTTTATGATTTGATGAGCAAAATCTTCTTTTATTGTAATATAAAACCCGACTGATTACAAGACCTTATTTAGAATTTTTGGCGGCCTGTCCTGCTTGTTCTTCCTGTCCTGACCCCTGTTCTGCCTGTTCTGCCCGGCGCTTGCGGATTCCCTCCAGGATAACCTGTTTTTTCTCGATCACCTTGTTCTGGTTCATGGCGGGAACCCCTGCCAGCTTGTAAGGGATTCCCAGTTTTTTATATTTTGCCACGCCCATGGTGTGGTAGGGGAGTACGTCCAGCGCCTTCAGATTGCTGAATTGACCGATGAAATATCCCAGTTCAAAGAGATATTTGTCGTCGTCCGTAATGCCCGGCACCACCACATGGCGGATCCACATGGGAACCTGCTTTTCATTCAGATAAGCCGCAAATTCCAGGATGCGGCGGTTGGGCTGGGAAGTGAGTTCCAGATGCTTTTCGGGATCGATGTGCTTAATGTCCAGCATAACCAGGTCGGTCAGAGCCATCAGGCGATCCATCTTTTCCATCTGGACCGGGCTGTCCGGGTTAAAGGCGATGCCGGAGCTGTCGATACAGGTGTGGATATTTTTCTCCTTCGCAAGGGTGAACAGGTCGATCATAAAGTCCAGCTGCATCAGGGGCTCGCCCCCGGTTACTGTGATGCCGCCGCCCTTGTAAAAGCTCTTGTTCCGTTCAAACTGCTCAATGATATATTCCGGTTCCATAAGAGTACCTGCGTTCATCTCCCAGGTATCCGGATTGTGACAATAGGCGCAGCGCATGGGACAGCCCTGAACGAACACCACAAAGCGGGTGCCGGGGCCGTCTACTGTGCCAAAGCTTTCCAGTGAATGAATTCTTCCTTGCATGAATCTTCCTTTCTGTGAAAGAACACCCGGAAAGAAATCTCTCTCCGGGTGTAGATTTTAGGTTTTCGTATTCATCCCCCTGTAGTGCAGCGGAAATGAATGACTGGCCGCTTCCTGGGATCAGATGCTCTCGTGGAAGGTACGGGAGATCACATCTGCCTGCTGTTCCGGGGTCAGCTTAATGAAGTTTACTGCGTAGCCGGATACACGGATGGTAAGCTGAGGATAATTCTCAGGATGCTTCTGGGCGTCCAGCAGAGTATCTCTGTTCAGGACGTTGACATTGAGATGATGTCCACCCTTTACTGCATAACCATCAAGTAAATTAACCAGATTGTCAACCTGTGTGGAATTGCTAACTGCCATGATATATTCCTCCTGTTTCATAATATAGATATAAAGTGTGCCGCGCTTTCTTTCCTTCCAACCAGGAATTACCCTGGTTGGAAGCAGTCTTAGAAAACCTTACTGGTAATCGTCCAGACCCTGGTGAAGAGTGGGTACACTGCAGGCCAGAGGCGTTCTGGAACAATCCGTGCATCCCATGGTCTGAACGTTCTTGGACTCCTTGCCGGAAGCATCATAGTCCACGTTGACATGTCCTACGCCGCCCGCCATGCCGGAATCAAGCAACTTAACCAGATCATCAATTGCCATTTTCTCGTCCATTCTGTGTCACCTCTCATTTTACAAATCTACATCTTAAAAACTTTTTATTTGTTCAAATCGATCTCGATATCAGCGCCATCGAGATAGTCGCTTTGCAAGTCTTATTTATTCAAATCGATCTCGTATGTCGAGCGCCATCGAGATAGTAACTTTGCAAGTTCTTATTTGTTCAGATCGATCTCGATGTCGCCGGAGAATACCTTATCCTCTTTGCCCAGGGCGCCGGGGATGATGGTGAAGGTATTGGAGATACCGTCCTGTGCATCGTTGAACGGAAGCTTGGATACAGAAGACAAGGAAGCTACTGCACCGTGGGTATCACGTCCATGCATCGGGTTGGCACCAGGAGCGAAAGGCTGGCCCTTCTTACGTCCATCAGGGGTATTACCGGTAGCCTTACCATAGGTAACGTTAGAGGTAATGGTCAGGATGGAAGTGGTGGGAACGCCGTTCCTGTAGGTATGATGTCTTCTGATGGCGGTCATGAACTTATGGACCACATCCTGGGCGATGCTGTCAACACGGTCGTCGTCATTGCCGTACTTCGGGAAGTCGCCGGTGGTCTTGAAGTCAACGATGATACCGTCCTCATCACGGATCGGCTCAACCTTGGCATACTTGATGGCGGACAGGGAGTCAGCCACGATGGACAGACCAGCAACGCCGGTAGCGAAGTAACGCTTTACGTCTCTGTCATGAAGAGCCATCTCAGCTCTCTCATAGCAGTACTTGTCATGCATATAGTGGATGATGTTCAGGGTGTTGACATAAACGTCAGCCTGCCACTCCAGCATATCCATGAACTTGCTGTAAACATCATCATAATCCAGAACGTCGCCGACAACAGGACGATACTTAGGACCTACCTGTTTCTTGGTCACTTCGTCTACGCCGCCGTTTAAAGCGTACAGCAGGCACTTGGCCACGTTGGCACGGGCGCCGAAGAACTGCATCTCCTTACCGATTACCATGGAGGATACGCAACATGCGATGCCGTAATCGTCGCCATGGGTCACTCTCATCAGGTCATCGTTCTCATACTGGATGGAAGAGGTCTGGATGGACATCTTCGCGCAGTATCTCTTCCAGTTCTCAGGAAGTCTGGTGGACCAAAGCACGGTCAGGTTGGGCTCAGGGGAAGGCCCTAAGTTGGTCAGGGTATGCAGATAACGGAAGCTCATCTTAGTCACCATGTGACGTCCGTCAACGCCTACGCCGCCTAAGGATTCGGTTACCCACACGGGATCGCCTGCGAAGATCTGGTTGTACTCAGGGGTACGGGCGAACTTGATGCAGCGCAGCTTCATGATGAAGTGGTCAACGAACTCCTGAATCTGCTCCTCGGTGAAGGTGCCGTTGGCAAGGTCTCTCTCCGCATAGATATCAAGGAAGGTGGAAGTACGGCCAAGGCTCATTGCAGCGCCGTTCTGCTCCTTCACTGCGCACAGATAGCCGAAGTAAACTGCCTGGATGGCTTCCTGAACGTTAGCGGCGGGTCTGCTGATATCGCAGCCATAGGAAGCAGCCATCTGCTTCATCAGCTTCAGGGCGGTCATCTGCTCGGAAAGCTCCTCACGGAGACGGATTACATCGTCGGTCATTACGCGGCCGGTGGAATCCTTCTGATCCTGCTTATCCTCGATCAGTCTGTCAATGCCGTACAGGGCAACACGTCTGTAGTCGCCGATAATACGTCCACGGCCATAAGCATCGGGAAGACCCGTGATGATATGGGAGGAACGGCAGGCCCTCATCTCCTGGTTATAAGCATCGAAACAGCCAGCATTATGTGTCTTTCTATGAACGGAGAAGAACTCACTGATCTCAGGATCTACTTCATAGCCGTTGTCCGCGCATGCCTTCTCCGCCATACGGATACCGCCGTAAGGCTGCAGGGAACGCTTAAAAGGCTTATCGGTCTGGAAACCTACGATAGTCTCCTTTTCCTTATCCAAATATCCAGGACCATGGGATGTAATGGTGGAAACAACCTTGGTGTCCATATCAAGAACGCCGCCGGCTTCCCTTTCCTTCTTCTGAAGGTCAAGCACCATCGCCCACAAATCCTTGGTGTTCTGAGTGGCAGGTGCCAAGAAAGAATCGTCGCCATCGTAAGGATGATAATTCCTCTGGATGAAATCGCGGACGTTGACCTCCTTGTCCCACTTGCCGCTTACAAAATCTGTCCATTCTGGTCTCATTTTGAAATAGCCTCCTATAAAAATATTAGTGGAAAAAAGTGAATAGTTACTTCTAATTCCTAGCCTTTATTATATGTAAAAACTGCCCATGAGTCAAGGCGGAAAGTGTTCTTTTTTCGGTACATGTCATAGTTTTTAGAAAAATTTAACACATAGTTCGGAGAAGCTTTCAGAAGGGGCTGCGTATGAAGCTGAACGGCGCCGGAAAGTAAGATGCAAGCAACAGTTCAGCCAGCCGTCTGAATTGTTACAGGGGTAAAAGCCGCCAAAAAGAATAACTTGCAAGAATGCGGGAAAAGTATTATACTGAAATCGTTGCAGCGGCAAACGTGGAACAGCTGTGAAAGATGGCGGCGGATCGCGCCATGACAATAGAAGAGCGGAAAGGAGAGTACTTTATGGGCAAGATCACAAAGGAAATGACGATAGGAGAGATCCTTACAATAAATCCCAAGGCAATCCCTGTGCTGTTGAATGCCGGGATGCATTGCCTTGGCTGTCCTGCATCTCAGGCGGAGTCCTTAGAGGAGGCGGCCATGGTTCACGGAATCGACATCGATGCCCTGATGGCTGAGCTCGAGACTGCGGAATAATTGGTCCGCAGGACGGATCCGAAGGGCAGCGGTGCTGCAGGATCCAAAGGGCGGCAGGGCTGCCGGATCCCGATAAATAATAGGGGATAGAAGAAATGCCGCCGCAGGTCCTTCCTGGACTCGCGGCGGCATTTTCTGACGGAAAACATCCGATGTGCGTATCAGATCCTTGCGAGGGTCTGCAGCGCATCCTTCCGGATGAGGGGCTCATAGTGCTCTTCTAAATAGGCGAGCCCTGTGTTTCGGTTCTTCTGGATATGTCCGTATTCCGAAAGCAGGTTGCACGCCCTGTTGAAATCGGCAAGGGACGCCTCGCCCCGGGTTATCGTGAGCAGGTATTTGCCGGAACTTTCTTCTTTATATAAGGCGCTGAGTCCGCTGAAGGCTTGCCCTAAATGAGAGGATGCGTTAAGAACGGTGTCTAAATTCCCAAAAAGGAAGATGCGCGTCAGGGCGGGGTCCTCGTCGGGTTCGGCGGGTCTCTTTACATCGGTATCCACGGAAGCCTTATGGCTCTCGTGAATGCGGCGGAAGAGATCCATGACCTCATCGGGGCCGTCCAGTACGTCATCTTCGGAATCATCGCCCTCATCCTCGTCTGAATCATGGATGGAGGGGGCAAAACGGGAAAAGCGGGTATCAAGCTCTTCGGGATCTTCCACCTTGGTGATGATGAGGACGATGCATTCGGCGTTAAGGGGAATGGCTTCTATCATGAGGGGAATGTCCTCTGCTTCGAAGCCAAACTGGTAATTGGCCTGCTGCATCATGTCCCGGAAAAGTGTCTTTGCCTTCTCCGTCCCGTAGGCGAGCTCACTGATCTTGAGCTCGCGGCTGGCAAGATCCTCGCGGGTGAGCGTACAGCGGATTTGGTTTTCGTTTACTTTCTCTATTTTCATGCGGGGGTGATCCTTTCTGTAAAAAACTTCCAAAGCAGCTTCCAAAAGCAGTGTGTTCACTCTTGTATGCTATCTTATGCTCTTCAAGGCGTTTAGTCAATAGGTTTAAAAATTTTTAATATTTTTATGAAATATGCGGCTTGCCAAAACTTTTGGAAAAGAATATAATATGCACTAGGGCATCTTGTGCCAATCAGCGCCGGTCAGGAGGCAGGCTGTAGATTTTCCATTTTTGTTCTTTGTCTTTCAATCTGTTTTTCATGGATTGCCGGAAGGCAGATTGTTTTTCTCATCTTCGGGAGAGCTTTACCGTCCGGGGATGTCTCGCAGGCAGATATGTCTGTCGTTTGTTTTGTCGGTTGTTTATTTCCACCTTTTTTATTTTTACGTTTTTGTTTCAATTTAAACATTCAGGTCATATTTATTTTTGGAAAATCGAGGTGCAGGCGCGTAGGATGCCCAAAAGGACAATTCCGTATCAGGATTTATATATCACACATACTTTTGGTCAAAAAAAGCAGGAGAACTGCAGAAGAGCAAGGAGTGCCTCTCTGGCTCAAAAAAATAAAATTTCATAATGACGATATGGAAATTGTCTGATATAATAAGTATGATCTGATGAAAAGGGGCCGGAATGGCTGCATTCCGGCCCCCGGAAAGGTATCCCGGGAAGAAGAAAAGGACCCCATGAGTGTCCGACGAGAGAGAAAGGCTTGCACAATGAAGAAAAAAATCATACCGACCTTAGTGGCGATCGTGCTGATCGTATTGATTGCAGGGATTGCATTCGGAGAGGATTTTGTGGAGAGTATCAAATATTCATCCGAAAGAATCGACCTGGACGATTATTTTGATGTGGCGGGGAATCAGCTTGCAATCGTCCTGCAGGATGAGATCGTGGAGGAAAAGGCCCTTCTGCGGGACGGAAGATGCTATTTTGACTCGGCTACGGTTTCAAAATATTTTGACGGTTCCTTCTATTTGGATGAAGCGGGAAAGCGCCTCCTTTATACCACCCCTACGGATGTTTACAGCGTTGGGCTGGGCGGCAGTACGGTTTCGGATCTGTTTTATGCCGATATGCCACTTGAGGAGAACCCTGCCGACGGAGGGGGCGCACAGGAAGGCCGGGAAGAAGAGCTGGATTACGTGGCTGCGTTCGAGGAGAGGGATACCCTGTACATTGCGGCGGATTACCTGAAACGGTATGTGCGCTACAGCGTCAGCCTGTATGATCTGCATGTGCAGGTTTATACGGAATGGGAGGGAAGATTTCTGGATACCGTCATAAAGGATACTGCGCTGCGGCTGGAGGGCGACCCCAAGAGCCCGGTCGTCT
>CANPYG010000042.1 GCA_947588205.1 uncultured Acetatifactor sp. | reverse complement strand
CAGCAGGCGGATGAGCTGACGACCAGATTTCATCCTGATATGATGTTTCTGCATTCCCTTCCGGGAAGCGGAGAGAGTCAGGTGAATTATGATCTGAGACAGATCAGCATCGCCGGACTGACCATGGATGTGGACTTCTTCATTATCGGGGAGGTGAAGGGCGGAGAGGCTTTGTATCTGCTGAACGCCGCATATACGGGCCAGCTTTGTGCCGCAACCATACACGCCCCCTCTGCCGACCGGGCTCCCAATAAGCTAGTTGACTATGCGATGTATGACAGCAGGTATTCGCGGGATGAACTGATGAAGATGATGGACTGTTTTCAGACGCTGGTTTTTATGGAGCATTACCGGGTGAAAGAAATTTTCGCATGCAGCGGCTGGAGTGAAAAGAGGCGCGAGCTGCAGTATGAGCGGATCCTGTAAGGGGCTTCGGTTAAAAGGACATGAAAGGGTTTTTGTTTAAAGAATATAAAAAGGTTTCTTTAAGGATGGAAAGTGTGGGAGGATTGGTATGGACTGGAAACAGGGATTGAAAATTATCATGGGGTTATTGTTTTATCTGGCTTTTTTCATGTCTTTTGCATGGATTGCATCCGAGCGGATACTGTATCGTCTGGCCGACCGGACGGCGGAATCCCTGGAAAGCTCTGCAAGAAAGCGTATGCGTGAAAACCGTTTGAATCTGCGCCTGTCGTCGAAGCAGACCGGTATTTTTCATCGAATGGAGCAAAGGCTGGTTTATAGCGGTCTTTGCGTGCGCTTTAGGTGGCTGACGCCGGAAATATGGATCTTGATCCAACTGGTGGTAAGCGGGATTGGATATTTTGGGATACTGCTGCTGACCGGAAGCTGGATCGCGGGGATAGCGTGCCTGCTTTTCCTGCAGCTTTTGCGGAATCTGGCGGAGGAATTCCTGATGAGCAGGAATTATCGTCTGGTCAATGAAAATCTGTTGAAATTCCTGGATTTTCTCGGTAATTACAGTATTACGGCAGGCGAGGTGACGGGAGTTTTGGGACAGATCAGCAGATATATGGAGGAACCTCTTAAGAGTGTTCTGGACACATGCTGCTATGAGGCCCAGATGACAGGAGATACCGGTCTGGCGCTGCTGTCTATGGCGGAAAAGATTGAACATCCGCAATTTAAGGAGCTGGTGCGTAACCTGGAATTCAGCCTCAGGTATTCCGCGGATTTCACGGTATTTGTATCCAACAGCAGGCGTGCCGTAAGAGAGTACATGAGATCCAGACAGGAGCGCAGGTCGATGGTCAAGGAGGCAATGGTAAATATGCTGGTTTTGCTTGGAATGTCCCTGGTCATTCTGGTCGCGGTAGAAAAGCTGACGGGCGCCAGTATTCCTGAGATTATGCTTTACAGTATTCCCGGCAGAATCAGCCTTGGGATCATGGCGGGAATCTTCATTCTTTTCCTTTTGCAGATTAGGAAGCTGGACCGGTAAACTCAAATCAGGGGAAGGAGGGATTACATATGTGGGAGAAAGTCTTCGATATGGATACTGTAGATACAGGATTGAGAATCCTGCCTGTTTTGATCGCATTGGGAACCTTTGTGCTGTTGTTTGCCATAGTGAGGGGCAGAAGTGCGAAAAGGGTATTCTTTACAGCATACGAGGGGCTTCAGCAATATTTCCAAAAACGGAGAGGCAGTATTCTGGATTATCAGGAGTTGTATGATTACCTGTGCAGGAACGGCGCAGCTTTTCATTTCGGGAAATGGGTCAATCCGGTCAGTTATTCTGCACTGCGCCTGGTCCTGGGCGGAACCGGGCTGTTGATCGGAGCCTTTACAGGCTATTTGCAGGGGATGGTTCTGGCGGTGGCCTTATTCTGGCTTCCGGATGGGTTGCTTCTCTGGATGAATAAGATGGATAATGAAAGAATGCTTCCCGAATTGAAGCTGGTTTATAACGCCATTTCCATGCAGGTGAAAGCGGGCGTTTATGTAACGGATGCTCTTGGAGAATGCTTTGGGAGCGTCAGGGAGGAAAGGCTCAGGTCGGCGCTCTTTTCCTTATCCGGGGAAATAGCCCTGAAATCGGACGTTGAAAGCGCACTGGAAAGGTTTCAGCAGAAATTTGATAACAGGTATATAGACGCCCTTTGTATTACTGTATTACAGGCGTTGGAATCGGGGCAGGCGGTAGCCCTGCTGGCGGATATATCGGAACAGATAAAGGATATGGAAGCAGCGTTGATGAACCGAAAGAAAGGAAATCTGGACAGGAGGATCACCTTTTATCAGCTGGGAATCCTGTCGGCAATATTGATCGTCGTGCTTTATGCGTGTATCACGAATATGTTTAAGGCGGCGATGAGCTTTTAAAAACTGGTAGAAGCCGCCCTGGGCGGAGAATGGAGGTTATTATGGCGGAAAAGCTATTATGGATGAAATGGAAAATTTATGGAATCATTGAGGATGGAAGGAAGGTGTTTCGGAAAAGGAGCTCTGGAATAGACGGCATCCTTGTTACGGTGGGTCTGTGTATCATTGCTTTGGTATTATGCGTGGTGATGAAGGATGCTCTTACAACATTTATTGAAGAGCTGGTTACGAATATGCAGACTAAGGCAAGTGAAATCCTGAACAGCAGATCGTAGGGTGGTTCTCATGACGATAAAAAGAGAATCATCCCGGAATCGGCGCAGCAATGGGTCTATTATGGATTTTTTTACAGTTTTCTTATATGTTCTGGTGCTGTCAATCGTGATGCTGGCTTATCTTGGGAGCGCTCAGATGCTGAACAGCAAAATACAGATCAGTCAGATTTCCAGAAAATACATCTTGCGGATGGAAACAGTTGGATATCTGCCGGATGACGACCGTATAAAAATGGAACAGGAATTACTGGCTGCAGGTGTTGAACAGTTGGATCTGTCAGGTACAACCATGAGCAGGGTGACATTTGGGTCGCCAATCTATCTGGTGATCAGGGGAAAGCTTTCCTTTCAGGCACTTTTTGTCGGAAATGATTTGTTTCAGGCTGCATTTTCCAGGACAGCCTTTGACTTTGAAGAGCGGAAGATGTCTACAGCAAAGAATTAGAGAGGTGGTACAGGATGAATCTGCGTCTGAACGCATCAAAGGGTAAGATTGAAATGGTAGCGGGAATGTATCTGTCTGTGTTTCTGGTGTTGGTCTTCTCAATGCAGATACAGCTTTATATCCTTACAGTTACGGGAAGCATGATGGAGGATGCGCTTGCCGCTTCCAACCTCGCCTCCGCTGTCATTGATGTCCGGGAATACGGAATCAGCCATACGGTACAGATTGCATCTCCCGATACAGCTTACCTGCTGTATCGGGAAGCCTTGCAGCAAAATCTTGGACTTAAGGATAATTGGGAGCATAGGAATCAGATTTTGATCTGCGGACCGATCACCGTCCGGCAGTATATTATTTATAACGTGAAGGAAAAGGATATCGATATTTATTCCTTTGGTGAAAACGGACCAAATTATTCCTGGACAGAATATGGCGGTTTGGGTAGGGTGCAGACCCCGGACGGCATATTGATCGAATCCACTTCTGTATATAGTCAGATTGAATTTAATGTGAAAGGAATCTTAGGGATGTCCGTTCTTGCACGCAAAGAGAAAACCGTGGATATTGTGAGCGATTTGATAGGAGAGGAAATACAATGAAGAAAGGAAAGAAAAGAATATTGCCGGGTGCAGCCTTTACCGCACTGATCGCGGCCGTTATTGTATATTGTATTTTGATCAATATGGAAATGAATGCAATGAGCGCTTATGAGAAGGGAACAGTTCTTGTTACGAAAAAAGAGATTGTAAAAGGCGTATTGATCACCCCGGACAATGTAGAAGAATATTTTGTGACAAAGGAAATGGAGAAGGCATTGATCCCTCCGAAAGCTTTTGTATCTGCCGAGCAGTTATACCGGAGAATGTTAGTGAGCCCTCTGGACCAGGGTGTTGTGGTAACAGAAGCCATGACGGAATCCCGCAAAAAAATTGAAGAGGATATGTCGGAGCCTGTAGTAGCGGGATTTATGGCGGAAGACCTCTATCAGGTAGTGAGCGGAATCCTGAGGGGAGGGGACAGAATACATATCTATATGGCAAATAAAGATACCGGTGAAGTTTTTCTGCTGTGGGAGAATGTATATATACAGGAGGTATTCAGCAATGCAGGGATGGCGATCCCGGCTCAGGACCGTTCAACGGCGGCTCAAAGGATCAATATTCTGATGGAAAAGAAAGATATTGAAGAATTCTATGCAAGGCTTTCCGCGGGCTCTCTGCGTGTGGTGAAGGCTTTATAGCTTCATTGTAATGAAAAGCCAATAACATGAAAAAGTCTATAGAATAAAAAGGAGGAATTGCGGATGAGGAAATATCTCATGATATTGTTTTTGTGCTTTGGCAGCGTAATTTTCTTAAATGGATGTGTTAATGAAACGTCAGATTCATTCCCGGAAGATATGATCGACAGGATAGCAGGAAATATTTGCCAGGATGAGGAAACTCCGGAAATAACGGCTTTGGCAGAACATGAGCATAAGATGGAGGTGCTTTGGTACGGAGAGCCTCCAAGCTGTACCCAGGGAGGATACCGCATTGAAATGTGTTCTGAGTGTGACTGGGTGGATGATATGGGATCAGGGAGTGTTCCTCCCTTGGAGCATGAGCTTACGGCTGAAGAATTACACCACGGTAATTGTGTGGAAGATACGATCATTGTTTATATATGTAAGAATTGTAATGAGCAGATCAAATATGAAAGACACCCGGAACAGGAGGATCATAAGTGGATCTATAAAACCATAACCGTATGGGACGAGGAAAGCCACGGCTTCAGGGAAGAACGGATTTGTTGCTGCGAGCGGTGTGACACGGTTTTGTTTTAGGGGGAGGGGAAGAGTATGGTATTCCAGAAGAAAAAGAATAAAAGGACTCAATATTTGTTCCTCCCAGTTTTTCTGTTCTTATCAGCCCTGATTTCCTGGTTCTTTATTTTTATTCCTGCATACGCAGATACGATTTACGATAGCCCATATGTTTCCTTTAGCCCGGATAAACAGGCTTTTACAACAAATGCATGGGACCGCAGTGTTCAATGGTATAAGAGTGGCACCATAGTTCAGATCAGAGGCTCCATGAAGCGAAGTCCTGAAGCCGGGGAACATTCCTATAGAATGCAGTGTACAGGGGCAGTTCCTGTTGGATACTGGAAAGTTGAATATGAAGGGGCGAGATGCATTCATGGTGCATATCCACCGATGGGAGTAGATTATCATGGTATTTCATTCGGAAGAAAGAAATGTTTATCAAATCACTATTCGGGCTGGATGGCATATTGTGCAGTCTGTGGAGAAAAAATAAGCAACACTTTTTTCTATATGAGTCAGGAGGCTGCGGCGTCCATTTCTGAGTTGGATCTGAGTAAGGACTATTATTATCTATGCCCATTCTGCAGCAATCTGGAGATGGGGGCGAACCTGGGAACCCATTTTTGCGACGGGATATCTTGGAACCGTTATCAGGTACGGTATGACAAGAATACCGGCGATTGGGTAGAGGGTTCTATGGCAAATAGTGTCCATATGTACCAGAATGCCGATATTTATGAGGGACAGGTAATCTCAGCCGAAAGAAGTTTGCGCAAGAACGCATATAAAAGAGCGGGTTATGCTTTTGCAGGCTGGAATACCCGTCCGGATGGATCCGGTCAGAGTTATCAGGACGGACAGGAAATCTTGAACTTAACCGAGGAGAACTACGACCAGAGCGGGAAGGGGATCGTTGTAATGTATGCGCAATGGGTAGAAATTGAAAGCACCCTGCAGATCGATCCTGCGGGAGGTCTTTATCAGGGAAGTATGGATATCTATCCGGTAAAGCTGAAATATGGAGACAGTTATACCCTGGACATGAATTGCCTTAAAGCGCCGGATGGGAACAAAATAGTCTTTGAGACAAACGGCGGAAGTCATGTGGAGCCGGCAAAGGGCAGGACAATATTTCAGGAATGGGTTAAGAAGAGTCCTTTTCAGGGAAGCTTTTATGATAATACATATTACAGTACGGTTGCGGAAGGAGCAGTGGATACAATTGTCGCCTCTTACAGGAAGGAACCGGTGTTCCTTCCTGCGACCAAAAAGGAAGATCATACTTTTCAGGGATGGTATCTTGATCCCGAGTGTACTCTTTTCGCAGGGAAGGAGGGAGATCCCTTTATACCTGAAAGGGACGTGACATTATATGCCTCCTGGACGCCTGATTTTATTCTTAGGGCAAGTCTTGAACGTATTTTAGAGCCGGCAGATCCGGTTTTCAGGTGCGGGGAAAGTGGTAAGCTTCATTTTATGGTATCAGGTTATGCGGAGAAAGTAACGGTAAGCTTTCCTGAGGAATTGAGAGAAGGAATCACCGGTTTAAATTTCAGCTTTCAGTATAACGGAGATGAATTAAGCCATGAAGAGGATATCATTTTTATGGTACCGCTGTATACCCCAAAAGGAAAATATTCTGTTACGGTGACTGCGTTTAAGGGAGCTGATATTTTGTCGGAGACACCCTTTTTATGGACATTGGGGGAAGAAGAAAGTGTGCTGAATGATATCAGAACGAGATTGAGGTGAAATGGTACCTGAGGTAAAAAATGCCTTATAACAGGAACGCAGGAAGCGGAGGGAATGTCAGTGGCATGGTTCCTTGCTTTGGAAATCGGTTTTTTGACCGAGCTATACTTTTATCTGATCATAAAATGTAATGCTGACCATCAACTGAATCTGGGAAAGAAAACGCACCTGTTTATCTGGATGATCAGTCTGGGAGGGGGGATCGGGATCGCCCTCATGCTAAAACGCTGGGGAGCTCTCGGACAGGTATCCTGCGGCGTCTTGGCCTCTTATTTATTGACGGCTTCCATTACTGACTTACAAACCTATGAGGTATATGATTTCTTGCCCGTTGTAACTGCCCTGGTCGGAACTGGCGTTGTATTTATGGATTTCCGGGGAAGCTCTGTCTTGTCCCTGCTAATCTTTGTGTGCCTTCAATGCTTTATTTTTATGGGTATGTACGGAAAAGCGGATGTATATGCGTTTATGGTATGCGCAATGTTTGAAAGCAGGTTTGGGCTGGGGCTTATGACCTATCTGATGCATATGGGAGCGGCCTTTTTGCTGTTGGGGGTAATACAGGGAATCCGGGGAAATGTCAGCCGGAGGGGAAATTTAAAACGATCGGTGGCCTTCCTGCCTTATATATCATTGACGGTATGGTGGTTTTTGTGACGGGATGTCCTTGTGACAAAAATCCATGCGGGGCTGCGGCAAAGAATTTCTTGTTGAACAACCGGATATGCTATGTTAAAATGTCAACAGGAAGGTCGCCTGTTGACTTCTGAATGTAATGTGCGCCGTTGGCGCACAGGATCATGGTAAAATATCTGTATATTAACCCACAGACGGGAGAAAAGAAGATGACTTGGGAAAAAAATGTACGAAGAGTTGTACCATATGTGGCCGGGGAACAGCCGAACAAAACCGGAATGGTGAAGCTGAACACCAATGAATGTCCTTATCCCCCGGCGCCCGGGGTAAAAGCTATCCTTCAGGAACTGGACAGGGAAGCGCTGCGTCTGTATCCGGATACAGATGCCGTCGGACTGGTGGAGGCCCTGGCAGACCATTATGGGCTGGAACCTGAACAGATTTTTGTGGGAGTGGGCTCAGATGATGTGCTTGCGATGTCCTATCTGACGTTCTTTCACTCCGGCAGACCGATTTTATTTCCCGACGTTACTTATTCCTTTTATGATGTCTGGGCAAAGCTGTTCGGCATCCCATATAAAACCTGTGCCCTTGACGAAAACTGGCATATCAGACCCAAGGATTATGTGGGGTCAAACGGGGGTGTGATCTTTCCCAATCCCAATGCGCCTACGGGGCTGGCCGAGTCCCTGGATACCGTAGAGCAGATTGTAGGGGCAAATCGGGATGTTGTGGTAATTGTGGATGAAGCTTATGTGGATTTTGGCGCTGAAAGCGCGCTTCCCCTGCTTAAGAAATATGACAATCTCCTGGTGGTGCAGACCTTCTCTAAGTCCCGGGCCATGGCCGGGGTGAGGATTGGCTTCGCGATGGGCAGCAAAAAGCTGATACGGTTTTTAAAGGATGTTAAATTTTCCTTTAATTCCTATACGATGAATTATCCTGCCCAGAAGCTCGGCGTGGAGGCTGTGAAGGACGACGCCTATTTCCGATCCATTACGCAAAAGGTCATGGATACAAGGACACGGGCCAAGGAGGAATTCCGCAGACTCGGATTTTCTTTCCCGGATTCCATGGCGAATTTCCTTTTCGTAACGCATGAGCGTATCCCTGCCGCGGAATTGTTTACTGCGCTGCGAAAGGAGAATATTTATGTCCGTCATTGGGATAAGCCAAGGATAGATAATTATCTTCGGATTACCATCGGCACTGATGAGGAAATGGACAAGTTGTTTACCTTTTTAAAAAAATATCTGGAATCAAATTGATTAATTTTTTGTGAAGATATAAGATTAGGGTGGTAAAATAAGGAAAAAGATTCTATAATCTATGAGAAGTCAAAATGTATCAGGGAAAGGTACTGAAGGTCTATTTCCTGACAGAAAGGTTGGAAAACAAAATGATAAAAAGCATATTAAAAGGTATGGTAATCGGTCTTGCCAATATCATTCCGGGTGTGAGCGGCGGAACGATGATGGTATCCATGGGTATTTATGATAAGCTGATTCATTGTATTACCCATTTGTTCAGCGAGTTTAAAAAGAGTGTATTGTTTTTGCTCCCCATTGCCGTGGGCATGGGCGTGGCCATTGTGTTAAGCGCTTTTGGCCTCGAGTATTTGTTCGCAAACTTTCCTGTGCAGACGAACCTGCTTTTTATTGGACTTGTGCTGGGCGGTCTTCCCGCCATCTGGAAGAATGTAAAGGGAAACCGTATTCAGGTTGGGCATATCATCGCATGCCTGGTATTCTTCGTATTGGTGGCGGGGATGGCCCTGATGGGGGACAAAGAAGGTGCGGAAGCGAGCCTTGCCTTTAATCTGATCAATGTTATAAAGCTGTTCGCCGTAGGGATCATTGCTTCAGCGACGATGGTGATTCCCGGGGTCAGCGGTTCCATGATGCTGCTCCTGTTAGGCTATTATAATCCGATCCTGGATACTATTACCGGCTTTATGAAGGCTTTGGTTCATTTTGATATCAATGGTATTCTTGCAGGATGCGGCGTGCTGATCCCCTTTGGAATTGGTATTGTGGTGGGAATTTTTGCCATTGCCAAGTTGATTGAGATTATTTTTGAGAAATTTCCCTTATATGCATATTGGGCGATCATTGGTCTGATCGTTTCATCCCCGGTGGCAATTTTGCTGGTAGGAACCTACCCTGCCATCAATGTGCTCCATGTGGTCACAGGAGCCATCTGCTTATGCATCGGTTTCTTCATTTCCATGAAGCTGGGGGATTGACAGCCGTAGGAACTTGCGGGAAGAGGTGAAAAGGGTGGCTTCCTATAAAGACTTTGCTTATGTTTATGATGAGTTTATGGATACGACTCCCTATGATAAGTGGTGCGACAAAATTGTCGGACTGATAAAGGAGTTCGGGGTTTCTAAGCCTTTTGCCGATCGTGGATCCGGAGAGGATGAAGGGGTCGACGAAGAAGAACGGCTTTTGGCATCCGAACGCGACCTTGTGGTGGATTTGGGCTGTGGAACCGGTACATTGACGGAGCTCCTTTACAGGAAAGGCTATGACATGATAGGCGTGGACAGTTCTTTGGAAATGCTGGATGTGGCGGCTCAGAAAAAGGAACGCTCCGGGGCGGAGATATTATATCTGCAGCAGGACATGAGGGAGCTGGAGTTATACAGCACGGTGGGTACAGTGATCAGTGTCTGTGATTCCCTGAACTATATATTAGAGGAAGAAGAGCTCCTGAATGTTTTTCGGCTGGTGGAGAATTATCTGTATCCGGGAGGAATCTTTATTTTTGATTTTAACACCGTATATAAATATGAACAGGTGATCGGCAATACGACGATAGCGGAAAACCGCGAGGACTGCAGTTTTATCTGGGAAAACTATTATTATCCGGAAGAGGCGGTCAATGAATATGATCTGACTGTATTTGTGCGGGAAGGCGGAGAGAGCTTCCGACGATTTACGGAGACACATATTCAGAGGGGCTATACCTGCGCGCAAATGTGCGCTTTGGTGGAGAAAGCAGGCCTTGAGCTTGTGGCTGTCAGGGATTCGGATACGGATGGCGAGGCCGGCGATGAGACTGAACGCATTTATATCGTTGCCAGAGAGCACAGGAAAGGGAAAAATGGCTGATTATATTGTTAGGGCAACTGCGGCGCAGGGGCAGATCAGAGCTTTTGCGTGTGCGACAAGGGATACTGTGGAGAAAGCGAGACAAGCCCATAATACAAGCCCGGTGGTGACTGCCGCGTTGGGGAGGCTTCTGACTGCAGGCGCGATGATGGGCGTCATGCTAAAGGGGGAAAAGGACCTTCTTACTTTGCAGGTCCGGGGAAACGGACCGGTGAAGGGTCTGACCGTAACGGCGGATTCCCAGGGCAATGTGAAGGGCTACGCAAACGTTCCGGATGTGATTTTGCCTGCCAATGAGAAAGGAAAGCTGGATGTGGCAGGAGCAGTGGGTACCGGCTTTTTAAATGTGATCAAGGATATGGGGATGAAAGAACCTTATATAGGGCAGACAAGGCTCCAAACCTCTGAGATCGCAGAAGATTTGACGTATTATTTCGCTTTTTCGGAGCAGGTTCCATCCTCTGTGGGATTGGGCGTATTGATGGATAGAAGCAATGTGGTAAAGTGTGCGGGCGGTTTTATCGTACAGCTGATGCCTTTTGCTGAGGATATGGTGATAGACAGGCTGGAGGAAAACATCAGGGGCTTGACTTCCGTAACTGCAGTCTTGGAGGAGGGGAAAACCCCCGAGGAACTATTACAGATTGTCCTAAATGGATTTGACTTTGAAATTGTGGATATACTGAAAGCACAGTTTGCCTGTAATTGCAATAAAGGCAGGATAGAAACCGCGCTGATCAGCATAGGCAAAAAGGAATTAAAGGAAATGATAGAGGAAGGCAAGGAAATAGAAGTCAATTGTCATTTCTGCAACCGGAATTATGCTTTCAGTGTGGACGAGCTTAAGAAATTGTACAACAGGGCGTCGAGGGCGTAAGAGGCGGATATTTCAGAGTAAAATGCCGGAGCGGGCGACGTTTGCCCATCCTGGAAGGCAGGGAAGGTATTGATATGAAGCATGGATTTATTAAGGTGGCAGCTGTTACTCCCCGGATCAGGGTTGCCGATCCCGTATACAATGGACAGGTGATTTGTGAAGAGCTGGGAAGGGCTTATGAGCAGGGAGCCAAAATAATTGTTTTTCCGGAATTATGTCTGACAGGATATACCTGCGGAGATCTTTTCCTGCAGGAGATACTGCTGGAGGAAGCAAAAAAACAGCTCTTTACCGTGGCGGAGGCTACAAGGGATAAGGACGCTGTCGTAATAGTAGGGCTCCCGGTGGAGCGCGACGGAAAGCTTTATAATGTGGCCGCTGTGTTAAAAAGCGGAAAAATCCTGGGATTGGTTCCAAAAGCGAATATCCCCATGTATGCAGAGTTTTACGAAGGCAGGCATTTTACGGAAGGCAACAGGGAAACGGTGGGCTTGCGTCTGGGTGAAGAGGAGGTCCCGTTTGGAACAAATCTGCTCTTTGAATGCACCACGCTTCGGGGCCTGATGATAGGGTGCGAGATTTGTGAGGATCTGTGGGTGGCGGACTCTCCCGGCACGACGCACGCGCTGATGGGAGCTACTGTTATCGCCAATTTGTCTGCCTCAAACGAGACGATCGGAAAGGATGAATATCGGGAGCTGTTGGTGAAGAGCGCAAGCGGAAGGCTTCTCTGCGGATATATTTATTGCAGCGCCGGTGAGGGAGAGTCCACGCAGGATCTTGTGTTCGGGGGGCATAACCTGATCGCGGAAAACGGTACGGTCCTGTCACAGTCGAAACGCTTTAAAGGTGAGACCATATATGCGGATCTGGATATTCACAGGATCAGTCATGAGCGCCGCAGGATGGGAACCTTCGGAAAAGAAAAAGAGGCATATTATACTGTCGTTCCCTTTGCGCTGGAGCCGGAAGAAACCAGGCTGCAGCGTGGGTTTGACCGCTATCCCTTTGTACCGGGGGATACGGCGACAAGAAATAAGAGATGTGAGGAAATTATATCCATCCAGTCCTATGGATTGAAGAAAAGGTATGAGCATACCGGGATGAAAAAGGCCGTGGTGGGAGTATCGGGCGGTCTGGATTCTACGCTGGCGCTGTTGGTTGCGGTAAGGACCTTCGATATGCTTGGGTTGGACAGGTCCGGTATTATTGCCGTGACCATGCCCTGCTTTGGCACTACGGACCGAACCTATGAAAATGCCTGTAGGCTGGCGAAGACTTTGGGAACCTCTCTGGAAGAGGTTGATATCAAAGAGGCGGTGCTTGTGCATTTTAAGGACATTGGCCAGAATCCGGATTGCCATGATGTGGCCTATGAAAACGGACAAGCCAGGGAGCGTACCCAGGTGCTGATGGATTTTGCGAACCGCATAGGCGGTCTGGTCATCGGTACGGGCGATATGTCGGAGTTGGCTTTGGGATGGGCAACCTACAATGGAGACCACATGTCCATGTATGGTGTAAATGCCGGAGTGCCGAAGACGCTGGTAAGGCATTTGGTCAGATATTATGCCGATACTTGCGGACAGGAGGGGCTTCGGTCTGTTTTGCTGGATGTGCTGGATACCCCTGTCAGTCCCGAGCTTTTACCTCCTGTAGACGGCGTGATCGCCCAGAAGACGGAGGATTTGGTAGGCCCGTATGAGCTGCATGATTTTTTCCTGTATTATATGCTTCGGTGTGGCTTCCCGCCTGAGAAGCTGTATCGGATCGCCTGTCAGTCGTTTGAGGGGACGTATGATGCGGATACGGTCAAAAAGTGGCTAAAGATATTTTACCGTCGTTTTTTCCAGCAGCAGTTCAAACGTTCCTGTCTGCCGGACGGTCCCAAGGTTGGAAGCGTCGCGGTGTCTCCGAGGGGGGATCTGCGTATGCCTTCTGATGCCAGCGCGGTGCTCTGGCTTAAGCAGATAGAAGAACTATAGTAAACTGGCTGAACTGTTACAGTAAACTCCATTATTTTCAGAAAAACCCTTGCAAAAACACACGAAATACCGTATATTATTCTCATATACTTGTCTGAAACAAAAAGTTTGGAGGAAAGAATATGACAAAAGCGGAGATTTTGAAAAAGGAGATTTTGAGACAGTATCGTAGTGTCCGTCAGTTCGCCATGGAAATGGGAATCCCGTACAGTACGCTGGTGACTGCCCTGGAGCGCGGTATAGAGGGTATGGCTTATGGAACCGTGATAAAAATGTGCGATAAGCTCAGCCTGAATCCTGTTGATTTTACATCCCTGGAGCGGGATGCTTCTTTGGGGGCGCAGCTTCTGGAGAACAGGGTGATGCAGTATTATGTAAAGCTTAATCAGGCCGGCAGGGATAAGGTCCTGGAGTTAATGGATGATTTTGTGCAGATTGATAAATACAGGGCGAAAGGTAAGAAAGGTAAGTAATGCAGAAATATGATTATCTGATAGTGGGTACCGGTCTGTTTGGTTCGGTATTCGCTTTTGAAATGAAAAAAGCCGGGAAAAAGTGTTTTGCCATAGACAGGAGAAGCCACCTGGGAGGCAATATATACACGGAAAAAGTAAAGGATATCCAGGTGCATCAGTACGGCGCCCATATTTTTCATACTTCTGATAAGAAAATATGGGATTATGTGAATCAGTTTGCTGAATTTAATCAATATATCAATTCACCTGTGGCAATTTACGGGGACGAGCTATATAATCTGCCCTTTAATATGAATACATTCAGCAAAATGTGGGGAATCCGGACTCCGGCTGAAGCAAAGGGGATTATAGAAACCCAGCGTATGGATGCGAAGAGGGCTATGGAGGAGCGAAACGTGAGCGAACCGGGGAATTTGGAGGAACAGGCTCTTTCCCTGGTCGGCCGGGATATTTACGAGAAGCTCATCAAAGGATATACGCAGAAGCAGTGGGGCAGGGAATGCGACCAGCTGCCTGCGTTTATCATTAAGCGGCTTCCCGTGCGTTTTACATATGATAATAATTATTTCACAGACCGTTATCAGGGCATTCCCATCGGCGGTTATACACAGATCATCGAAAAGCTTTTGGAGGGAACGCCTGTGCGCCTGGGCGTAGAATACCGGGATTTCCTGAAGGAAAACGCATCAAAGGGAGAGGACGCCGATGTTTTTGGTAAGGTGCTTTATACCGGTATGATCGATGAATATTTTGATTATTGCCTGGGAGAGCTGCAGTACCGTTCCCTGAGATTTGAGACAGAGCTGCTGGAGGGCTGTGATAATTACCAGGGGAATGCGGTGGTAAACTATACGGAACAGAAGGTTCCCTACACAAGAATTATAGAGCATAAACATTTTGAATTCGGGACGGGACCGGATACGGTGATTACCAGAGAATATCCGGCGGAATGGAAGAAAGGCGATGAGCCTTATTATCCCATCAATGATGAAAGAAACAATGAACTGTTCCGCAGATATCAGGAGCTGGCGGCCGGGGAGCCGGGTATCCTGTTTGGCGGAAGGCTTGGGCAGTACAGATATTATGATATGGATAAGGTAATAGGAGCGGCCCTTTCCATGGTTTCTGACGAATTGAAGGGCTGACTTTTGCCAGGCTGGGCTATAATAAAAAATCGTTATAAAAAGCAATCATTTCTGATGAAAAAGTGATGAAAAAGTGATTGACGAATCGTACAATCTGTGCTACACTTATCAAGTCTAATGAGATTTCGGTCTTTTTTTTATGCTCAAAAAACGAAGAAACAGTAAGAGACTTTTCGCACGGAGGTGGAAAAATGCGTACAAGAATAACCCTGTCCTGCACAGAATGCAAACAGCGTAATTACAATACTACGAAGGATAAGAAGACACATCCCGATCGTATGGAGATCAAGAAGTATTGCAGATTCTGCAAGAGACATACTACACATAAGGAAACCAAATAATCGTCGTTCTATCAGTGAAGGAGCAAGCTATGGCAGAATCTACAGAAAAGGCCAAGACGAAAACCAAAAAGCCGGCGAAGCCTGGCTTCTGGAAGAGCGTCAAGGCAGAATATAATAAGATTACGTGGCCTGACAGAGAGACCACATTGAAGCAGTCCATTGCAGTTGTAGCGATTTCGCTCGTGATCGGAGCCCTCATTGCTGTACTGGATCTGCTGATTCAGTATGGAGTGAATTTCTTAACATCAATTTAGAGCGAGGGTGATTGTATGGCAGAGGCAAAGTGGTATGTAGTGCATACTTATTCCGGTTACGAGAACAAGGTCAAAGCCAACATTGAGAAAACCATCGAAAACAACAAGCACCTTGCTGAGCAGATACTGGAGGTTCGTGTTCCGTTAGAGGATGTGGTGGAAGTAAAGAACGGTGTGAAGAGGACCGTTCAGAAGAAGCTTTTTCCCGGCTATGTCCTTTTGAATATGGAGATGAATGACGATACCTGGTATGTTGTCCGCAATACCCGGGGCGTGACGGGTTTCGTCGGTCCGGGAAGCAAGCCGATACCGCTCACAGACGCCGAGATGAAGCCTTTGGGAATCAAGACACAGAATATTTCCGTGGACTTTGCAGAGGGCGACAGTATTTCTGTTGTCGCAGGCGTTTGGAAGGATACGGTGGGTGTTGTTCAGAAGATGGATTATGGCAAGCAGACAGCTACGATCAATGTAGAATTATTCGGAAGAGAGACACCTGTGGAGATCAGCTTCGCAGAGGTAAGAAAGCTGTAATGCCTTGTAAGGGGGCAGTTACAGAAAGAAAGGTCGGTATTTTCCCCGGAAGACAGCCGGGTAAGATATAGCAACAGGCAAGGGATGGATCCCATCCCAGTGGGAGCGGACCGGCGACGGTCTGCGCCGTATTACCACATTATAGGAGGTGCCACAATGGCAAAGAAAGTAACAGGTTATATCAAATTACAGATTCCTGCCGGTAAGGCTACGCCGGCTCCACCAGTTGGTCCCGCGCTTGGACAGCATGGTGTGAACATTGTTGAATTTACGAAGCAGTTCAATGCAAGGACAGCGGATAAGGGCGATCTGATCATCCCTGTAGTCATCACTGTTTATGCGGACAGGTCTTTCAGCTTCATTACCAAGACTCCGCCTGCAGCCGCTCTGCTTAAGAAGGCCTGCAACCTGAAGTCCGGTTCCGGAGTTCCGAATAAGACAAAGGTCGCAACCATTTCCAAGGACAAGGTCCGCGAGATTGCAGAACTCAAGATGCCGGATCTGAATGCGGCAAGCGTTGAAGCCGCCATGAGCATGATAGCAGGTACCGCAAGGAGCATGGGTATTGTCGTAGAGGAATAAGGGATAGACGAATACGGTATTACCGTATTGCGGCCGGATGGCGACGAAGAGGAACCAGATACAAGAAAAATAGTTGGGAGACAATTTTATTGTCGTTAGAACCTAGGAGGTAAATAATGAAACATGGTAAGAAATATATTGAAACCGCAAAGCTTGTAGACCGCACTGTACAGTATGAGCCTGCGGATGCAATTGCCCTTGCAAAGAAGACCGCAGTTGCAAAATTTGATGAGACCATCGAAGCCCACATCAGAACAGGCTGTGACGGACGTCATGCCGAGCAGCAGATCCGTGGCGCCGTGGTACTGCCTAACGGAACCGGTAAGACAGTCAGGGTGCTGGTATTCGCTAAGGGAACCAAGCTGGATGAGGCACAGGCTGCAGGAGCGGATTTTGTAGGCGGAGAAGAGCTGATCCCGAAGATTCAGCATGAAGGCTGGCTGGATTTTGATAAGGTAATTGCAACTCCTGATATGATGGGCGTTGTGGGACGTCTCGGTAAGATTCTTGGACCTAAGGGTCTGATGCCCAATCCTAAGGCCGGTACGGTAACGATGGATGTTGCCAGGGCCATTAAGGAGATTAAAGCAGGTAAGATCGAGTACAGACTTGACAAGACCAATATCGTACATGTTCCCATTGGAAAAGCGTCCTTTACTGAGGAAGCCCTTATGGAGAATTTCAATGCGTTGATGGATGCCATTGTAAAGGCAAGGCCGAGCGCAGTTAAAGGTCAGTATTTAAGAAGCATTACCCTTACCAGCACCATGGGACCTGGGGTTAAGGTAAATGTAATGAAGTTCTGATAAAAGAAAACAGCATAAGGGGTTGACATTGCCAACCCCTTATGTTATTATCATTTAGGTTAGTAACCATGCCGAAGACAGTAGGTGCGAAGCGGGCGGAGGCAGGAACCGAAGAGGGTTTCCCGTTCATGCCTGAAGGAGCGTAAGTCCTACCGAGGAGATGAGTTTACCCGATTTTAGGTATTTCTCTCTGTCTTCAGAGAGATTTTTTTTGACATAAGGAGGGCGCGCAGAGTGCCGTCCGGTGTTATAAATCGAAACTCCTTTCGGCAACAAAATATTATAAGGAGGTAAGAAGAATGGCAAAGATCGCATTAAAGCAGCCTGTTGTAGAGGAAATCTCCGCTAATATCAAGGACGCACAGTCAGTTGTCCTGGTAGATTACCGTGGATTGACTGTAGACCAGGATACTCAGCTGCGCAAGAGCCTTCGCGATGCGGGAATCACTTATAAGGTGTATAAAAATACCATGATGAATTTCGCATTCAAGGGAACTGACTTTGAAGGTCTGGCACCTTTCCTTGAAGGACCCAGCGCAATCGCGATTTCTACAACAGATGCAACGGCACCGGCAAGAATGTTATCTGAATTCGCTAAGAAGACCCCTGCCCTTGAGATCAAGGCAGGCGTGGTGGAAGGCACTGTTTATGATGCGGCGGGAATGGCTAAGATTGCGGATATCCCTTCCAGGGAGGTCCTGCTTGGCAGACTCTTCGGCAGCTTGCAGTCTCCTATTGCAAACCTGGCGCGCGTATTGAATCAGATCGCGGAAAAGGACGGCGCACCCGCAGAAGCGGCTCCTGCAGAGGCCTAATCTGCAGAAATCTATTTTGAAACACATAATATTATTTTAGGAAAATGGAGGAAATAAAAATGGCTAAGTTAAGTACTCAGGAATTTATCGATGCGATTAAAGAGTTATCCGTATTAGAGCTGAACGACCTGGTAAAGGCTTGTGAAGCAGAGTTTGGCGTATCCGCTGCCGCCGGTGTTGTTGTTGCCGCTGCTGGCCCTGTAGAGGAAGTTGAGGAGCAGACCGAGTTCAACGTAGAGTTGACAGAGATCGGATCCGAGAAGGTTAAGGTTATCAAGGTTGTTCGTGAAGTTACCGGTCTTGGCCTGAAGGAAGCTAAGGATCTTGTTGACAGCGCTCCCAAGAATGTGAAGGAAGCTGTTTCCAAGGAAGAGGCTGAAGAGCTCAAGAAGAAGCTCGAGGAAGTCGGCGCTAAGGTTACCCTTAAATAATCGGCTTTTAAAGCAAAAAGCAGGATAACGGAAAGCAAGAGAACGACAGAAATCAAGACAATAATAAATCAAGACAATAATAAATCAAGACAATAATAAATCAAGACAATAATAAATTAAGACAACAATAAAAAGGGAGCGTGGTTCTTCACTGGACCATGCTCCCTTTTGAGATTTTTATCGTCAGGCGGGCATGTGGTTTTTACAAAATTTTCATAAACTCTTGCTTGACTGCATTTCCATTTTGTGTTAGTATGGATAGTGCATTATTGTGCGGAGGTATGCCTTATCAACAATAAAAATATGAAATACCGATGGCAATGGCTTTAAATTGAAAGAACGGGGTGAAATGTCGATGGAAAAAAACAGAATACGTCCGGTTGCGAACAGCAAGACTATGCGTATGAGTTATTCAAGACAAAAAGAGGTTTTAGAGATGCCCAACCTGATCGAGGTCCAGAAGGACTCCTATCAGTGGTTTTTAGATGAGGGTTTGAAGGAGGCTTTTGATGACATCTCTCCGATCGCAGATTACAGCGGTTCCCTGAGCCTGGATTTTGTGGGCTTTGAACTCTGTAAGGAGGAGCGTAAATATTCTATTGAGGAATGTAAGGAGAGGGATGCAACCTATGCTGCCCCCCTCAAGGTTAAGGTTCGTCTGTACAACAAGGAAAAGGAAGAGATCAGTGAACACGAGATTTTTATGGGCGACCTGCCCTTAATGACGGAGACGGGTACATTCGTCATCAATGGCGCCGAGCGTGTTATTGTAAGCCAGCTTGTCCGTTCACCTGGCATTTATTACGCAATCGGGCATGATAAACTGGGCAAAAAGCTTTTTTCCTGCACAGTGATCCCCAACAGAGGCGCATGGCTGGAATATGAGACAGATTCCAACGATGTTTTTTATGTCCGTGTGGACAGAACAAGAAAGGTGCCTATTACTGTTTTGATCCGTGCCTTGGGTCTCGGAACAAATGACGAGATCCGTGAAGTGTTCGGGGATGAACCGAAGATCGAAGCAAGCTTTACCAAGGACACTGCTGAAAATTATCAGGAGGGTCTGTTGGAATTATATAAGAAGATCCGTCCCGGAGAGCCTTTGAGTGTGGAGAGCGCCGAGAGCCTGATCAATGCGATGTTTTTTGATCCCAAGAGATATGATCTGGCCAAGGTGGGCAGATATAAGTTTAATAAGAAGCTTTCTTTCCGGCTGCGCCTTAAGAATCAGGTGCTTGCGGCGGACGCCGTGGACCCGAATACCGGGGAGATCCTGGCAGCGGCAGGCACGAAGCTGACAAGGGAGCAGGCGGACGAGATTCAGAATGCTGCGGTTCCCTGTGTTTACATCCAGACCGAGGAGAAGGTAGTCAAGGTTCTGTCCAATATGATGGTGGATATCACCCATTTTGTGGACTGCAAGCCCAAAGAGCTTGGCATCACGGAGAGGGTATATTATCCTCTGCTAAAGCAGATCTTGGATGAGTACAGTGACGACAGCGAGAAACTGGCGGAGGCGATCAAGAAGAACTGCCACGAGCTGGTTCCAAAGCACATTACCAAGGAAGATATTTTTGCTTCCATTAACTATAATATGCATCTTGAGTATGGCCTGGGCACGGATGATGATATCGATCATCTGGGCAACAGACGTATCCGTGCGGTAGGTGAGCTTTTGCAGAACCAGTACCGTATTGGTCTGTCCAGGATGGAGAGGGTTGTCAGGGAGCGTATGACCACGCATGATGCGGAGGAGATTTCCCCTCAGGCCCTGATCAATATTAAGCCGGTGACCGCAGCGGTCAAAGAGTTTTTCGGTTCCTCTCAGTTATCCCAGTTCATGGACCAGAACAATCCTCTGGGTGAGCTGACCCATAAGAGACGTTTGTCCGCCCTGGGGCCTGGCGGTCTTTCCAGGGACCGCGCCGGATTTGAGGTGCGTGACGTACATTATTCCCATTATGGAAGAATGTGCCCTATTGAGACGCCTGAAGGTCCCAATATCGGTCTGATCAACTCTCTTGCAAGCTATGCGAGGATCAATGAATATGGGTTCGTGGAGGCCCCTTACCGTAAGGTGGATAAGTCCGATCCTAGGAATCCACGCGTTACGGACGAGATCGTATATATGACCGCCGATGAAGAGGATAACTACCATGTGGCGCAGGCGAGCGAGGCCCTGGATGCGGAAGGGCATTTTGTGCGTAATTCCGTTTCCGGACGTTACCGCGATGAGACGCAGGAATATCCCAAGGCGATGTTCGATTTTATGGATGTATCCCCGAAGATGGTGTTCTCCGTGGCGACAGCCCTGATTCCTTTCCTGGAGAATGACGACGCCAACCGTGCGCTGATGGGTTCCAACATGCAGCGTCAGGCAGTGCCCCTTTTAACAACGGAGGCCCCCGTAGTCGGTACAGGTATGGAGGTAAAGGCGGCTGTTGACTCAGGTGTCTGCGTTACCGCGAAGAAATCTGGAACGGTGGAATATGTTTCCGCCGATACCATTCGGATCAACTGTGACGACGGGGAGAAGGTTCAGTATCATCTGACCAAGTTTTCCAGAAGCAACCAGTCCAACTGCTACAATCAGAAGCCTATTGTGTTTAAAGGGGATCATGTGGAGGCAGGACAAGTGATCGCAGACGGCCCTTCCACCAGCGAGGGAGAGCTGGCCCTGGGCAAGAACCCTCTGATTGGTTTCATGACCTGGGAAGGCTATAATTATGAGGACGCTGTCCTTTTAAGCGAGCGCCTTGTGATGGATGATGTTTATACCTCAGTCCATATCGAGGAATATGAGGCGGAAGCCCGCGATACCAAGCTCGGGCCGGAAGAGATCACCAGAGATGTTCCGGGCGTGGGCGACGATGCTTTAAAGGATCTGGATGACAGAGGAATCATCCGCATCGGCGCGGAGGTCCGCGCAGGCGATATCCTGGTGGGCAAGGTGACTCCTAAGGGAGAGACTGAGCTGACCGCGGAAGAGAGACTGCTGCGCGCCATTTTCGGTGAGAAGGCGAGGGAGGTCAGGGATACTTCCCTGAAGGTTCCTCACGGTGAATACGGCATTGTTGTGGATGCCAAGGTATTCACCAGGGAAAATTGCGATGAATTATCCCCTGGTGTAAATCAGGCGGTCCGTATTTATATTGCGCAGAAGAGAAAGATCAGTGTGGGTGATAAGATGGCAGGCCGTCATGGCAACAAGGGTGTTGTGAGCCGTGTGCTGCCTGTGGAGGATATGCCTTATCTGCCCAACGGCCGCCCGTTGGATATCGTGCTGAATCCTCTGGGTGTGCCTTCCCGTATGAACATCGGACAGGTACTGGAGATTCATTTGTCCCTGGCGGCAAAGGCACTTGGGTTTAATGTGGCGACGCCCGTATTTGACGGCGCCAACGAGGCCGATATCACGGACACCCTGGATCTGGCAAATGATTACGTCAATCTGGAGTGGGAGGAGTTCGAAGCAAAGCATAAGGAAGAGCTTCTTCCGGAAGTGATGGATTACCTGTATGAGAACAGGGATCACAGAAAGCTCTGGAAGGGAGTTCCCATTTCCCGCGACGGCAGGGTGCGTCTGCGCGACGGGCGTACCGGAGAGTTCTTTGACAGCCCGGTTACCATTGGACACATGCATTATCTGAAGCTGCATCATCTGGTGGACGATAAGATCCATGCCCGTTCCACCGGCCCGTATTCCCTGGTGACCCAGCAGCCTCTGGGCGGCAAAGCGCAGTTCGGCGGCCAGAGATTCGGTGAGATGGAGGTTTGGGCCCTTGAGGCATATGGCGCCTCCTATACTCTGCAGGAGATCCTGACTGTAAAGTCTGATGATGTGGTAGGGCGTGTCAAGACCTATGAAGCGATCATCAAGGGCGATAATATTCCTGAGCCGGGCATCCCTGAATCCTTTAAGGTATTGTTAAAGGAGCTGCAGGCGCTGGGGCTGGACGTTGTGATGTTAAATAATGGTGAAGAGGTAGAGCTGAAGGAAAATATCGACTATGGCGATACCGATTATCGTTTTGAGATGGAAGGCGACCGCAAGTATGATGATTACGACAGCGGGACTCTGGGCGAACTGGGCTACCAGAAGCAGGAGTTCGATGAAGAGAGCGGAGAGCTCGTCGATGCGGAAGACGACATGGAAGACGACGATTATGATGGCGATTACGATGACGCCTATGAAGGCGAAGACGACGAATTCTAGAATGGAAGGGAGTGCCATAGATGCCAGAAACGAAAAATGATACAAATCAGCAGCTGATATTTGATTCCATAAAAATTGGATTGGCTTCTCCGGATAAGATCCGCGCTTGGTCCCATGGAGAGGTGCTGAAGCCGGAGACCATCAATTACAGGACGCTGAAGCCTGAGAGGGACGGCCTTTACTGTGAGAGAATTTTTGGACCCAGCAAGGACTGGGAGTGTCACTGCGGTAAGTATAAGAAGATCAGATATAAGGGTGTTGTATGTGACAGATGCGGCGTAGAGGTGACCAAGTCCAGCGTCAGAAGGGAACGTATGGGTCATATTGAACTGGCGGCGCCGGTATCCCATATCTGGTACTTTAAAGGTATTCCCAGCCGGATGGGCCTGATTCTGGATCTGTCTCCCAGGGTGCTGGAAAAGGTGCTTTACTTTGCATCCTATATTGTATTGGATCCCGGGGAAACCAATCTGGATTACAAGCAGATTCTTTCTGAAAGAGAGTACCAGGACGCCAGGGAGACCTGGGGAAATAAGTTCCGTGTCGGTATGGGCGCGGAAGCCATCAAGGAGCTTTTGGTCGCGATCGATCTGGATAAGGAATCCGAGGAACTGAAAGCAGGACTCCGTGAATCCTCCGGACAAAAGCGCGCACGTATTATCAAGAGACTGGAAGTAGTGGAAGCCTTTCATGAATCCGGAAACCGTCCCGAATGGATGGTGATGGATGTGATTCCGGTAATCCCGCCTGATCTGCGTCCCATGGTCCAGCTGGACGGCGGTCGTTTTGCAACTTCCGACCTGAATGACCTGTACCGCAGGATCATTAATAGAAACAACCGGCTGAAGAGACTGTTGGAGCTGGGCGCGCCCGACATCATTGTGCGCAATGAGAAGAGAATGCTGCAGGAAGCGGTGGACGCCCTGATCGATAACGGCAGAAGGGGAAGACCTGTAACGGGTCCTGGTAACAGGGCGCTTAAGTCCCTTTCCGATATGTTAAAGGGCAAATCCGGACGTTTCCGTCAGAACCTTCTGGGCAAGCGTGTGGACTACTCCGGCCGTTCCGTTATCGTGGTAGGTCCTGAGCTTAAGATTTACCAGTGCGGTCTGCCCAAGGAGATGGCGATTGAGCTGTTTAAGCCTTTTGTGATGAAGGAACTTGTAGCGAAGGGCATCAGTCAGAATATCAAAAATGCGAAGAAGCTAGTGGAGAGACTGGATACCCAGGTATGGGATGTGCTGGAAGAGGTAATCAAGGAGCATCCTGTGATGCTGAACCGTGCCCCTACACTGCACAGACTGGGCATTCAGGCCTTTGAGCCCATTCTTGTGGAGGGCAAGGCAATCAAGCTGCATCCTCTGGTGTGTACGGCATTTAATGCGGACTTCGATGGGGATCAGATGGCGGTTCATCTTCCTTTGTCCGTAGAGGCGCAGGCGGAGTGCCGGTTCCTTTTGTTGTCCCCGAACAACCTGCTGAAGCCTTCCGATGGCGGTCCGGTGGCGGTTCCGTCCCAGGATATGGTGCTGGGAATTTATTATCTGACCCAGGAGAGGCCCGGCTCGGCAGGCGAGGGTAAGTTCTTTAAGAATGTGAATGAGGCGATTCTGGCTTATGAGAACGGAGCCTGCACGCTCCATTCCCGGATTACGGTTCGTGTTTCCAAGAAGAATGCGGAAGGAAAAGTGATCACCGGCAATGTGGAGTCCACGCTGGGACGGTTCCTGTTCAATGAGATCCTTCCTCAGGATTTGGGCTTTGTGGACAGAAGCATTCCGGAGAATTTCCTGAAGCTGGAGGTTGATTTCCATGTAGGTAAGAAGGAATTAAAGCCTATTTTGGAGAGGGTAATCAATACCCACGGCGCATCCAGGACTGCCGAGGTGCTGGACGATGTGAAGGCTATAGGCTATAAGTATTCCACCAAGGCGGCAATGAGTGTATCCATTTCCGATATGACAGTGCCCGCCCAGAAGCCTGAACTGCTGGCGCGCGCGCAGGCGACAGTGGATAAGATTTCCACGAACTTCCGCCGCGGTCTGATCACTGAGGAAGAAAGATATCGTGCCGTTGTAGAGACCTGGAACGAGACGGATAAGGAGCTGACAAGCGTGCTGCTTTCCGGTCTGGATAAATATAATAATATTCATATGATGGCGGATTCCGGCGCCCGTGGTTCCAACCAGCAGATCAAACAGCTGGCTGGAATGCGTGGACTGATGGCGGATACGACCGGGCATACCATCGAACTGCCCATCAAGTCCAATTTCCGTGAAGGTCTGGACGTGCTGGAATACTTTATGTCCGCCCATGGCGCCCGTAAGGCTTTGTCCGACACCGCCCTGCGTACAGCGGACTCCGGATATCTGACCAGAAGAATGGTGGATGTATCCCAGGAGCTGATCATCCGGGAGGTGGATTGCTGTGAAGGCAGGGCAGATATCCCCGGTATGACAGTGAAGGCGTTCATGGATGGCAAGGAGACGATCGAGAGCCTGAAGGATCGTATTTTGGGAAGGTATTCCTGTGAGGAGATCAAAGACCGCGACGGCAATGTCATTGTGAAGAGAAATCATATGATTACTCCCAGCCGTGCCGCGAAGATTTTATCTGTAGGCGTGGATGAGAAGGGTGATCCCATAGAATCCGTAAAGATCCGTACCATTCTGACCTGCCGTTCCTATAAGGGAATCTGCGCGAAGTGTTACGGCGCAAATATGGCGACCGGAGAGGCTGTTCAGGTCGGTGAAGCCGTAGGTATTATCGCGGCACAGTCCATCGGTGAGCCCGGCACACAGCTTACCATGCGTACCTTCCATACCGGCGGTGTGGCAGGTGACGATATCACACAGGGTCTTCCCCGTGTAGA
>CANPYG010000041.1 GCA_947588205.1 uncultured Acetatifactor sp. | reverse complement strand
TCCGCACCGAGACGGAGACTGACCTCTTCGGCGAGCAGGCCGTTCTGTGCGGCGGCGTCTGCGCCCTGATGCAGGCGGGCTTTGAGACCCTGGTGGAAGCCGGATATGATGCCAGGAACGCATACTTCGAGTGCATCCATGAGATGAAGCTGATCGTTGACCTGATCTATCAGAGCGGCTTCGCGGGCATGAGATATTCCATCTCCAATACTGCGGAGTACGGCGATTATGTGACCGGTCCCAAGATCATCACCGAAGAGACCAAGAAGACCATGAAGCAGATCTTAAAGAACATCCAGGACGGCAGCTTTGCCAAGGAATTCCTTCTGGATATGTCCGACGCAGGCGGCCAGGCTCATTTCCGCGCCATGAGAAAGCTTGCCAGCGAGCATCCTTCCGAGAAGGTGGGCGAAGAGGTCCGCAAGCTCTACAGTTGGAACAACGAAGAGGATAAGCTGATCAATAACTAAGGTTAAGATGAACGTCCAAAGGCGTCGCATTACAGCATTACAGAAAAAAGAAAGAGTTTCTTTAGAAATTCTTTCTTTTTTTCTGCGTTACGTTTTCAGTTTCATGAGATATTATTTTTAATGTTCCTACAAACCAAAGAAGCGGTTGCAGGGCGGACAGTTTCACTTTATAATGATCATATTGTGGGAAATGTTTTTACCAGACGAAGCGGATCCCGCAAAATAAAAGAAAAGTCTGAGGAAATGGAACGTGGAAAAGACATATAGAATCCTGGTAGTGGAGGATGATAAGGAAATTTGTGACGGAATAGAGATTTATCTGAAGAATCAGGGATATCTGGTATCAAAAGCCTCCAATGGCAGGGAAGGTCTGGAAATCGTACAGAGGGAGGAGATCCATCTGGCGATCCTGGATGTGATGATGCCGGTCATGGACGGCGTTACGATGTTGATGAAGCTGCGGATGATGAATTATGAGTTTCCGGTCATCATGCTTTCCGCCAAATCCGAAGAGGTGGATAAGATCATGGGGCTGAATATGGGGGCGGACGATTATGTGACCAAACCCTTTACGCCGCTTGAACTGCTGGCAAGGGTGAATTCCCACTTGAGACGTTATTCCAAGTATTTGTCCGCGGTGAACGATGAAGGGACGAACGACCATATTTATACCATAGGCGGTCTGGAGCTGAACGAAGATACCGTCGAGGTGAGTGTGGACGGGGAACCTGTAAAGCTGACGCCCATGGAGTTCAAGATCGTGCAGCTTTTGATCAAAAATCCGGGCAGGGTGTTTTCCGCGGATGAGATCTATGAGCGCATCTGGAATGAAAAGGCAGTGAATACGGATACCATCATGGTACATGTGCGCAACATCCGTGAAAAGATAGAGATCGATCCCAGAAATCCCAAATATCTGAAGGTGGTCTGGGGCGTAGGCTATAAGATCGATAAACAGTGACCGGATCACGGTCTGTAAGCTAAAAGCTTTGCCGGAATGAGGTGAAACCCTGAAGACATCCCGGGAAATTGACTGTCATCCCAGGAGATTGGCTGTCTGCAGGGATTGAGGAAGAAGGAGGCGGAGATTTTCATGGAAGAAAAAAGAAAGCGGCGTTCCCTTTTGTGGCTTTTTGCCGGGCTGGCGGTCAGCCTTGCGGCCAGCGGCATCTTTACGGGTCTGTATGGACTGTTCCGGAGCAGGGCGAAGTCTGCCCAGGAGAATCCAGTAGAAAGCGCTTCCAATATTCAACTGTTATACAGCTGTAACCAGGTACTGTACCGTGATCTGTATAATGCCCAGAATAAGACCAATCTTGATTATACGCAGCTGTATTATCCGCTCAGGGAAGATTACAGGGAGGAGTTCGAGAAATGGGAGACCTTTTCGGAGCATGACTGGTCGGAGATGCCGGAGATGACAGAGGGGGCGGAAAGTGCTTCCATGGAAGAAGATATGCAGGGAATCTGGGAAGAGAACGGCGTCTTAACGCCGGCAGCGGAGAACCAATATCAGGTTTATCAGGGCGTTATAGATGATCTGAACAATATGAATACTTATTTTGCCGCGTTGGAAGGTTATTTTGAAAGCCTGCGCAATCTGTACGACTATGTGATCAGGGATGAAAAGACGGGGAAGATGCTCACCAACGCCGCCGATGTGCAGGATCTGCAGAACGGGGACGGATATTATTTCTGTGTGGAGTTCCGGTATGACGAACAGGGTATTATGACTGTAGGGAAGGTAAAAGGTGAGGACAGCGGGCAGATACGGCGATACGCCGCTTCCAGAATTCTTCTGCCCAGCGATAACGGATATCTGATGGGATCCGTCTATGGATCGGCGCGCGGCGATAAGGAGGGATATTATCCTTACCGGGACCAGTATACTGAAAAAAATAATATTACGGGCTGCAGTATTCTGTTCGGGATGAAGAATGATGTCTGGGAACAGATCCAGGCGGGGCGGATCCATTATGACACTATCGTTCAGCTTTTTGCAGGTGTTTCGAATAACAAGTATTCTTCGTATATGATCGCCCGGGTGGATATGTATTATGTCCTGTTTTTGCTGGCAGTGTTCTGCCTTGCCATATTTGCTCCCTTTGTGCAGAAGGGAAGGCCCTGGGAGGCATTCTCCCTGTGCAGGATGCCGTTGGAAGGGATTGCGGCGATCCTTGTTGTGTTATACGGGATGAGCGGAAGTGTGGTCAGGCTTGTGATCTATACGGTGGACGGAATGGGCCATTCCCTTTATTATCTGAAGCTGGGGTTCAATCTCCTGTGCCTGTGCGCCCTGTTTTTTGCCGCATGGTTTGCGGGCATCAGCATGCGGATGTTCCGGGAGACCGGCGTTCTCAATTATGTGAAGAAAAGGAGCCTGATCTACCGCTTTTTCCCCTATATGAAGTCAAAGGCGTTGGAATTTTACAAAAGCTATGAGTGTATTGACCTGACGAAGAATGCCAAGAAGTCTATCATTACGCTTGTTCTGGTCAATGCCGTGATCCTGTTTATCATCAGCTCCCTTTGGGTGGGCGGCTTCTTCGTGACTGCGGTCTACTCCGTGCTCCTGTATTTTCTGTTGAAAAAATATGTAAACGACTTGCAAAGGCGTTACGGCATACTCCTGCGCGCCACCAATGAGATCGCTGAGGGCAATCTGAATGTGATCATACCGGAGAACCTGGGCGTCTTTGAACCCTTTAAGCCACAGGTTTACCGCATCCAGTGGGGCTTTAAGAAGGCGATTGAGGAGGAGATGAAGAGCCAGAGGATGAAGGCGGAGCTGATCACCAACGTTTCCCATGACCTGAAAACCCCCCTGACAGCTATCATCACCTACATCGGACTGTTGAAGGAAGAAGGGATCACGCAGCAGCAGAGAAGTGAATATCTGGATACCCTGGAACGAAAATCCCTTCGTCTGAAGGTGCTGATCGAAGACCTGTTCGAGATCAGCAAAGCGACCTCAAAGACGGTAAAGCTGGACATCATGGATGTGGATTTGATCAATCTTGTAAAACAGGTCGCATTTGAAATGTCCGATAAGCTGAACACCGCCCGGCTGGAGCTGCGGATGAATCTGCCGGAGGAAAAGGTGATTCTTCCCTTAGACAGCCAGAAGACCTATCGTATTTATGAGAATCTGTTCGGAAATATCGCAAAGTATTCCCTGGCCGGCACAAGGGTTTACGTGAGCTGCAGTATAACGGAAGAAGAGGTGTCCATTGTTTTGAAAAATATTATGGCCCAGGAGCTCCATGTGAACCCTGAGGAGCTGATGGACCGGTTCGTGCGGGGAGACGCTTCCCGAAATACGGAAGGCAGCGGTCTGGGGCTTGCCATTGTAAAAAGCTTTATGGAGCTGCAGAACGGTAAGCTGGTCATTGAAATCGACGATGATTTGTTTAAGGTGACCACAGTCTGGAAGCGGGTGCCTCGGATCGGACAAAAAAAGGAAACGAGACCGGAGGCAAATTAGGAGGGGGCGAGCACTCCTTCTATAAATTGCCTGGCTGCCGGATTGGTAAGGGAGTGCCGGGAATAGGCAATGCCGATTTTACGGGGTGGAATGGGCTCTTTGGTGGGAAATATCACCAAGGAGCCTTCTTCTAATTCTTTTTTGACGAAATCCTCTATGACGCAGGCAATGCCGAGGCCGATTTTGGCAAAGTCGATGAGAAGATCCATGGTGGTGACCTCAAGCTGCTGCCCGAACCGGATATTATGCAGGATCATGTACTTATCCACATATTGCCTGGAAACATTGTTTTTATCCAGGGTAAGCAGGGTGGCTTGGGCGGAAAGCCCTTCTATAGCAGAGGCGTCCATAATGGAGGAATCCTGACAGGCATTGATGTCCGTTGTGGCCGCTGACCTTTCTTTTAGTGCCCCGAGATATTCCCGGGTTGTTACAAATACGTCCGATATCGTGCGTACCGGACAAAAAGAGAGGCTCCCCAGGCGGTCCGTTTCCCCAATCAAACCGACATCCAGGATTCCGGCATCCAGGGCGGCTATGGTTTCATGGGTGGACTGGCAGGAAATGGAAATCCTGACATGCGGATTTTCCTTCCTGTAAGATTTCAGGTAGGGGAGCAGGACGTATTTACAAAGGGTGGAGCTGGCGCCGATGGAAAGACGGCCGGTTCCCAGGGCTTCCCTGTGCAGGAGCTGTTCTTCCCCCGCTTCAATTGCCCGGAAAGCGGTTTCCAGTTGATGGTAGAGTAGCTCCCCTGCTTCCGTGAGGGCGACGCCTCTGGAATTACGGCAAAACAGTTCCGTTCCAAGTCCTTCCTCCAGCTTGGAGATTGCTTTGCTTACGGCAGGCTGACTGATATAGAGACGTTTGGCAGCGTTGGAAATATTTCCGCATTGGGCGGTGATATAAAATACATAATACTGATTTAAAAACTGCGTCATATGGAACCCTCCCCGTGCGTTCCGGTGTGAGATTATGGACTTCTTCGCGAAACGCCCTAATGCATGGGCGGATAGATGTACTTCTCACACTATAACCTAAAATTTTATAAATATTTTACACCATAAATTCACATTATAGCAAGCATAAAATAAATATATTTGTTTCCGGCGTCTTGGTGTGTTATGATGCTTACAGGTATGATTGCAAAAATGTGGAAACTGAAGGCAGGAGGAAGAGCAATATGGGAATGACAATGACGCAGAAGATCCTTGCGGCTGCAGCCGGGCTGGAAAAGGTGGAGGCCGGGCAGTTGATCGAGGCGAAGCTGGACCTGGTGCTGGGAAACGATATTACCAGTCCGGTGGCAATTAAGGAAATGGATAAAATGAAGGTCAGCGGTGTGTTCGATAAGGATAAGATCGCACTGGTTCCCGACCATTTTGTTCCGAATAAGGATATTAAATCAGCTGAGCACTGCAAATGCGTGAGAGAGTTTGCGAGACGCAACGGGATCACGAATTATTTCGAGGTGGGTGAGATGGGAATCGAGCATGCCCTCCTTCCGGAAAAGGGATTGACGGTTGCCGGGGATGTGATCATCGGGGCGGATTCCCATACCTGTACCTACGGGGCGCTGGGAGCTTTTTCCACCGGTGTGGGCAGTACAGACATGGCGGCAGGCATGGCAACCGGCAAAGCTTGGTTCAAGGTTCCCGGGGCAATCCGTTTTCATCTGGTGGGTAAGCCGGGGAAATGGGTCAGCGGCAAGGATGTGATCTTACATATTATCGGAATGATCGGTGTGGACGGCGCTTTGTACCGCTCCATGGAATTTACCGGGGACGGAATCCATAACCTTTCCATGGATGACCGTTTTACAATTGCCAATATGGCCATTGAAGCCGGCGGGAAAAACGGTATTTTCCCGGTGGACGATATAGCGGAGGCTTATATGAAGGAACATTCCAGCCGTCCCTATCGTATTTTTACGGCGGATGAGGATGCGGAATATGATGAGGAATATACCATTGACCTGGGCGCCCTCCGTCCTACAGTCGCATTCCCGCATCTGCCTGAGAACACACATACCATTGATGAGATCACGGAGCCTATCGCCATTGACCAGGTCGTGATCGGTTCCTGTACCAACGGCAGGCTGGATGACCTGCGGATCGCGGCGGAGGTGCTGACCGGAAGGCATGTGGCGGAGGGAATGCGGTGTATCGTGATTCCGGCCACTCAGGCAATTTACCTGCAGGCCATGGAAGAGGGGCTGTTGAAAATCTTTATTGAAGCCGGAGCCATTGTGAGCACTCCTACCTGTGGACCCTGCCTGGTTACATGGGGGTCCTGGCCGAAGGAGAACGCTGTGTATCCACTACCAACCGCAATTTTGTCGGCCGTATGGGACATGTGAAGAGCGAGGTCTATCTGGCAAGCCCTGCGGTAGCGGCGGCCAGCGCTGTGATGGGAAGGATCGCCTGCCCGTGCCAACTGCCTGAAATTTGAGTAAAAACAGGAGCGGCAAAAGCAGTAAAAACAAAAAGAGCAAAAACAGATTGGTTTGAAAATGGAAAGAAGTTTATAAGAGAAGCATAGAAATTGACCAGGAAGGAAAATAGATCATGAATGCAAAAGGATCAGTATTTAAATATGGGGATAATGTGGATACCGATGTGATTATTCCTGCAAGGTACCTGAATTCTTCCGACCCGGAAGAACTGGCTGCCCATTGTATGGAGGATATCGACAAGGATTTTATGAAAAAGGTTCGTAAGGGGGATATCATAGTTGCAGAGAAGAACTTCGGCTGCGGCTCCTCCAGGGAGCATGCGCCCATTGCCATCAAGGCGGCAGGGGTAAGCTGCGTGATCGCGGAGACCTTTGCCCGGATTTTTTACCGCAACGCCATCAATATCGGTTTGCCCATCATTGAATGCGCGGAGGCTTCCAAAGGGATCGAGGCAGGGGATGAAGTGGAGGTGGACTTCGATTCCGGCACAATCTATGACCGCACAAAGGGAACACAATTCAAGGGGCAGCCTTTTCCTGAATTCATGCAGAGGATCATTGCGGAAGGCGGTCTGATCAATTATATTAACAGCCAGAGATGATGAAGAGAGATCCCCATCCAGATGCGAGACCGGATGGGGATTTATGGCATATTATGTGCTTGATGAAAGCAGGATTCATAAAAGGAGATGGCAGAAAATGAGTAATCAGGCTCAGACGGATAAAAAATATGAAATAGACATGTGTAACGGTCCTCTGTTTCACAAGATCGTGATCTTTGCTGTACCGGTGATGCTTTCCGGTATTCTGCAGCTATTGTTCAATGCGGCGGATGTGATCGTGGTGGGACGTTATGCCGGCAATCAGGCACTTGCCGCGGTAGGATCCACCGGCGCCCTGATCAATCTTCTGATCAATGTATTCGTAGGCCTGTCTGTAGGCGCAAATGTGCTGGTCGCCAGATTTTACGGCTCCGGCCAAGATGGCGAGGTTCATGATATGGTACATACGGCGGTCGCCACGGCCCTCATAAGCGGTGTTTTTCTGGTGCTGGTGGGCTGCCTTTTGGCGAGTCCGGCCCTGCAGCTCATGGGCACCCCGGAGGACGTGATCGGCCAGTCCGTGATTTATATGCGGATTTATTTTGTGGGAATGCCCGCCATGATGGCCTATAACTTCGGCAGCGCGATCCTGCGGGCTATCGGGGATACCAGGAGACCCTTATATTATCTGTTTATAGCGGGAATCGTCAATGTGGCGCTGAACCTGTTCTTCGTGATCGAGTTTCATATGGGAGTGGCAGGCGTAGCCCTGGCAACGTCGGTCTCCCAGACGATCTCCGCCGTCCTCGTGCTCAGATGTCTGATAAAATCCGATGGCGTCTGTCATCTCGAGCTTAAGGGGCTTCATATCAGTAAGGATAAGCTCCTTAAAATGATACAGATCGGTGTGCCGGCCGGACTGCAGGGGGCTCTTTTTTCCGTGTCCAATGTCCTGATCCAGTCCTCGGTGAATTCATTTGGTTCTGTGGCCATGGCGGGAAATACTGCGGGCTCCAACGTAGAGGGATTTGTTTATACCGCCATGAACTCCTTTTATCAGACTGCCATCAGCTTTACGGGGCAGAACTACGGGGCGATGAAGTTCAAACGGATCGGGAAAATCCTGCTCATCTGTCAGGGGCTTGTGATCGGCGTGGGGCTTGTGTTTGGAAACCTGGCATATCTGTTCGGCAATGTGATCCTGAGACTGTATTCTCCGGACATGGAGGTGATCCAGTATGGGCTGCTGCGGATGAGTATCATCTGTACCTTTTATTGTCTGTGCGGCATGATGGATGTGATGGTGGGTTCCATGAGGGGAATGGGCTATTCCATTATGCCCATGATCGTTTCCCTGACCGGCGCGTGCGGTTTCCGGATTCTCTGGATCATGACGATCTTTCGGAAGATCCACACCCTGGAATGCCTTTATTGGTCTTATCCCATCAGCTGGGGATTGACCTTTGCGGTGCATCTGGTTTGCTGGCTTGTGGTCTATAGAAGGGTTCTGCGTCAGGCAGGCAATGGGGAAGAACGGAAGACAGCTTAGAACCTATAGACAAAGTATTGGGAAAATAGAATGAGGGCATGGTGAGGGTTGCAGTAAAAGCATAGTAAGGATTGCAGTAAAAGCATAGTATGAGTTGCGGTGAGAGCACAATGAAAGCACAGTGAAAGCGGATGATCAGTGCAAAAAAAAGCTTGAAACATATGTTCGGATGTGTTATGCTGATATAGAAAAGGTTGTTTTTGCAAAGGTTGTATAAGCAAAGATTGCTTAGGCAAAAGATTCAGGAAGCGAGGGCGTTATGATCGCATATATAAACGGCATCATAGAGTATATGGAAGAGGACAATGTTGTCCTGGATGTAAATGGAATCGGATATAATGTGAACATTTCCGGTTCCACCGCTGCCAGGCTTCCGGGGATCGGCATGCAGGCGAAGCTCTATACCTATACCTGTGTCAGGGAGGACGCATTTTTATTATATGGTTTTTTAACCAGGGATGAGCTCAGGCTGTTTAAGCTTTGTCTTACGGTCAGCGGGATCGGCCCTAAGGGCGGATTGGCATTATTATCGGCGCTGGATGCGGATTCTCTGCGCTTTGCAATTCTGTCAGGGGATGTGAAGGCAATTTCCAAAGCCCCGGGAATCGGAAAGCGCACAGCGGAGCGGCTGATCCTGGAACTGAAGGGGAAGATCAGCGTGGAGGATACAGAGATTGGGGCAGAAGCAGCTTCCTATGGCGGCAATATTGCTTCAGTGGATTCTGAACAGAAGAGAGAAGCGGTGGAGGCTCTTGTTTCCCTTGGATATGGGCAGGCGGAAGCCCTTAAGGCGGTAAATTCCATAGAAGGGGTTGAGTCGATGGATTCCGGCGCTGTGTTGAAGGCAGCCCTTAAGAAGATGTTTTGAGGAAGAAAGAACGAGATTTTTTTATATTGAAGATAATATATTTAAGAGGATTTCGTGAAAGTACGGATAAAAGGCAGGTTCGCCCATGGCAAAAAGAATGATCGAGACCACATTAACTGAAGAAGATGCGAAGATAGAAGGCTCTCTGAGGCCGCAAAGGCTTGATGACTACATCGGTCAATCCAAGGTGAAAGAGAACCTTAAGATTTATATTCAGGCGGCCAGACAGAGGGGAGATGCCCTGGACCATGTTCTGTTTTACGGCCCGCCCGGTCTGGGCAAGACCACCCTCGCCGGCATCATCGCCAATGAGATGGGGGTCAATCTGCGGGTGACCAGCGGACCTGCAATAGAAAAGCCTGGTGAAATGGCAGCGATCCTGAACAACTTGGAGGAAAGGGACCTGCTTTTTGTGGATGAGATCCATCGTCTGAACCGTCAGGTGGAGGAAGTGCTGTACCCTGCTATGGAGGATTACTGCATTGATATCATGATCGGAAAGGGAGCATCCGCCCGTTCCGTGCGCCTGAACCTACCTAAGTTTACCCTGGTGGGCGCAACTACCAGGGCGGGGCTTCTGACGGCGCCGCTGCGTGACCGCTTTGGAATGATACACCATCTCGAATTTTATACGGTGGAGGAATTAAAGACCATCATCCTTCATTCAGCCAGGATCCTCAATGTGGAGATTGAGGAGAAGGGAGCCGTGGAGCTGGCGAGAAGAAGCCGGGGAACGCCGAGACTGGCGAACCGGATGTTAAAGCGGGTGCGGGACTTTGCCCAGGTGAAATATGACGGAGTGATCACGGAGGAGGTTGCGAAGACTGCCCTGGATCTCATGGACGTGGATAAGATGGGACTGGACCGTATAGACCGCAATATGCTCATGACCATGATCCAGAAGTTTCAGGGAGGCCCCGTAGGGCTCGATACGCTGGCAGCCGCCATCGGGGAGGATGCGGGAACCATCGAAGATGTTTACGAGCCATACCTTCTGATGAATGGTCTGATCAACCGTACCCCGCGGGGAAGGGTAGCTACAGAGCTTGCATATGCGCATCTTGGCATGGGACTGTTCACACAGCAATGATTTTAGCTGATTTTAATAAGAAAAAAGCTTGTCTCACCTATTGTTCTGATATATAATGTAGCTTATCGGAAGGAAATTAAACGGCCGCGAAGCGGACATTTGATTTCACCTGATAAGCTAACGAATGACCGTAAGGTCATGAGTATGATAATGTAGCTTATGAGCAGATGACCAAACGCGACCGGAGGGAGCGATGGAAGAACGATGAAAAACAAAGGAGGAGGGGCTTATGTCTTCTAAAACAGATACAGAAGTGATCATTGGCGGCAAGGTTTATACGCTGGCGGGCTATGAGAGCGAGGAATACCTGCAGAAGGTAGCGTCCTATGTGAATAATAAAATCAATGAATACAGCAAGTCAGAGGGCTTTCTGCGTCAGCCTCTGGACGTCCAGAATACGCTGATCCAACTGAATCTTGCTGATGATTATATGAAAGCGAAGAAGCAGATCGGGCTTTTGGAGGAAGAACTGCAAACCAGGGAAAAGGAGGTTTATGACCTGAAGCATGAGCTGATCTCCACGCAGATGAAGCTTGAGGCCGCGGAGAAAAAAGCAGGGAGACAGCCTTCTAAATAAGTCCGATGTGGGAAAAATATAAAATATAGGGAGCACATAAAAATGAAAACTGCTACAAAATGTCTTCATTCAGGCTATGAGCCCAAAAATTCGGAGCCGCGGGTTGTGCCGATCGTGCAGAGCACGACATATGTATATGATTCAACAGAGGAGGTTGCGGCAGTCTTTGATGATCCGACGCGCTCGCTCATATATTCGCGTTTTGCGAATCCGACCGTTATGGCAGTGGAGAATAAGATTGCCGATCTTGAGGGCGGTGTCGGCGCTATGTGTACGACGTCAGGACAGGCGGCTACGCTTCTGTCAATACTTAACATCTGCGAGGCGGGCGACAGCTTTCTCAGCACGACAGAGATATACGGAGGTACCGTCAATCTCTTTTCGTTTACGTTAAAAAAGATGGGCATCGAGTGTATATTCATCGACAAAAACGACACAGACGAGGATATCAATGCTAAATTCAAGCCAAACACAAAGGCTGTGTTCGGTGAAACAATCGCTAATCCGGCGCTGACCGTGCTTGACATTGAGCGTCTCGCAAAGCTCGCCCATGCGCACAAAGTACCCCTTATCGTCGACAACACGTTCGCAACGCCGATACTATGCCGTCCGTTTGAGTTCGGTGCCGACATCGTTGTGCATTCAACGTCTAAGTATATGGACGGTCACGCGGTGCAGGTCGGCGGCGTTATCGTCGACAGCGGTAAATTTGACTGGGAAGCGTCCGGTAAATTCCCCTGCATTACGGAGCCGGACGAGTCATACCATGGACTGTGTTACACTAAGATGTACGGCAAGGCGGCGTACATCATCAAGGCGCGCATGCAGCTGATGCGTGATTTCGGCGTCTATCCGGCGGCGCACTCCGCGTTCCTGCTCAATCTTGGACTTGAGACGCTTGCCGTCCGCATGAAGCAGTACTGCGAAAACGCGATGAAGGTCGCGAAGTATCTTGAAGCTAACGACAAAGTTGAGAGCGTCCGCTACCCGGGACTCGAGAGTGATGAAAACCACGTACTTGCGGAAAAGTATCTGTCCGGATGCAGCGGCGTCATATCGTTCGTGATCAAGGGCGGTAAAGAGGCGGCGATGAAGTTCATGAACTCGCTGTCGCTTGCGTCGAATGAAGTCCATGTTGCCGATATCCGCACATGCGTGCTCCATCCGGCGAGTGAGACTCACCGCCAGCTGACTGATGAGCAACTGATCGCGGCCGGGATTGAAGCCGGCATGGTACGCTTCTCGGTCGGACTCGAGGATATCGACGATATTCTCGCCGACCTTGACGCGGCGTTCGCGGCGGTGTGACGGACTGTACGCGAATATATCGAATGAAGCGCGTTTTTCCAGGGGTCAAAATACTTCAATTTTACCCTGCAAAGGAAGGTATAAAAAAAGAGAAGACAGGAAAGGGGCTGCCCAGATACACCGGGCAGCTTTTATGTTAAGATGAGAGCAAAAAAAGTGGAGCTGCTGGCGCCGGCAGGGAACATGGAAGGCTTTTATGGGGCGTTGGCTGCCGGCGCGGATGCGGTATATTTGGGAGGAAGCAAATTCGGCGCCAGGGCCTATGCGGAGAATTTTACAGAGGAAGAGCTGATCTGCTGCATCCGGTATGCGCATGTTTTGGGCAAAAAGGTCTATCTGACGGTCAATACGCTGGTCAAGGACAGTGAGTGGGAGGATCTGGATGCATCCGTAAGGCCTTTTTATGAGGCAGGGCTGGATGGGGTGATTGTGCAGGACTTTGGGGTTCTGCTCTATATCCGGGAGCATTTCCCGGACATGGAGCTTCATGCCAGCACCCAGATGACGCTGACAGGAGCATGTGGGGCGGATTATGTAAAGAAGCTGGGGGTCTGCCGTATTGTTCCAGCCAGGGAACTTAGTTTAAATGAGATAAAAACGCTGAAAGAAGCGACCGGACTGGAAATAGAGGTTTTTATCCATGGGGCGATGTGCTACTGTTATTCGGGGCAGTGCCTGTTCAGTTCCCTTTTGGGCGGCAGGAGCGGCAACAGGGGTCGTTGTGCCCAGCCCTGTCGTTTGCCTTATTCCGTCAGCATACCATCCGCAGAGGGAAATAACGGAAGGTATCCGACACAGGATTCATCCGTGAAAAATCAGCCTGCCTCCGGATATCCCTTAAGCCTGAAGGATATGTGTACCATTGAATTGCTTCCTGCCCTGATAGAGGCGGGGGTCGATTCCCTCAAAATCGAGGGACGCATGAAAAAGCCGGAATATGCCGCAGGAGTCACTGCGGTTTATCGTAAATATATTGATCGTTATTACGCCCGCCCAGAGAGCCGGCAGAAGATCGCACCACAAGACTGGGAAGTCCTTTCCGGCCTGTATATCCGAAGCGGGATACAGGAGGGATATTATAATAAGCATAACGGCAAAGAAATGATAACGCCGGATGGCTCCGCCTACAGAAGCGGCGATGAAGCGCTTCTTGCGCAGATACGAAAGCAGTATCTGCAGAAAAAGCCGACGCTTCCTGTTGACATTTATGCGGAGTTTTCCTGCGGAAAGCCTGCACAGGTAACTTTCCTTTTCGGTGATGTTTCCGTCACCGTCACAGGAGAGACTGTACCGCCTGCCCGGAATCAGCCGGTTACGGAAGAAAATATCAAAAAGCAGCTGCAGAAGCTGGGGGATACGGCATTTTCTCCCGGAGAAACCTGGATTACCGTGGACGAAAACGCATTTTATTCTTTAAAGGCCTTAAATGAGCTTCGCCGCAAAGCGGTACATTGCCTGGAAGAACGTCTGATCCTGGAAAATGGGCTCTGCGCAGGAAGAAAGGCGACGGAATCGGGAACGGAATCGGGATTGAGCGTAAAAACGGCGGAGAACAGCCGAAGGGCTGAAGACAGCAGTGAGCCTGGAGTAAATGTTGTCCTTACCACAATAGAGCAGTTCCGGGCATTTCAGAATCTGATCTCGGCGGGATATATTCCGTCCAGAATATATCTTGAAAGCGACCTGTTCGCCGGGAAGGATGCTTCGGAGGCTGAGAAGTTGACAAAAGAATTTGCCCGGAGGGCGGAAGTCTTTTTGGCTTTGCCGCGTATTTTGCGCACGCAGGATGCCCCTTATCTGGATAAAGTGCTTGCGATTGCCGGAATGGAGGAAATTTCGGGATGCATGGTCCGCTCCCTGGAAGGATATGCTTATCTTGAGGCGCATCATTATCAAAAGAAAATAGCTTCCGACGCATGCTTTTATATCTGGAATCAGCGGACTTTGGAATATTGGGGAAATAAGCTGGATTCCTTCTGCCTTCCCTATGAGCTGAACGCCCGGGAACAACGGATTCTGCTGCAAGGCGCTGAAATGTCCGGCTGCGGGTACGGGAAGGGAATGAAACAGGAAGCGGGGCATACCCCCGTACATAGATTCGGACAGATGAAGGCGGAAAAAGTAATCTATGGCTATCTTCCCCTGATGGTCACAGCCAATTGCGTCGTAAAAACAATGGGGCAGTGCGGCGCACAGCCAACGGAAGGAATAGCCTTTCTGACAGACCGCTATCAGAAAAGATTCCCTGTGACGGTGAACTGTAAGCATTGTATGAATACAATATATAATTCCGTACCCCTGTCCTTGCACAGTACCTGTATAAAGTGGAGAAATATTGCGCAGCTGAGACTGGATTTTACAATTGAGACAGGCCGGGAAGCGGATGATATTTTCCGTTTTTTTAATCGGTTGTTGGATGGGAACACAGACCTTGGCAAAACAGAAAAAAATGCTCTTCCATTTGCGGAATATACCACCGCCCATGAAAAAAGAGGCGTTGAATAAATCCGCCTGCTCCTGGAAAGGATGAATCAGACAGGATTTTCCTGATTTCAAAAAATTATGTTGCGTGAACAGAAAAATTACGATATACTTGTAATCAGTCAATAATTGACACACCAAATCAGGAGGAATTGCAATGATTGAAGCAACAAGCTGTGGTGGTGTGGTGATTTTTCGTGGGAAGATTTTACTCTTGTATAAGAATTACAAGAATAAATATGAAGGCTGGGTCCTTCCCAAGGGTACGGTTGAGCAGGGAGAGGAATATAAGGAGACCGCCCTGCGTGAAGTACTGGAAGAATCCGGGGCAAAGGCATCCATCATCAAATATATCGGGAAGAGCGAGTACTCCTTTTCCGTTCCGGAGGATACTGTGGAAAAGGAGGTACACTGGTATCTGATGATGGCGGACAGCTATTACAGCAAGCCGCAAAGGGAAGAATTTTTTGTTGATTCCGGATATTATAAATACCATGAAGCCTACCATCTTTTAAAATTTGCCAATGAGAAGCAGATTTTGGAGAAAGCATATGAAGAATACCTGGAGTTAAAGCGCAACAATCTCTGGGGAAGCAAGAAGTATTATTAGAAGGAGAGCTGAATGTCGGCAGATATCCAATATCATCCGAGGCTGTACCTGAGCGATGGGATCACCGCCGGGAAACTGGATAAGATTAAGAAGCAGCTTGCCCGGAATCCTGTGATGGCGAGGGTTTATGTGATCGTGTTGTCCAGAAACGGGGTGGATCAGTTGGATATTTTTGAAAGCAAGACGCTCGGCTGGCCTTATTACCGTAAGAATCCGCCTGTTGTTGTGGGAATTGCCCAGTCTTACGGGGAAGCAATCCAGATTATTGAAAAAATGGCACAGGAATGCTTAAATGCGCGCGGTGACTGCGCCCTTAGGGAGTACCTACTATGTCAGGGATGATAATAAAACTGCTCATTGTTTTGGGCTGGATATTGCTGGCGGCTGTATTGCTTTTGCTGCTTCTTCTGCTGTTGGTATTGTTTTTCCCAATCTCTTACCGGATTCGCGGAATCCGGGATGAAGAACGAATGGAAGTTTTCGTTAAGATCAGGTGGCTTTTTGGGCTGGTGCGGGTTGATTTCCGCTATCCCAAGCCCGGGAACCTGGTGGCGAGGGCATTGGGCATTCCAGTGCTGGATACCGCGAAGACAGGGGCGGACAAGGATAAAAAGAAGGGGAGAAAAGAGAGCGGGTCGGATACCCAAAAAGAAGATGGGAAAAAAGAGGATAAGGCGGACAACGCAGAAAATGCGGAAAATACGGTGAAAAAGGAGCCCACATGTGCATGTTCCCCGGGGCAGGAAAGCTGTAGGCAGGAAAGCTTCGGACAGGAAAGCCAGGGGGAGGAAAGCCTTGGACAGGAAAGCTTCGGACAGCAAGATAGAAAGCAGGAAAAGAAGCCGATTTTTCAGACCATGCAGGAAAAATGGGGAAACCTCCAGGAGGGAAAGGACAATCTTTATCAAAAGATTTCAGGTTTTGCGGAAAAGCTTAAGGATATTTTCAACCGGGTTCAATACTATCTGGAGCTCATACAGAAGGAGGACAGCAAGCTTTTATTCGCAAGCGGTTTTTTTCGCCTGGGAAGGATATTAAGAACCATCCGTCCAAGAAAAATAAAAGGACAGATTCTAATCGGTACGGGCTCCCCTGATACCACAGGCTATTGCATGGCGGTATATGGTATGCTTTCCCCGTATTTGGGAAAGAATATTTCCGTGACACCTGATTTTGAAAATGCGGTGTTACGGGGGGAGCTTTTTGTGCGGGGCAGGATTACGGTAGTGATGTTATTATTTCATTCGGCGCATGTGCTGTTTGACCGCAGGCTGCATGGTTTTGTAAAGCAACTAAAAATGGAGGGCAGATAAATGGCAGAAAAGGATAATCAATTTCAAGGAGTAGTGGATTCCCTGCTTCGGGGCATGGATACGGTATTGTCAACTAAGACAGTGGTAGGAGAAGCCACGCAGATCGGCGATACCATTATATTGCCGTTGGTGGATGTGAGCTTTGGGGTTGGAGCCGGCGCAGGAAATAACAATCAGAAGGGAACCGCGTCCGGAGCCGGGGGCTTGGGCGGAAAGATGACGCCCAGCGCGGTGCTTGTGATCAAAAACGGCACTACCAGGCTTGTCAATGTGAAGAATCAGGATACCGTGACTAAAATTATAGATATGATTCCGGATCTGGTGGATAAGTTTACTTCCAAAAAGGAGGAGATGATCCCGGACGCTGATGCGGTAGACATTGCTTTTCCGGAGGAGAACAAGTGAAGAACATGTTAAATGGTGAATTCTGCTGATCCATTTGGCAGTGCCTTTGGTGTACGGAAGCCTGTTATTTTATTAAACAAGGTTCACTTTTGTCCCTGTCGGCATAAAATAAAATAAGGTATGCGGCAGATTGCACCGCGGCCGTTTGATTTGCGGTGGATGGGCAGAAGAGTGGATATCAAAAAAATAGTTGGGCTGATTTCCTTTTTTATAGCGATAGGTATGCTATTGATGGTCGTCGTGAATAATCGGTTTATAGGTCTGATTATGATGGCCTTGCTTTTGTTTGTGGGATATTATTGCTTTACGGACTGAGGGTACTGTAAAGGTTTTAAAAAGCCCGTCCTGAAACAGGACGGGCTTTCTAAAACCTGAGTAATGTTATCAATGCTTGTTATGCTCTTTCAACTTTGCCTGACTTCAGGCAGCCGGTACAAACGTGCAGTCTCTTTGTCGCGCCGTTGACCTTGCACTTTACCCTCTTGATATTAGCATTCCAGACCGCATTCGTTCTTTTATGAGAATGGCTCACATTATTCCCGAAATGAGCACCCTTTCCACAAATATCACACCTAGCCATTTTGACACCTCCCAACGTCTGCGTGACAACGCCATAGTCTATTTTATGAAAATCAGCGAGAATGACTCGCAACGCTAATATATTAACAGAAATGAATCAGAAAAGCAAGGGGTAATATTCTTTTTTTCTATTTTTTCAATTTTATATTTTCTTTTTTCTGGAAAGAATGTATAATAGAGTTCATGAGCATACGCTCTTAAGGTTTTACAGAATTGAAACAGGAAATAAGTATCAGGAGGTTTAACATGAAAAGTTCCATGAGTACCCACATGGGCAGCATCGTGATAGACAATGAGGTGATCGCACAATATGCAGGTACTGTTGCGACAGAGTGTTTTGGTATTGTCGGTATGGCAGGCGTAAGCATGAAGGACGGTCTGGTCCGGCTGCTCAAAAAGGACAGCATCACGCGGGGAATTTCCGTGACAATGAAGAATAATAAGCTTATTCTTGATTTCCATGTGATTGTGGCATATGGCGTGAGCATTATTGCCGTATCGAATAATCTGATTGATAGTGTGAAATACAAGGTAGAGGCTTTTACCGGTCTGGAAATTGAGAAGATCAACATCTTTGTCGAAGGTGTTAGAGTGATTGATTAAGGAGGATAAACTGTGGCTTTTCATACGATCGACGCTAAGATGCTTGCAAAGATGTTCTTAGCCGGAGCAAAGAATCTGGAATCCAAAAAAGAATGGATCAATGAACTGAATGTTTTCCCGGTGCCTGACGGGGATACCGGTACCAATATGACCATGACGATCATGTCAGCCGCCAGGGAAGTTTCGGCACTGGGGGAGGATATTACCATGGAAAGTCTGTCAAAGGCCATTTCCAGTGGCTCCTTAAGGGGCGCAAGGGGTAATTCCGGGGTGATCCTGTCACAGCTGTTCCGTGGATTCACCAAGAGGATCAAGTCAGAGGAAGAGCTTACGATAACCATACTCTGCGATGCCTTTGACAAGGCCGTGGAGACGGCATATAAGGCCGTTATGAAGCCCAAGGAGGGAACGATCCTCACGGTTGCCAGGGGCGCGGCGGATAAGGCAAGAGAGCTGGGAGAGGATGGCGCAGAGGATATGGAAGCTTTCCTGGGGGCTGTTTTGGAGCATGCAAGGGTTGTGCTGAGCAAGACCCCGGAGCTTCTGCCTGTCCTTAAGCAGGCCGGCGTGGTGGATTCAGGCGGCCAGGGGCTTGTTGAGGTGTTGGGCGGCGCGTATGATGCTTTTTGCGGCAAAGAGATTGATCTGAATATTCAGGCTGGAGCGTCAGGGAGCGGTGCGTCCAGATCCGAAGGTCCTTCTGTGGAGGCCCAGGCTGAGGCGGAGATTAAGTTCGGTTACTGTACGGAATTTATCATTATACTGAATAAGCCCTTCAATATTAAACAGGAGATGGATTTCAAGGCCTATCTGGAATCTATCGGAGATTCCATTGTCTGTGTGGCAGATGAGAACGTGGTGAAGGTACATGTACATACCAACGATCCGGGTCTGGTTATCCAGAGAGCGTTGAAGTATGGTGCATTATCCAATATGAAGATTGACAATATGCGTTTGGAGCACCAGGAAAAGCTGTTTAAAATGTCTGAAAAAGGCGCGGGCTCCAAGGAAATGAGTGGCGAACTGAAAGCGGAATCCCATCCGGAAGGAAACGGCGCAAAAGGGGCGCAAGGGCAGGCACAGGAGGAAAACCAGGAGCGGGCACAGAAAAAAAATCAGGAGAAGCCCCATAAGGACGAGCCGCCCAAACCGGTGGGATTTATCGCAGTATCGGTAGGGGATGGCATCAATGAGATCTTCCAGAGTCTGGGCGTAGACCATATCATTGAAGGCGGCCAGACCATGAATCCCAGCACCGCGGATATTCTTGACGCAGTGGAGGCCGTGAACGCGGATACGATTTTTGTCCTCCCCAATAATAAAAATATTATACTTGCTGCCAGACAGGCCGCGGAGCTCATGACCGACAAGAATCTGCTGGTCATTCCAACCAAGACCATCCCGCAGGGGATTACTGCCGTGATCAATTATGTGCCGGAGCTGACCATAGATGAAAATGAAGAGACGATGCTGGGCGAGATCGACCATGTGAAGACCGGCGAGGTTACCTATGCGGTACGGGATACCAAGATCGACGATAAGGAGATCCGGGAAGGAGATTATATGGGGATCGGCGACGACGGAATCCTTTCTGTGGGCGTCGACATGAACTATGTAACGGAGGAAATGGTTTCCCGGATGGTGGATGAAGATTCTGAGCTCATCAGCATTTATTATGGCTGCGATGTGACCGAGGAGGCTGCTGGGAAGCTGCGGGCTGACATTGAGAACGCTTATCCCGCCTGTGACGTGGAGCTGCAGTATGGCGGCCAGCCTATTTATTACTATGTGATTTCTGTGGAGTGATTTGATAATCCATGATATATTATAATGCGTAATTGAGAGGGGATATATCTGTCAATGAGCGGATATATCCCTTTTCATATTCCCTCTTCATTTTTTGTTTTTACAAGGATCTATTTTTTCAATTTTTACAAGGATCTTTTTTTTTCAGTTTTTACAAGGATATATTTTTTCTATTTTACAAGGATCAATGTGTGTTTAACAGAACTATGCCTCGTTTGGTTTTGGTTTACAGAGTTGGAAAAGTAATGTATAATGAATGCGGTCATAAAGAAACTTTGAGAAAAAGAAGCTTTGAGAAAAAGGAAGCCTTGAAAAAAGGAAGCCTTGAGGGAAACAAAAAAGAGATCATAATGAAGGTAATTTAGAGGCCGGGAGAGGATATCCATGAACGATCAAACCCCTGTTTTACAGGTCAAAGGAATCGGGGAAAAAACACAGAAGCTTTTTCAGAAGCTGGATATAGAAACAGTTGGGGATTTGATCCGCCATTATCCGAGGGATTATGAGGTTTTTGAAGACCCTGTGATGATAAGTGCAGTCGCGCCCGGGGCAGTGTGCGCCGTGAGAGCCTGTGTGGTGGGCATTCCGAACCTGAAAAAGGTGAGAAGCCTTTCCATCCTGAACGTCGTCATCAGGGACGCTTCCGGCGGGATGACGCTTACTTTTTATAATATGCCCTTTTTGAAAAATGTATTGAAAAGCGGCGGATTCTACATCTTCCGCGGTCTGGTGCAGACCAGGGGCAGCGGGAAGCTCATGGAGCAGCCCCAAATTTTCTCGGAAACTGATTATGCCAGGCAGATGAGCTGTATTCAGCCTAGGTACGCGCTGACGAAGGGGCTGACCAATCAGACGGTTCAGAAGGCCATGAAGCAGGCGTTGACCTTTTATGAATATGAAAAGGAATACTATCCCGCATGGCTCCTTGAAAGCTGCCGCCTGGAGTCCGGGAGGGATGCCCTGTGCGATATCCATTTTCCCATGGATCGGGAAGCGCTGCTGGCAGCAAGGAGACGGCTGGTATTTGACGAATTCTTTCAGTTCCTGATGATACTTCAGAAAAATAAGGATCTTTCCCGGAATCTTCCCAATGAATATCCTATGAGGCCGACAGAGGAAACATCCCGATTCCTGAACGCCATGCCCTTTTCCCTGACCAAGGCGCAGTTTAAGGTATGGGAGGAGATTCAAAACGATATGGAGGGCGGTTTATGCATGAACCGTCTTGTCCAGGGAGACGTGGGCTCCGGCAAGACGATCGTCGCCCTGTTGGCTTTGCTGGAATGTGTCTGCAACGGATATCAGGGGGCGATGATGGCTCCTACCGAGGTGCTGGCCGCGCAGCATTACGAGACGGTCAGGCAGTATGTGGAGACGTATCGTCTGCCTTTTCGCCCGGCGCTGTTGGTGGGGTCCATGACGGCGAAGGAGAAAAAGGACGCCTATGCGCGGATTGAAGCGGGAGAGGTCAATCTCGTAATCGGGACCCATGCTCTGATTCAGGACAAGGTGAAATTTCAGTCCCTTGCCTTGGTCGTGACGGATGAGCAGCACCGTTTTGGCGTGAGGCAGCGGGAAAGATTGGCCCAAAAGGGAAATACGCCGCATGTGCTCGTCATGAGTGCGACCCCGATCCCCAGGACGTTGGCCATTATTTTATACGGAGATCTGAAGATTTCCATAATTGACGAGCTCCCTGCCGACCGTCTCCCCATTAAAAACTGTGTGGTCAATACCTCCTATCGCCCCAAGGCCTATGAATTTATTGCAAGGCAGGTCGCCATGGGGAGGCAGGCTTATGTAATCTGTCCCATGGTGGAGGAAGGGGAGTTAGAGGAAGCGGAAAATGTGGTAGATTACGCGGAAAAGCTGAAAGCTGCGCTGCCTGCCTGGATCCAGATTTCCTGTCTGCATGGGAAAATGCGTCCGGCGGATAAGAACCGGATCATGGAGGAGTTTGCCGCCGGAAAAATTCAGGTGCTGGTTTCCACCACCGTGATTGAGGTAGGGATCAATGTGCCGAACGCCACTGTCATGATGGTGGAAAACGCGGAGCGTTTTGGTCTTGCCCAGCTCCATCAGCTCAGGGGACGCGTGGGGCGGGGGGCGCATCAGAGCTATTGCATTTTTATCAGCACCAAGGAGGACAGGGAGACTATGGAGCGGCTGGATATCCTGAACCATTCCAACGACGGCTTCCATATCGCGTCCGAGGATTTAAAACTGAGGGGACCGGGCGATCTGTTCGGAATCCGACAGAGCGGAGCGTTTGCATTCCGAATTGGGGATATTTATAGTGACGCTTCTTTGCTGAAGCAGGCGGCGGATGCGGTGGAGCGCATCCTGAGAGAGGATCCAGGTCTTATTCTCCCGGAAAATCTGCCTTTGAGGGAGCATTTTGAAAGAATCGCAACAGAAAGTGTTGACTTTAGAAGTATCTGAAAGTAAAATATAAAAAGCTTTATGCGGGAAAAGCAGTAGAAAAGAGCGGATTCCCTGAAATGAAATCTGAAAGGGAATTTGAAGAGGAATCCGAAAAGGGATTTGAAGGGGAATTTGTAAAATATACCCCTAAAAGGAAGACGAATGGAAGTCAAATTATGAAGTAAGGAGAAAAAATATGTCCAGAATTGCAATTGTAACCGATTCTAACAGTGGAATATCCCAGAAGGAAGCGAAGGAACGGGGGATTATCGTCCTTCCCATGCCTTTTTTTATCAACGAGGAGCTTTTTTTTGAAGATATCAGTCTGACCGTGCCGGAGTTTTTTGAACGGTTGAAGGAAGGCGCGAATATCTCAACAAGCCAGCCTTCTCCGGAATCGGTTTTGTCGCTGTGGGATAAGCTGCTGCAGGAATATGACGAGATCGTACATATTCCCATGAGCAGCGGTCTGAGCAGCTCTTGCGAGAGCGCTACCATGCTGGCGCAGGAATATGACGGGAAGGTACAGGTGGTAAACAATCAGAGGATTTCCGTTACACAGCGTCAGTCCGTGCTGGACGCCATCGAGCTGGCGAAGAGAGGTAAGAGCGCCGCGAAGATAAAGGAGCTTCTGGAGGAAGATAAATTCAACAGCAGCATCTACATTATGCTGGATACCCTGTATTATCTGAAAAAGGGCGGACGGATTACGCCGGCGGCGGCAGCCCTGGGAACCCTGCTTCGCTTAAAGCCTGTGCTGCAGATCCAGGGGGAGAAGCTGGATGCTTTCGCGAAGGCAAGAACCACTGCCCAGGGGAAATCCATTATGATGAACGCCATCCACAGCGATATCGAGAACCGTTTCGGCGGCATTACGGAGGATAACGGCGTATGGCTGTCCATCGCCCACACCCAGAATGACGCGGCTGCGGAGGCGCTGAAGGCGGAGCTGCAGGCTCTGTATCCTACCACAGAGATCCATATTGATCCCCTGTCCCTGAGCGTTGCCTGCCATATCGGACCCGGCTCCCTGGCCATCGCATGCTGCAGGAAAATGAAATATGATGAGGTATGATGGTGTAACAGTTCAGCCAGCCGCCAGACATGATGGAAAATCGTGCTTGCACGAATTTTCCATCATGTCTGGCGGCTGAGGGAGCGCCATTTTATGAGCAAAGGTAGTCGCGAAGCGACGGAAAGCGCGTAGCGCGGCTTTGCGAATGGCGCGGCAGAACTGTTACGTATGATGAATTGCGGCTTGCCATTTAACAGCGTGTTAAATGACAAACCTGAAAAGATGAGTTAAAATGAATGAGGAACAACCGTGTTGCAGGGTGGTAACCTCCCGGCTTGGAAAAAGAAGGGAGGTGGTGCTGATGGATACATACGAGATATTAAGCCTGTTGTTTTTGGGCGGTACATTCCTGATAGCATTGCTTACCTACATAGATAGTAGGAATAATAAGCGAAAATAAATAAGCCTACCTTGTCTAACTTGACCAGTTTCAGGTAGGCTTATTTTGCCAACCGGGAGGTCAACCACTTTGTGGGCGGTTGCTTCCTTTATGTCATTATATTAGCACATTAGTTGATAATGTGCAATAGGATAAAAAGTTTTTTTTCGTTGACTTGCGGGCAAAAGGTGTTGTATAATGAAACAAGAACATATATTCGCCTGGATTGAAAAAGCAGTAAAGGATTGGTTAGTGTAATGGCAAATACAAGTACCTATGATGCCTCCAGCATTACTGTCCTGGAGGGACTTGAGGCGGTGAGGAAACGCCCGGGCATGTATATCGGCAGCGTATCCACCAAGGGGCTGAACCATTTGATCTATGAGATCGTGGATAACGCGGTGGACGAGCACCTGGCGGGCTTCTGCAGCGAGATCAGGGTGACCTTAGAGGAGGACGGTTCCGCCACGGTTACGGATAACGGCAGGGGAATCCCGGTGGGAATGCATGAAAAGGGGATGAGTGCGGAACGGCTTGTTTTTACTACGCTGCATGCCGGAGGCAAATTCGACAATTCAGCCTATAAGACAAGCGGCGGCCTGCATGGAGTGGGTTCTTCTGTAGTAAATGCGCTTTCCAACCGGCTGACCGTAACGGTTAAGAGCGATGGAAAGATTTATGAGGATAAATATGAAAAGGGAATTCCGGTCTTAGAGCTGGTGGACGGACTACTTCCTGTGATCGGAAGGACGAAGGAGACCGGCACCACCATTAATTTCCTGCCGGATGATACGATTTTTGACAAGACCCGGTTTAAAGAGGACGAGGTGAAGAGCAGGCTTCATGAGACTGCCTATCTGAATCCCCAGCTGACGATTTTTTATGAAGATAAGCGGCCTGAGAACCCGGAACAGCTCACCTTTCACGAGCCGGACGGTATTATCGGCTTTATTAAGGACTTGAACAAGGCAAAGGAAGCGGTTTCCGATGTAATCTATTACAGCGGGGAGAGCGAAGGTATAACCGTGGAGGTTGCGCTGCAGTATGTGAATGAATTCCATGAGGATGTGCTGGGGTTCTGCAACAATATTTATAATTCCGAAGGCGGTACCCATCTGACCGGCTTTAAATCCACCTTTACCAACGTGATCAATACCTACGCCAGGGAATTGAATATTTTGAAGGAGAAGGACGCTAACTTTACCGGTACGGATGTGCGCAACGGAATGACGGCGGTCGTTTCCATCAAGCACCCTGACCCGAGATTTGAAGGGCAGACCAAGACCAAGCTGGACAACCAGGATGCGGCGAAGGTGGTCAGCAAGGTGACGGGTGATGAGATCGTGCGTTACTTTGACCGCAACCTGGATACTTTGAAAAATATTATCGGCTGTGCGGAAAAGGCGGCCAAGATCCGGAAAACGGAGGAGAAGGCCAAGACCAACATGCTGTCGAAGCAGAAGTTCTCCTTTGATTCCAATGGAAAGCTGGCTAATTGTGAATCCAGGGATCCCTCCAAATGCGAGATTTTCATTGTGGAGGGCGATTCCGCAGGAGGCAGCGCCAAGACCGCGAGGGACAGGAATTACCAGGCAATCCTGCCCATCCGGGGCAAGATCCTGAATGTGGAAAAGGCCAGCATCGATAAGGTTCTGGCCAACGCGGAGATCAAGACCATGATCAACGCCTTCGGCTGCGGCTTCTCGGAAGGATACGGCAATGATTTCGATATCAGCAAGCTGCGCTATGACAAGATCATCATCATGGCGGATGCGGATGTGGACGGGGCGCATATCTCCAATCTTTTGCTCACCCTGTTTTATCGGTTCATGCCGGAACTGATCTATGAAGGTCATGTTTATGTGGCGATGCCGCCCCTGTATAAGGCTGTGCCTGCCAAGGGCAAGGAAGAATATCTGTACGACGACAAAGCGCTGGAAAGATACCGTAAAAAGCACAAGGGC
>CANPYG010000040.1 GCA_947588205.1 uncultured Acetatifactor sp. | reverse complement strand
TATTCGCACGGATGCCTGAGGCGCCGCCCTGCATGGCGGCGACGGCCATTCTCTGCATTATATATGCGCCGTAAAGCGGCTCATCTGCCAGGGCCTGGCAGGATACGATCAATCCCCCCTTGATCAGACCAGCGATTTTCTCCATCTTACTTCCATGTTCGTCCATATGTCCATCATCTCCTTTCAGACAGCATACTCATGCGGCAAAAATGAACGGCTCCTATCATGCCTGCCTGATTGCCCAGCTCTGCCGGCTCGATTTCCAGTCCCTCCGTGAACTCGACTCTTGCCCTGGAAAGGACCTTACTCCTGACCTTATCCACAAAAAGCCTGCGCTGGACGGACACCCCTCCCCCGATGATCACGATTTCCGGGTTAAAAATATGGATCAGGCTGATCAGGCCGTCCGCAATATAATCGATCCAAAGATTTACTGTGCGCTCCACGGCTAAATTCCCCCGCTCCACCTCTTCAAAAATACGTCTGCCGTTCACGGCCCCGTCCTCAAAGCCTTCAATCTCCCCTGCGCGGATGCCCTGTTCGATCCTTTTTATCAGGGCCTTCGTAGAACCATAGCGTTCCAGGCATCCGAAATTACCGCAGGTGCAGCTCTCTCCTGCGTGGCTGACGATCATGTGCCCCACTTCTCCGGCAAAGCCGCTCTTGCCCAGCAGGGGATTCCCATCCACGATAATTCCTCCCCCGATGCCGGTACCGATGGTGACCACGACGACATTCCTGCGCCCCCTTGCGGCTCCAAGCCAGACCTCTCCGAGGGCGACCGCATTGGCGTCGTTCAGCACATATGCAGGAATCTGAAGGACCTCTTCCATTTTTTCTTTGATCCGGCTCCCCTGCCAGTTCTTGATATGTCCTGCGCTCCCGTCCACGCGACCGGTCTGCGTATTGATGCCGCCGGTAGCGGATACCCCGATCCCCACCAGCTGAAGCCTGCAGACACCGCAGTCTGCCAGGAATTTCTTAAGCCGCTCAAGCACCGTCGTGAGGATCGGCGTCTCATAGCCGTCAAAATCCACCGCATACTCCTCTGATCTGAGTATCGTGCCCTCCGCATCGACCAGACCGATCTTGGCAGTCGTTCCCCCGATATCGATTCCAATATATTTTTCCTTTTTCTGTTCCTTCATTCTCAAATCCTCTCCCACGCCCCATCGGACGCGCAGCCCTGTTCTGGCAGGCTGTCCACCTGCTCTGCAGGCTTGTTCATCTGCCCGGCAGGCTGTCCACCCGCTTTGGCAGGCTGTCCATCTGTTCCAGCAGGTCATTCACCCGCTTCCGCAGCCTCGGTAAAAAATAACCGTTACGCGGATACCTCCAAAAGGCAAGCTCCATGCCGGCCTCCTGCCTGATCAGCTCCATCACCTGCTTTCTTCCGATATATGTTTCCAGCAGACAAAGGGCTCTGTAATCATTGATCCCCTCCTCCTGCACCATAAGACGGAGGGATTCCTCCGGAACGCCCCCGGCTCCTGGATAAACCAGAAAAGGATCCCCCGCAGGATAGCTTCTGTTCCCATCCGCGGTTTCATAGGGATCGATATGGGTTCTCGAGCACTCACTGTTATAGAAATTGAAGCCCCAATGCAGGAAACCATCTATCCTGTGCCAGTACAGCAATACCCCATAAACGCGGTTCCGGAAGGAAGGCAGGGCGATAAATCTGTTGGGAACATCCTTCATCTGCGCACAGCAATAATAAGTCCAGAGCCTCTGTGGTCTCTTCTGCAAAAAAGGTTCTATATGGTCAACGGAGCATACGGGAATATCCACCAGCCCCTTTTCATAACACTGATAATCGCTCACCGCTTCTATGATCGTACAGCCATCCAACAGCCTGCGCACCGTCTTCTGGGCCTTCTGATAATGTACCGAGGAAAAGTTCGGCTCGTCGGAAATATGGAAAAAGGTATTCTGCAAAAGCCCTCTCCTGCGCATCAATTCCTTCACCTGCGGCAGAAGGCAGGATAAAAACCTCAGATATTCCGGGTCATCCGACGGAGTCTCCCATCCGAAAATTCTCTGTTTTTTCCCGTCCACCCAGGCTTCCACCTTGGGCGCGGCCTCCGCCCCCCACTGGGTAAACAAATGGCAGATTTCAAAATAGATGATTCCCTTTTCCAGGCAGATATCCAAAAACTTCTCCATTTTCGAGAAGTCCATCTGATATCCGCCGTCAGCCGCAGTTACCTCCACCAACTGTATGGTGGTCCGCTCCAGGCCCACAGCGGTATCCAGGGGCGGCGTGAGTATGGGCGTAAGTATGGTATTGCCGCCCCGCTTCACATATACTTCCAGGAAATTACCGAGGATCCTCCAGAATTCTTTGCTGAAGGCGGGCACTCCGTAATAATCCACAATGGCGTCATAATGGAACCATTCCGTATGGGGGATTCCCAGGGGGGGAAGCTTCTGCGGGATCACCTGCAAATGCACCTTCGCGGACTTGATTAAGTCCATCCGGTCAGTTTCGGTATCGGAACTTGCTTCCGTATCCCGGCACGTTCCCATATGCAGGCACGTACCCATATGCAGGCGCGCCTCCAAATTCAAATCCATTTCCACAGTCCGGCTTAAATGATTCTTTAAATGTCCATTCATTTCTTCCGGGGAATCCGGGCTTCCTACAGGACACAAATCCACCCAGAGGCTTTGCCAGACACCGATTTTGACAGGGATGCCTTCTTCTCCCACATCCCTCAGTATGTCCGGCGCCATTCTGTCGCCGCGAAACAGGTAATCCTCATCATAAGCAGATTGATTGCGGCTCTTTCTGCACATCACAGGAAGGACCTGCCTTATACGGACATGGATACCCTCCGGCACATTTCCGATTTGAAGCCTCATCCTGCCGCTGCAAAGCTCACCGCAGGACTTCTCCGAAGCGATCACAACACGACAGGCCGCCTGAAAGGAAACCGTTTCACCCCACAAAGCCTGCAGGGATATCCCATCCCTTCCGGTCATATCCGCAAACCCCGCATCTGAAGGCATTTCACCGGTGGGCATCAGCCCCGGAATATTTTCCGCAGCCGGTGCCGGCTCTTCAAACACCTTCTCCAGAGAGCTTATAAGCCTTAATTCCAGTGTAGCTGCATTCTGCTGCGCGCAAAACTCATTGGAAGAGCCCTGCCCTAAATCTATGTCCATTGATTACCTCATGCATACTTTCCGTCGTTTGGGTCTTTCCGTCGTCAATTCCCCGCCATCAATTCCTCCAGGGTATAGACCGTGTAGCGGAGGGCGAACCACTCGTATTCATAATAAAGCGCGATATTGCCGTCCGGCAGCTCCGCCAGGCAGCTGTATACAAAGATTCCCTGGTTCACCGGATAATGATACTTCCAGTCGATCTCATTCGTCTTTTCATCGATCAGGCCAATGGCGATAATCCCGTTATACCTGCTGTAAAGATTCCCGTCTCCTCCTGCGTAGCTGGCGATCACGGCAGGCTTTCCCTCAATCCTTCTGGAATAATTGATAAAGGACACCATGCAGTTTCCGCCGTATTTTAATTGCGGCTCCTTACGGTATTCGCCCCAGGTCGCCCCGCCGTCCGTACTGTCCGTGTAAGTAATCTGGTCGATCTGGTTCCTGGAAAACATTCTGAGCGTTCCGTCCGGGAGCTCCACGATCTGGGACTCCGAGGACTTGATCCTCTGCCCGTTATCCATCCATCCCGTCTTATCCGCACGCTCGCCGCGCACCCAGGTCTTACCGTGGTCCTCTGTATAGATCACGCTGGTAAATTCCGTTCCGGAAAGGTTATCATAAATGGGAATCAGCACGCGCTCCTTCCCCTGATAGCGATAGGCGTAGCCCCTACCGGGACACACGCCCGTGAATCCTCTCCCTCCGATCTGATCGCTGATAATACGGATCTTGCTCCAGGTCCTGCCGTCATCGGTACTGGTGCGCAGGGCGAGATGGAAGGAAGGATAGGCTTTAATGGGTGATGCGGCGAAAAAGATGTTCGCGTGGATCATGTGCTCCGTAGGCTTTCCGTCATTGCCAAGCTGAGGGATCATCACCTTCTGGATCCCATCCTGTGTGCGCCGGTACAGATACCACTGGTCGTCCAGCAGATAATCCTCAAGGGGCTCATCATCTTTTATCCCAAGCACAGGGGCGTAGCCGTCTTCCCCGATCTCACCCATGTAATAGGGGTAAGTCTCCTCGTTCAAAACCTGTGTTTCCGCGCAGGTATAGCTTCCGATCTTTTTTAAGGCAAGCTTTCCGTTAGGATGCCTCCCCTCGTTTTCCCGGCCGCATACCATACCGTCCACGGCCCAGCCCCCAACATATGCCGGACACATATCCACCATCAGATAGAGGGTTCCGCTACTGTCCTGGGCGACAATGGGGTCAATAAAGCAGGCGCTGAAAATACACCGGTCCGACCCGTCCTCCACATCATCATAATGATTCACAAACTGCCTCTCCCAGGTCTTCCCATAATCCCGGGATCTCGCCACAACGGTCTCCAGGTTGCCTGCGGCATCCTGCCCGTGGTTCCAACGCGCATCATTAGCGACCAGTACCGTATTTTCCTTCGTTACAATCATTGCCGGAATCCTGAAAAGGTGACTTCCCAAACAATCCTTCGGAAATGGATCCGTTACGTTTTTTATCATGACATACCCTCCTTGTCAAAATATCCTGTCCTCTCATCCTGTCCTCTCATCCTGCCGACACGTCCTGCCGGCATATCTGTTCAGCATTCCTTGGCCAGCTGATAAGATAACATGGACATTGGTATTGCAAGACCCGTTCCATAAGCCAATTCCCGAAACATCTGATAGTGTCCGGCGGCTCCCGGATGGATCCCATCGTTCATATACAGCTCAAATTTCTCCGGTTCATGCTCTTCCAGGCAGCCAAAGCTTTGAAAGTGATCCACAAGAATAACCTGTTCCTGTTCTGCGACTTCCCTGACTGCCTCTGCGAAGGGCACGAGCGCCCGCTTTCTTTCCCCCGCCTCTTTTTTCTGGGGCTGGGGCACACGCAGGACAAACTGGGCTCCATGCCCTCTCACCAGCGATATGATCCGGCGAAGCTGCCCCTTAAACTGTTCCACACTGATCACCCCTGGGAAACAGCAGTCATTTGTCCCGAACATGGCGATCACCACATCCGCGTCCGCATAAGGGGTATAACGCACATCCAGCCGCCCTAAAAATTCCTTTGCGGTCGCCCCGGAGACCCCGGTATTGAGGACCACGTCGTCGGGCCGGTTTAAATCGCCGCGGAGATATTTCTCCCACAGCTGCGCCACACTGTCAAATCCATAGGTATGCAGGGCGCCATGGGTGATACTGTCCCCGATAAAAAGCCACCGCATCGGATGGGCGTATAGGGAAAGCTTCTGCGAGGCAGTTCCCCTGGCGGTTCCTCCGGCGGCTCCCCTGGCAGTTCCTCCGGCAGTTCCCCCGGCTCCTTCGTCTTCATCCCTGACAGGAACAAGCTTCCATCGGCTCCGGTCCCTTTCCGTCACAAGAGACGGCGCAGCGCCCACCATCCGCAAAATTTCATTTGCGCTTTCCAGTGAGTCTTCTCCGGCATACGCCAGGAACCACTCCGCCCCAATCTGACGGGTCAACCTTTCCAGCTCACGAAGCCCTTCCTGAAACGCTTCCCTGTCAAGCGCCCTGTCCTCCCTGCCTGACAGATAAACTACTGCCGCAGGATGGTAATACGCGATCCGTTCCTCAAATTCCCGTTTGATATCCAGAACGTTCAGACCGGCTTTTGCCGTATTAAAGACGAACCGCTCCCTTCCCGCAACACTCACGTTTCCCATATCCCAGCGTATCACTTCCTCGAACAATCCCGAAGTGCTGCGGAATGCCTGATTGACCGTAAATCCGCCTGCTGCAAATTCCCCTCCTGTAAAAACCCACGTTTTTCCCACAGTCTGATTAAATAAATCCAACATGTTTTTATTCCGCCGCTTTCCTCTGAGCAAATTTATGCTATTCTATTCAATTTTATTTTCTCTCGACACCAAGTCTCTGCCGGGCTAATACCAGGTCTCTGCCCGGCAGATGCCAAGTACTACCATCATACATTCCTATCGACTTTTCTACAAGAATAAAAAAAATTTTTTATTTAAAAATATCTTAAAATATCTCTTTTGCTTCCTAAAACAAGCCGCCCATAATACCATCCATTTCAGGTCACAGGCAGCTCGTTTTCCAACACACGGCCGCCGCATAAAATACGGCAGCCCGCTCATTATACCGGATCATTCTCCAGAGGGTATCTCCTCATCCAATCCATCAATTCATCCACTGTGGTGAACGCCAGGCCGGTCACGGTATCGGCACAGCCATAATAAACCGCGATGCGTCCTGTTGCCGCATCCGCCAGCGCGGCGCACGGGAATACAACATTCGGAACGTCTCCCGTCTGCTCGTACAGCATCTCCGGCGCAAGCAGGTACATCCTGGACCTCATCTTCACCTTCCAGGGCTCCTCCAGATCCAGCAGCGCGCAGCCCATGCGGTATACATAACCGCTGCAGGTACGCAGCACTCCATGATAGATCAGAAGCCAGCCTTCATCGGTCTCAATGGGGCAGGGGCCGGGCCCGATCTTCATAGACTGCCAGGCGGACAAGTCCCCCGGAACCACCCCCATCACAAATCTGTGGTGTCCCCAAAACTCCATGTCCGGGCTCTGGCTCACATAAATATCCCCAAAGGGCGTATGCCCCGTATCGCTTGGTCTTGACAGCATCATATAGCGGCCGCCGATCTTCCTGGGGAACAGCACACCGTTGCGGTTATAAGGCAGGAAAGCGTTCTCCAGCTGATAAAATTTCTGGAAATCAAAGGTATACGCCACCCCTATGGTGGGTCCATGATATCCGTTGCACCAGGTAATGTAATACCGGTCTTCGATCCAGGTCACCCGGGGATCATAACGGTACTCTCTCTTGGTCACCTCCGGATCCTCACCGAGAAAGGTGATGGGATCATGGTTGATCTCCCAGTGGACGGCATCCTTGCTGAAGCCGGCAAAAATATCCATGCTCACGGAGAGGCTGTCGCAGCGGAACACCCCTGCATATCCATCCCCAAAAGGCACCACCGCACTGTTGAAAATGCTGTTCGCGATGGGGATGTCGTGCCTGCCGATGATGGGGTTCTGTGAATATCTCCACACCGGCTTATCACAGCCTTCCGGCTTATTCTCCCACGGGATTGTGGGAATGGAGGGTCCAATTATTTTGCTCATTTTCTATTTTCAACTTTCTTATTTTCTATTTTTTGTTTTCAATCATACAGTTTGTTTCTCTGCTATCCCTTTTTGCTTATCATTTATGATCTGCTTCCTCTTTTTCCGGATCAAAAAAGCTGTCCGGGCGAAGCGCCTTTTTGATTCTCCAGGTTCCAAACCAGACAGGAGTGGAAAAGATTAAAAACATCAAAAGCTGCGGCATCAGTAAGGTCAAATAAAGCCATACCAGATCCAGGACAAGAAACAGGATCGTTAAAAGGAAACGATCGCAGGACGCCACCAAGGAGAATAAGAATTTCTTCCCCAAACTGAAATCCGGGTACAATACATTGACCGCAGGAAGATACCAGAGCAGCACCATTCCTATGATGATCCAGCAAAAAAGAAGCAAATAGGCAAAAGTGTTTAACTCTCTGCCATAAATCACGTACAAGCCAATACCGATAGTCGGAACCGTGATGAGCATTTGCAGATTAGCAATCCAGAAATATTTCCTGAAATACCGAAACATACTGGACAGCATTTTCCCATCCCGTCCTTCCATGGTATCATTAAAATAAGCAGCCGCGGCAAATATTGCCGGGAAAAGCCCAAATACCACTAAACCGCACAAAGATAATAAAATCATGCACAGATTTACCAAAATCAATCTGTACATCAGATCAAAAAAGCGATACAGCCTTGAAGACTGCATTCTTTCAAACGTATCCAGTTCCATAAAGCCTCCTGTTCTTCCAGCTTTCCGGATCCCAGAAGAAATGGGACCCGGAAACAAGCATTTCTGAAAGAATCAATCATTAACCGACGATACCTGCATTACTTGCGCTCTCCACAAACCGCTTCTGAATAAACATATAAAGCACGATCAGAGGCAGAATCACCAGCATGGAGCAGGTTGTCAAAATAGAAGACTGATACAGCACACTGTTATGGATAAAGTAGTAATCTCCAGGTATTTTGGAATGAATTGCCCACAAGGTATTCTGCATATCTCCCGAAACAGAGGTCAGCTTCACCATCAGGTTAAGCTTATTTCCTACAAAGAGGTTTGCGTAATAGGTATCATTCCAGTTCCAAACAAAGCTCAAAACGCCTACGGTAATAATGCCTGGAACGGCATTCGGCATAATAATGCGGAACAAAGTTCCTACAAATCCGCAGCCATCCATATGAGCAGCTTCCTCCAGCTCCCTGGGAAGTCCCCTGAAGAACTGACGGAAAATATAAATATACAACCCAGCCTTCAGGCCCATTCCAAAAATGTCCAGAAGATACAGGGTTACAGGATTACCCAAAAGGTTAATGGGATTGCCTGTGATCGCCGTAATAATTCCAAAAATATCGAAATTACGGAAGAACAAATACCTCGGCAGCGTCATAACAGAAGGGGGCACCACAATAGTCAGAATTACAATGGCAAACAGCTTCTGGATCTTCTTGGAACGGATCCTCGCAAAGGAATAGCCCGTAATTGCTGCGGAGAGGATCTGCAGAATCATCTGCAGACCTGTGGTGGCTATTGTATAAATCACTGCCTTTGGATAATCCAACAATTTGAATGCCACAACTAAATGCTCAATGGAGAATTCAGACGGAATCCACGTTGAAACAGGATTACCGACCTCGTTGGGCGACATAAAAGTGGCGGATACCATCTTGAGGATAGGCATCAGAATGATCTGACCGATACAAATGATCAGCGCATAACGCAGGATGGACAAAAACAGACCGGCACCCTTTCTTTTCATCCATATGGACCATTCTTCAAGATTGCGCGGAAGACGTTTTTTGGGCGCAGCCACGGCGGATTTATTCTTTTTAATCATTATAGAACACCACCTTTCCTACGATCAGAACCGAAATGCCCACCAATGCCAAAGTGCATACCAGGAATACTACGCTCATTGCTGCGCTGTATCCGTATTGAGCCTGACCAAAGGCTGTAGTCTGAATCACATCGACAAGATCCGTCCTCATCAGATTATCCGTGATCGTATAGACAAGATTTGTCAAAATCATCGGGGATACCGTAGGCAACGTCACTTTCCAGAAGGTTTCATAGGCAGTGGCGCCTTCCATCTTCGCGACCTCATACATACTGGGACTTATGGACTGCAGACCCGCAAGGAAAATCAGGATCTGTACGCCGCTCAGCTTAATCACTTCAAACACGTTGGAAATAACACCCAACAAAGTTGAAATCATCTCTCTCGGCAGCCCAACGCCGTCAATCAGGAAATTCACCACCATCAGCGCACCGCTTACTCCCTCTGCGGCGACCTTACTGTCATTAGCCCCGCTCAGTGCTACAGTGCTCAGCTCAACGGAAATCAGATCCGTTGCCAGGATAATGGGCAGGAAAAACAGCACACGCGCCACTCCGCGGAACTTATATTTTCCGTTCAGCAACACCGCTGCGAACAGAGAGAAGAAAATGATCAAAATGGTATTCGGCACTGTTTTTGCAAAGATAGAAATAATATCCTGATAAAAAGTTGCATGTACGCGCAACACATAAATATAATTCTTAAGACCAGCCCAGGTCTGATTCACATTACCAAGCTCCAGAGTAATATCATTGAAGCTGTAAATAATTACCTGAACCAAAGGATACAGGAAGAACAGCACTGTTCCGATCAGCCAGGGTGACATCATAATAAGTCCCCATCTGTCCTGTCTCCGATAAAAAGAGGATGGTTTCTTTTTCTTCTTTTTCGTATTTTCCATTTTTTCACCCCCTACTTTTCAACCAGATAGCTCTGTGCAGCCAGCTTATGCCCGTCAACAGTTGCTTCTGAATCCGAATAGTTCAGATAAACGGTTACACCATTGTCATACTCGACCTTCTTCAAATTTGCAGACAAGGTCTCATGACTAACGATCCTGCTGTCCGCAACCTGGTCTGCAAATGCCTTGTACTCCTGATACATGGAGCCGATCCTCTCTCCCCATACATCATAAGTGATGGAAAGATAATTGGCATACAGCATGTAACGCAGTGCGCTCATATCCGATTTCATCACATAATACTTCGGATTACTTCTTGTTTCAATACATCTCATCAGCAGCACCGCATCGTTTTCCTGAGTCCGGTAATTCAAAGGCTCTGTAGAATAAGATGCACATCCGTCCAACACCAGCTGCAGGAAAGGGATATCATAGGCAAATACCGTGTATTCATTGCTTCTGACAGGCAGATCAGACATATTTCCCACATTTTTCCACGCATACTGATAAGGATTCTTTACGATGACATCCACGCTCTCAGCTAACTGCGTAAGCGCATCGCCTACGATTCTGGAAGCATTTTCACGGCTTACAGGAGCCTTTTCATTGTAATCAGCTACCAGCGCTTTGCCAAGATCATTCACGGTTACGCCCGTTACAGACATCTTGTCCAGTCCCTTGATTACCTGTTTGGTATAGCTTACCAGGTGCGACGGAGAAAGCAGGAACGGAGACCAACGAAGCTGCTGCCTCTCGGCAATTCCAGTCATCAACTGTTCTGTAATCGTCGCATAATCGTTGTCAAGATAACGGCTGCCGTATTTCTTGGCATAACTCCTTGCGGAACCTCCCTGCATAAAATCAAAGCTGGGGTTAATCTCCTGAAGGGAAACATCCGGGTATACCTCGTATCCCAAAGAAGATGCGGTCTGAAGCAGCTTATTGAAATCCGCTTTGCTTCCCTGCGTGCTTTCAATTTTCATGGAAGTAAGCTTTTCATGCCTCTCGCCGCCGTCCAACCATCCGTTCAGCTGTACCTTAGCGCTTTCCACACCCAAGCTACTCAGATTTTCCAGAATAGAAGCCGCTTCCTTAAAAGTAGTCAGGGATTTCGTCCCGCTATAGGGGAACCCCAGGAAAGTTTTGGACTCCAGGGAAGAGCCCAGAATCTCCAGGTACAGAGAAGGGTCCATCGAGTCTTTTCTGCTCAGCACACCCTTCTGGACCAGATAATCCTGATAAGTGTGGGCAAGCTCTGAATAATTAAGGTCCTCAGGATTCGTCAACATTTTAAATCTGATGACAATATCCTCATCAAAAACATCACCTGTAAACTTATTCACCATAACATTGGAGGTCTGGGTAGTCGCCACATTCTCCATATCCTGGATATAGAACCGGAAAAACGCTGTATTATAGTTGTCCAGCTTGCCGCTGACACGGGCATTGATTTCCGTCATGCCGACACCGTTTTCCACGATCCCAAGCAGAGCATAATCGTCATAGACTGCCCCAATGACAGGCATCATGGCATAATACTCTGCGTCAGGCACCTCGTTTATATCCAGAAGAACATCATGACCGTATACGCGGCTGCTGTAATCTGCCGCAAATATAAGCCCATTATTAAAATTGATCACTGCGCCGCTACCGTCCGGTACTATATAATATCCCTTTTCATCCACAGTGGCTGACATCAGGTAAGGCACCAGAGTGATGCTGTTGACGATCAGATCATCGCTGTTGACATACAGGGAATCCATGGGCATACGCACCAGCAGATCGCTGCCTTCCAGGGTATACTCTATAGAAACCTTTATCTCCAGATTATTCCAGTCAGTTTCATAATCCCATTCCGCGTTATCTGCTTCCAGATCCTCATAGGTGTATTCACCCACCTCATAAAAAAGTCTCTGAACCTCTTTGATAATAGTCTGCAGTGCATCCGTCCCATCTACAGTACGGGTATAACGGCCATTAAAAAGCCGATAATAACTATTCAGCCAGTCACGTTCCTTGGCAGTTAAATGGCTTAACACCAGTTCCACCATACGGTCTTCTGAAATATACTTGGGTACGATCTCCATGGAAAGCTTATCTTCCTTCAAATCATAGGTGATCCGTACACCGTTTTCAACAGACTCATATTCCACCTGGCCCGCTTCCAGCGCCATAGTGTAATTTACCTGCGTTGTAGTTCCTGCGGTACGATCGTCCTTCCAATAAGAAATAATAAAATCGGATTTCTGATTGGCTTTTATCGTAGCATTGCCGCTGTCGCCATTCCATATCTTCGTTTCATAAGCTTTTCCGGTGTTATTATCCACCACGCATAAAAGCGCCGACTCCTTATCCAGATAAAGAGAAGCCTCCTGAGTTTTTGTAACCAGTTCCATGCCGGAAATGGTTTCCTTCGGAGAAACGGAAGTATAGGCATGGGCAGTCATGGATGGCATGACAATTCCCGCAAGGAATAACAGGGCAACCAATAATATTGTTTTATTTTGCCAAAATCTTTTCATTCTCTTGCTTGCATCCTTTCTTCACAAATTCATGACAACAGATTCTTCCAGCCATTCCATAATGTTCTGCGCTGACCGTCAAGGCTCTAGAAGTAATGCAGCACAATTTCATTATAAATGGTCTTGATAAATGTAACAAGCTCTCCGCTCATGGATACCAGCATCAGCAATACAAAAATAATAATCACCAAAGCCACGATTGTAAGCAGAACGGAAGCAATTCCTTTGAAAAATCCAAAGCCATGCACTGATACAAGCCCTATAAAGGCATAGAATACAATACACACAATACCAAATACTGAACAGAAATTAAGCAGAGCCTTCTCATCCAGTGATAATACGTGGGAAAGAACGATGTAAAGACCGCTCAGCCACATATTGGGATACTGGGCATACATGGCAACCATAAAAATTTCCTTTAGGCTTCCGCTACCATCTATCAGTACCGTTACAGACCAGTTCGCCACCACCAGCAGAACCGTCTGTATCAGTGCACCCGCCATCAGAACCCAAATATTCACAAATCTGGGATCCTTCTCCAAAAAAACGGTGCCCGTATAAGAACTCTTCATTACATTCAGGATCATAATGAGAAACATAAACAAAAAACAGGCCGGGACACTTCCCTTTTTCTCATATTTGATGTCGCTAAATGCTTTAAAAGGGTTTGTTATAACATAAAGTGGGAAACGGAAAACCTCATCAACAAAGCGACGGCGGAAATCCTTCAGGGAAACGCTGCTAAGCTGCATTACCGTTGCCTCCTTTCTTTGACCTGCGGACGCGCTTCAGTAGCTTGACCGCCACTATCAGCACTACCAGTACCACTACTGCTGCAGGAGCATAGGTACGGACCATCTGCTCACGGGTCTTCTCAAAAGCCATGGAATAATAATCATTTCTGAGAATCTGTCCCAGCATCTCTTGAGAACCTTTATAGTCTCCGTTCCAGTACCGTACTCTGCCGATTGCGTCCTTCGCCACATTACAGTTATAATTCATATCAAGGGCTTTTTGCCAGTAAGCTACCGCGGCATCCCTTTCACCTTCCGCCTCCAGCTTTGCCGCCTCGAAAAGCGCAGCGGCATAATTGGTAGGCTTCATCACTGTAATGGACTGGGATAATCTGTCCGCAACAAGTACCTTATTGCTTTCACCCATCCAACGGATGCTGACAGGATTTCTGAAGCATCCATCCTTATCACCTCTTCCGCCAAACACAAAAAGCACATTGGAAGAACTGTCATAGGTAAAAATTCTGTTCTGAATGGTATCCAGCACCATATACATGCCATATTCATTACAATCGATATAGGACAGGGAAGATTTTCCTCCATACTGACCTGAATTAGCATAATTCTCATCACCCGAGGGCGGATTGTCCTGCCAGTTTTTCGGCATGATATCGTCGCCGTTCACATTCAGGAGACGCACCGGGGTCTCCACATCCCTGCTCCGAATCGTTGTATATACAAATCCTCTTCCGTTTACCGTCATGGAAGAATACTCTGTAGGCAGAAGCAAAGCCTGACGGCTTAACTGCGCTTCACTGGCAATCGCCCGGAAGAAAATTTCTATCGGAGAAACCGACACAGTGGTTGTTCCGAAATATCTCTGGAATTTATTATCGGAACTGACCTCCAAAATGCCTTCATAAATGTTAGAGGCAATGATATACATACGGTTCAGGCTGTCCACGATGATCTGGGACGGCTGATATTTCACAGAAACATCCAGACCTTCCGGTTTCCCAAAGCTTTGAACCAGTTTCAGACTGCTGTCAAAAACCAGTACATGTTCCTTGGTGGGCTCACAGACATACAGCAGACCAGAATCCGTTACAAACAGTCCATCCGGGCCGCTTATCTGAGCTGTTTTTCCATCCAGGTCAGTATACTCCGCCAGGGTTTCTTTTAACGTAAAATCAAGATCCAGGATCAGGATAGCAGAGGATGTCGCGACATATACAGAGTCCCCCTTAACGAACATGGACGCAAGCCCGTCCAGACTCTCTACGCCTTCAATATCCACGGCATGGTATACCTTATCTACCTCATAGGCTACTGGAGCTACCTTGTACTCCTCAGCACCGGAGCCCATACTATAATTGGAGGAGCTCTCAGCAAAAGCTGTCATAGGTGTCAGCAGCACCAGAATACCTGTCAGGAGAAGCAGTATCTTATTCTTTATTCTTTTCTTCATACCTTTCCTCCTTAATCTTTCATACCGGAAGTAGCCATGGTTTCCAGAACGTTGCTCTGCGTGATAATAAAGATCAGCACAGGGATCAGGAACGTCAGCAGAGACGCTGCGGAAGCCATACCCTGACGGGCAATACCCGATGCAGCAATACTGGAAAGCATATAGCTCAACGGTCTGATATTCTCAGTATACAGATAGCTGCCGCCTGTATTTCCCCAAAGCCCCTGGAATGTAAAGATAAACACTGTCATAATGGCTGGCTTTACTACAGGCAAAATAACGGAAATCAGGGTCTTAAATGTACTTGCACCGTCTATACGCGCCGCTTCAATCAAAGAATCCGGAAGCATCTCCATAAAGTTTTTCAGAAGGTAAAGTCCCAGTGTGGAGGCAAAGGACGGCAGGATAATCGCCCACAGGCTGTCCATCAGACCCAGTCTCGTCAGGATAATATAGTTCGGCACGCCGGTAACGGCTCCTGAAAACATCAGCGCATACACCACCAGATTATCCAAAAGCTTCTTTCCCCGGAATTCAAATTTTGCCAAAGCGAAAGCCGCCATTGCGGAAATCAGGATCTGCCCCGCACATCCGAACAAAACCAGGACCCCTGTATTGAACAGATATCTGGTAAAGGGAACCAGGGAATCGCTGGCATAATCCAACAGGTCACGGAAATTCTGTCCGGTGGGATTCTGAGGCAGCAGGGTAGGCGGATAACGGTACAACTCTCTTAATGGTTTAAACGCATTACTCGCCATAAAAACAACAGGAAACAGCGCAAAGATTGCAAACAGTGCGATAAAGATCAGTAATCCCATCGTACCTGCAACACTCCGGTTGCTGCGTCCCTTGGTAAAATATCTCACGAAGGCTCTGCGGAAACCACCGGTCGCTCTGATTTGTTTTATCCATTTGATCATGTTTAAGTTCCCACCTTTCGTAAAAACTTCTGGATCAGCTTATTGCTTCCAACCATCAGGATAAAGAGCACCACAGCGATAGCGGAGGCATAACCCATTTCCAGACGCGTCGTTCCATAGTCACCAAGATGGTCCACGATACTGTGGGTAGCATAACCGGTACTCGGGAATCCTGTCAGCGCAGAACCACTGATGGAATATGCCCCTGTAATGGACATGATGGAACCAAACAGCAAAACAGGCTTCATGGAAGGCAGCACAATGTACCAAAGCTCCTGCCAGCGGTTGGTGATACCGTCCACCATGCCGGCTTCCAGCTGGGATCTGTCCACGCCCTGCAGACCAGCGATAAAACTCAGGAATCCTACGCCAAAGCTCATCCACAGCTGTACGATCAAGATGATCGTCATCATGTACTTGGCATCATGCAGCCACAGGACGGCGCTGTCCATAACGCCGAGACGCATCAGCCAGGAATTGATAAAACCATTGGAATCATCTGCAAAGATCAGTCCCCAGATCATGTAGGCATTTCCAGCCAGAGAAGGTCCATACAACACAACTGTCATGAATATTCTCACTTTATCCGGCAGCTCGCAAAGCATCCATGCCATCGTAAAAGAGAGCAGGAACCCTACAGGACCAGTAATGATAGCCATGATAAAGGTATTCTGAAGGGCTGTCATAAACAAATCATCGTTCAGGAATAAATTGATATAATTCTCCAGTCCCAAAAAACCGGGGGTCTGGATCACATTATAGTTTGTAAAGCTCATTACCACTGCAAAAAGCACCGGAGCCACGGTAAATATGAGGAAGGCGATGGAAAAAGGCAATATCATCAGATAAATATCCTTCTTCGTTCGCAGCTCAGTAAGCAGCGGAACTTTCTTTTTTATCGGTTTACTCATATTGCTCATTCAACATCACTCCGTTTCCAAACCATATTCCACACGTTTTCTAGTTATCTCTGTATCCAGTGATTCCACCTGTCCGGCAAGAGTATCCAGCACATCCAGACTTATATCGTTAATCACTGAATAGAAGGCATTCTCCAGATTACGTCCACACAGATAGGAACCAGGTATCTGCCTCACTTCCCTCAGCCAGCCAAGGCTTTCGTTCAGAACCTCCTGAATCTCCACAGGCCAGGATGTCTGTTTAAAAGATTCCAGATTAGCAACCATATAACGGCCGGAGGAACCGAGCACGGCTTCCATCTCTCTGGCATATCCGGTCTGCACATCTGCAGACAGCCACCATTTCAGGAACTCCCAGCATGCTTCTTCCGAATGGTTGCGTTCCACCGTTGACTTGATCATCACTACAGAACTGGTCGTCACAGGTATGCTGTGATCCACCGTACCATCCTCCTTCATTGTGCCGGGAACAAGGGCGACGCCCCATTTGCCGCTGATCTCAGGAGCAGAAATGCTTAGGCTGTTGTAATACGAAATATCCATTATTGCAATGGGTACACTCCCCAGACGGAACCTGGTTACAAAGTCCAGGGTTGCAGAGAACCCGTACTTCGTATAATAATCCGTCCAGTCCTGGAAGCACTGAATGGATTCGTCGCTTAACAGCTCAGACGCCGTTCCTGCGTCATTGAACAATCTTCCGCCATTCTGGTAAAGCATGGCAAGATATACACTGTTTACTGCCTTTGAACTTCCGACTCCGGAACCAGCCCCCAGCGTAAGCAGGGAATTTCTATCCAGGTAGGCCTGCATATTATAGGTGGCGAGGGAAGGAATCACGCTGATCAGCTCATCCCATGTAGTAGGCACCAGAATCCCGTACTGAGCCAGAATATCCTTACGATAGAACATTACAGGAAAACTCATCTGGTCAGGAAGACCATAATATTTTCCTTCAAAATCAAAGCATTCCACCGCCGCATCTGAAAACTGGGAAGCTACATCCTTAAAATCAGAAAACTGTGCCAGGTCATAAGCCGCTCCACGGTATCCCAGCTCCATAGGAAGGGTGCTGGAAACCCCTACTGCCACATCAGGACCCGTACCGCCTGCCACTGCAGTCATGATAATACCCGCATCCACACGCTTCAGATCAATGGCAATATTATGATCCTGGGCAAAGCTTTCGTTGATCAGTCGTCTGAGTACATCCATCTGGTCACGTCCTGTGGACACCCAGACAGTTATCGTCTGTTTATCAGAAGAATCCTCTTCCTCAGTTGCCACATTATAATCATTTGTAAAGGAACCAATAAAAGACAAAAATTCATGTTTTAAATTCTGGAAGAAATTTCCTTCTGCCCTGGGCAGCTTGTTGCCGCTCCCCTGCAGCTCCATCCAGTCGATTGTCAGAGCCTGCTGGGACAAGGTAAGTACTGCGGCACCCAGGGAAGTAATGGAATCTGCCATGGAAGTAACCTTATCAGTAATCTCACTGGGATGCTCTGAAATATCGATCATCATTTCAGAGGTTCTCTCTATCGCTGCGCTGACATCCGTTGTTCCTCCGGTAATTTCCATAATGTCCTGATAAATTCCTTCCAGGAGCTCTCCCACATGCTTAAGGTCTCCGGTCAAAGTAGGAATACGGGAGGTAAGCTGATAATCCTGGTACAAAGTAGGGGACGTACTGGTAATCGCCGTAATGGAACTATAGATCGCTGACAGTTCATCGATCGTATCCTGCAGCCTCACAGCAACCTGCGCATAATCACCCAGGGAACAAGATAAACGTATCGTATTGATACCTTTTCCCAGGTAAAAATACAGATCCTCACCGGATCTGGAGCTCAGATAATCGGTCTGGAAATTGGTAGAATAAGCGAATCTTAAATCCTCTGCTTCTTTAAACGGAACCTTCCCGTTGATGGAAAGCTCACGCACCGCTGAGAAGCCAACGCTGTCCTTCTGCTTGTAGCGTATTGCTATTCGGTATAAACCGCTCTCCGGCACATCCACATTCCACTGGATCCAGTCTCCTGCCTTGTTCCAGGAGCTTCCTCCAATGGTGTTCAGTACGATATAAGTAGGATCATAGGGCTCCGATAAGGCAGATGTACGGTCATTCTGGGGGTAGAAGCTGGGACTGGACTTCAGCACGGCGTCCTCACCCTGGAAACGAACTGCGGCGTCACTGATAATCTTGGCGCCTTCCGCCTGCCTTGCGCTCAAATAGTCCGCATAAAGAGGGAGATCCTCCGCCGGCCGCACCGTAATGCTACGGATCATCATTTTATCCTTGACAGCCTGCAGCGTCAAAGTATTGGTGCCTGCCTCCAGATAAAACTTCAGACCGCTGCTGTCCCCGTAATATCCCTCACTGTCCACTAAAGCATTCTTCTGCCAGTCAGAGTATTCGATCTGAGAAGGGAAGGACTGATTCCCCTTCATCTGCTTGTAATCAGTGCTTTCATCTGTATACATTCTGTGGAACACCAGGGGAGAAACCTGTGCAAAAGGAATCTCACCGTTCAGGAGAAAATTAAACTGTACTTCATTCCCTCCGTCAGGCACCAGAGCATATTCCATATCAATCTGATAGAGACCCGCTGTGGCAATTTTAACTTCCCAGCTGATGGATCCACTGGGACTTGTCAGCACGGTATCGCCGTCCGATGTCGCGTCCATTCCATCTGTTTCCGAGAAATCAGAACCCGCAAGGGTTACTGTGTCCGTTCCGCTCTCCGCAGATGGATACCGACTCAGATACTCGTCATAAGTATCCGCATCCTCGTATTCCGGAACCTTTCCCGCCGCACCGCTTCCTTCCGCTTCCGCCTTTGCCGAAAGCACCGGCACGAAGGTCAGGGTCAGACCGAGGGCTAACGCCATCGCTTTCTTATAAATATCACGCATGGTGTCATCTCCAATCCATCATTTTTGAAAAAAGGTTCTCCGTTGGGACGAAGAACCTTTTTTGTTTCATTCGACTTCGTTTTTGAACCTAAAACTATGCTAACTACTCAGAAACCTCAACCTCATGATATACATCCACAGATGTAACGCCTGCATCGATCATAGCCTGCATATCAAGGTTATAATAGGATTCGCAGGTAGAACGGATAGAACCATTCTCATACAGAAGGGTCTCAATGTTATAAGCCATCTGAAGAGGAACAACCTTTACAAGAGCGGGAACCAGCTCCAGACGCTCGATGCTGGTGGAGTACCTGTACAGATCCTTATCAATGCCCTCTTCCAGCCAGTTGGGATAAGTATCGTTAGGGTCTACTACAGGCTCATAAGCCTTCATGGCGGATTCCCATCCCATCAGATCCATAACCATGCTTAGAATCTCAACAGGATTGCCCTTCTCCTGGATGCCATCGGTCAGGCAGAACAGCTGTCCATCAAAATAAGATGCCGCGTAGTTGGAGCTCAGGGTCTTATAATCGCCAGAGTCACCGGTATGTCCGATGGTTACGTTGCTGCCCCAAGGATAAGGAACAAAGCCCAGTTCAAATACAGACTTCACACCTTCAGCCTGCCATGCAGCGCGGTGAGCCATAGCAACCTTTTCGCCTTTGTCAAAGGTGGTTCCAGGATAGTTCCAGGTATCATAATAACCATCTTCGGTCAAAGGAGCAGGAGCGATCAGGCCCTCGGCAAGCCACTTCTGATAAACTTCCAGGCACTCGATATAAGCGTCTGTCAGATAATTCACTTCACCGGTGCTGGCTACGTTGGAAACGCCGTTTCCTGCGGTAGCAAACAGAATCCAGTAATAAGGATCCACATACAGAGGATATTCATCTTCAGCCATGTTCTGCTTCATCTGCTTGAAATAATTATAAGCATCATCATAGCTCCACATACCTCTGTCAAACATTTCGGCAGGAGTATATTCCATACCAAGCTGTCTGATCATTTCCTTGTTATAGTACAGGCCTTCACCACCCATACCACTGCTGATACCTACATTCTCGCCCAGCCAGTAGAAATATTTCTCAGAATTGAACAGGTCGGAGTTGGCAAGATCCTGTGTGAAGTCATAGGTCACACCGTTGGTCACATATGCAAGCGCATGCTGGAAATAAGCATCCATTACGTCTGCAACAGGATGTCCGCTGGTGAATGCCTGAACGATCTCGGTGGTCAGGTTGTCCCAGTCACCTGTAGGAATGTCAACGAACTCCAGAACAACATTGTACTTTTCCTGGATACGGTCAATGTTCTGCTGACGCTCTTCCTTCTGATAATCCTCAAGTCCTTCTGCATTGGGGTTCTTAGCAGCCAGGTCTGAGTGATTCAGCAGGGTGATGGTTACGCCGCCCAGATCATACGCCGGGAACACAGTTCCGTCATCTACAACCCCGGGTTCCTCCTCAGTCGGAGTGGTCTCCGCGCTGTCGGGTGTGCTCTCAGGAGTCTTGCTCTCCTCCTGGGAACTGCTGCTAGGTGTGGAGCTCTGCTCGCCGTTGCCGCCACAGGCTGCAAGTGTGCCCATGAGCATGCAGACAACCAGTAAGCAGGCCCATACCTTAAGCCATTTTCTTTTCATAAAAGTACCTCCTTTTATTTGGCCCTTTCGGGCTATTTATAGTTGCTTTGCAACATAGTTGCCTTTAGTTATTGGTGATCGCAGCGCCCTGACCGTCATATAAACGGACCTTTCCGTTCAACTCAAGTCTGACCACCGTGGTCTCCTCGGCGCAGTTCCCACTGTCCAGATAGATCCAAAGGATTCCCGGGATATCGTTCCACGGTGCGCCGCCGTGGACATCGAAGCGAAGCTCCCTGCCGGAATGCAGGACCGTTGCCCTCTTCACCCGGTTCTGAAGACCCTTCACGCAGATCGCTTCCACGGGCCTGTTATGTACGAACAGATACAGCACCGTGCCGTCCGCGGAGAGGACGCTTCCGTCCCCGTAATAATTCGCCGGGATTCCCGCTACGCTGTCATAGACCGCTTCCTCATTGGCGCGGATCCACTCCCCCAGTCCCAAAAGCACCGCTTCCTGTCTCGGGTCAATGGTTCCGTCTTCCTTCGGGCCGATATCAAGAAGCAGGTTGCCTCCCATGGCGAGACAGTCACAGAACATATGGATAATCTGGCGCAGGCTCTTGTAATGGTTGTCCCTGGGCTGATATCCCCAGGAGGAATTGATCGTAGTACAGAACTCCCAGGGTCCCTTCGGACGGTTCACCGGAATGCCCTGCTCCGGCGTCTGGTAATCCCCGTAGCCGGCAAACCGATTGTTGATGATGAGGTCCTCGTTGAAGCTCTTCAGGTAATCCTTCAATTCTGGTAGTCCCCACTGTTGTGCTCCCCGTTCCCAATCCCCGTCAAACCACAGAAGGTCGATCTTGCCATAGTTCCCCAGGATCTCCGCAAGCTGTGCTCTGTCGAACTCTAAGAACCTCTGCCAGGCTTCCTCATCCTGTTTTCCGTCCGTTGGAGAACTGTACTTATTCACGCCGCTTAAATCTTCAGGTACCCTGCCGTCCGGATAGACCGACGCATAATCCGGATGGGACCAATCCATCAGAGAATAATAAACTCCTACCTTCAGCCCCGCCCTTCTCACCGCATCGATATAGGCGGCGAGGATATCTTTCCCTGCGGGAGACTTCTTAACAACACTCAGATCGTTCGCCTTTGTATCGAACAGCGCGACCCCGTCATGATGCTTGCTGGTCAGGACACTGTACCTGGCCCCGCTCTTCTTAAAAAGCTCCGCCCAGTAATCCGCATCGAACTTCGAGGCGGTGAAGCCGTCCAGCTGCTTCATATAATCCTCATAGGATATTCCGCCGTGGTAAAAAGACCAGGATTCCGAAACGCCCTTCACAGCATAGATTCCGTAATGGATGAAAATACCAAGCTTCGCTTTCAGAAACCACTCCTGCATACAGAACCCCTTTCGTTAGCATCTGCTAAGATGTTGTTAAACAGCTTATTGGTAAAGATTATCTTAAGTTTACCTTTATTTTAATAAATTGTCAACTTTTATTTCAAGGAAAATTCATTTTTATTGAATATAGTTAAAAATCAAGGTCCATTTTTGGTTATTATTACTTTTTAAACTTTTCCCTGGTAAAGCGCTAAATATCCGTGCGCCAAAAGTTTTTTTATTTTTCTAATTGTGCATACTAAACAATAAATTCCTTTTCTTTTATGGAAAAAGTATATTTTTGGCGGATTTTATAAATTTTCCATAAATTTTTTCATAATTAAAAAAACCCCTCAATAACCTGATAACAGGCTATTTAAAGGGGTTTCTTGTGTTAACAACATATTTAATAAATTATAATTGTTTTAATTCCATATTTAATTTACAAAATTAACTCTTTTTCCATTGTTCATTCTTTTGCGCATATTTACCCAAAAATCTGAATCTTCCTCAGGATGACCTCGCCGCGGGCACTTGTTATCCTCACACGGAGCCGGTCTATCCGATCGCCGCTGTCATCCAGCAGACGGTTCTGCTCCGCAAAGGGATCGGTCAGCGCACAGATCTTTCTGTTGCCGATCGTAGTTCCCTGGAACAGGGGGAAAAGATTGCCATCCGGGAACATTCCCTCCACGCGGAAGCTTTCCACGCGCTGTCCCCTGGAGATATCCTCCTCCAGAAGGACATATTTTACCTTCGGTACCGGCTTGTCCAGGGTGACCACATATTCCGCCTGCAGGGGATAGGTATCGGGTTTTTTCTCCACTGTAATGGGGAGCGGGCTTCCAAGCTCCCTGTCCAGCAGGGCGCGAAGCTCCTTCAGGCGTTGAACGTCCCTCTCGTCCAGAAGGCCATCCCTGTTGGGCGGAATATTCAGGTTCAGACAGGTGTTGCCCCCCACGGAACCGATATAGATCTGAAACAGCCTGCGAAGCGGCCTCGGTTCTTCCTCTTCATGCCAGAACCAGCCGGGGCGGATCGAAGTATCCGTCTCCGAAGGCACAAAGACGAGTCCCCCGGAATAAAGGATACTGTTCAGATTGCCCAGATACTGGTCCGTATTGTAAAGATAATCCAGCCTTCCCATCTCCGCCAGAGGACCGGGCCCGGTCTGTACCGGCGCAAGCGGACAAAGCTCGCGGGGCACTACCGCCCATTCGGAAATCCTGCTGTTGCCTGCTTCGTTGCCGCACCAGCGGATATCAGGCCCTTTATCGTGGAAGATGACGGCTCCCGGCTGATATTTGCGGATCAGTTCAATATATCTGGGGAAATCATATTCCTGCTTTTTCCCGTTGGGTCCTTCCCCACAGGCCCCGTCAAACCAGACGCAGAACAAATCTCCGTAACCCGTCAGAAGCTCCTCAAGCTGATTGCAGTAATAATCATTATACTCCGGCGTCCCGTAATAAGGGCAATTTCTGTCCCAGGGGGACAGATAGATCCCAAACTTGATGCCGCTTCTCCTGCAGGCTTCCGCCGCCTCCTTCACCACGTCCCTGCGGCAGGGGGAATTCTTCACACTGTGCCCGGTATATTTAGACGGCCACAGGCAGAAGCCGTCATGATGCTTCACTGTCAGGATCATGCCCTTCATTCCGGCATTTTTTATTGTTTCCGCCCACTGGCCGCAGTCGAGGCGGACAGGATTGAAAAGGCTTTCCGGTTCCGTGCCGTCGCCCCACTCCCTGCCCGTAAAGGTGTTCATGCCGAAATGAATAAAAGCGTAGAAGCCCACCTCGAACCAGGCCAGCTGCCTTTCGCTGGGAGCGACCCCGGAAACCTCCTTCAAGTAATCAATCATACAGTCTCCTCCACCAGAATCCTCCACAGGATATCCGCAAGCCCCACGTTATAACCCGCGTCGCTGTAGATACAGTCCCCCACGGGCGTTATGATCAGGGAAAGGGGAAGCTTATCGACCTCCTGCCCCACATACCTGGTGAGCTGTTGATATCTTATTCCAAAGTCATGGAGCATGGGAACCAGCGAAGGTACGGCTTCCATGGTGCGCTTCAGAGTCTTGTTCTCAAGCTCCTTTGCGGACTTCACGATGACATACATCGGCACGGTCAGGGCGTTATAGTCATCCTTCTTCTCGTAGATCTCATTCAAAATGTGCTCTGTAGGCTCCTTGCCCACCTCAAGCCACAAGAACAGGGCCTTCCGGTCGCCGATCAAATGGGACAGATATCTGGGTTCGCCGTCGACGTTGGTAAGCGGGAAATCAGCGATCTCATCCTTGGTCAGCATTGCCTCCACAGGGATCTCGCGCATGGACAGATCCATGCTTCTGGTCTCTCCCGCCTCTATTTTAAATACAGCCATCCTTGCCTTCTGGTTGCCGTTGGTCTGGCGGTTCGTGGTGACGATCCGATAAATTCCGGGCTCCAGGTCCAGATCCAGCCTGTTCCCTTCATGATGAAACAGCTTATGCCAGATTCCCACTCCCTGGAAACGCCCGTTTACAAAATGATCTATGGAATAATGCTCCCAGTCCGTAAGCTTCAGGGAGCCATCCTCCTGCAGGATCAGATGGCACAGGGGCTCTCCGGCACAGGTTTTCTCCCTCACGGGCAGGAACTCCCCGTTCCGATAATACTGGACGGAACGGTCAAAGAAGCTCATTCTGGCAGGAATACCCAGGGTCCGGTACAGCGTCACACAGAAAATATCCTTGGAAAGCCTGCTGGCGATACCGCCCCTTAAGCATCCCAAAGGAGATGTAACAAGGCTTTCATATTCCTGTTCCGGCATGGAAACGATCCAGCGGTCCACAAGCCCTGGCAAAATAGCGGGATTCTCACGGATCGCCGCTTTTTGGGACCCGCTTAGCGCCGAAGCCAGGGCTCCCCTGCATAATCTGAGCATTTCATTGCCCACCCTCGGATTCAACAGATCCCTGAAGAAAATCTCATCCGGAACGCTGCCGGCGTAAGGAAGGGCATAAATACAGGCTTCTATGATAATATCCGCATTGGTATCCCAGCAGTCCTTCTCCCGCAGGGCATCCAGCACCTCAAGCTTCCAATGCTCGCTTTTTCCGGCCTCCCAGTTCCCGGGAAGATAACCGGAAGCATCCCACTCCAGGAAACGGACGATTTCGTGAATATTGCTGAAGGAATCCCGAAGAAGCTTCTCCACTTCTTCCCTGTCCGCAGGTGCAAAGCGTTCCATCACCCTTGCGGCTTCCCTTTCGTCGTAAAAGGCGGCTTTTTTCTGCTCGCGGTAAGCCGCACAGGCTGCCTGACGTTCTGCACCGGTTTCCTTCTGCTCCTGCGTCAAAAGCCCCGTATGAATATAACCGAGAACGGGCGCATGGAAATCCATATCCTTCCAGCCCTCCCAGCACTCAGGCTCTTCCCTCAGCGTCAGATCATATTCCGTGGTCTCCCCCGGCTTAGCGTCCTTCAGGCTGATCTGCATCTCCCCATAAAGTCCTTCCGCCCCGGCGCAGGCATAGAGATCCCCACAGCCGGTTGTAAGGCGCACTATTCCCTTTTCTTCCCCGTTCCTGCCTGCAGTAAGGACAGCCACTTCTCCCATATGGCCGTGATTGAGCACCTGGAAGGTTACTTTTGCACCGGGCACGGGATTGCCCTGGCCATCCACCACCTTCACCGCAAGCTTTGTGGTATGGGCGTAGAAGGAAAGGTGGTTCAGCACCTTGGACATTCCTTTGGGAC
>CANPYG010000039.1 GCA_947588205.1 uncultured Acetatifactor sp. | reverse complement strand
GTCCATGCGACCTTCCGGGATGAAAACGGGGCGGACTATGTAACCGAGTTTCGCTTTAATATCGGAAGTACCAACGAAGATGGCTCGTTCACGTTCCCTGTCGGAAATGGTTGAGGACCGGGATCCTTACGGGAGCACCACAATGGGCGTTGCATACTCATTGCGCATAGGCCGACCAGATTTTAAGGCGATGACACTGTTATAAATGTGGCTGATGCGGATGTCATCAGCGAGCATCTGCAAGGGTTCCCCTTCCAGAATATGCCCTGCATCCGCCAGCTTGCTGATCAGGGGAACAGAGGCGTTGGACTTGATCGCGCCAAGAAGGGGGGAGGCGCTTTTGCGCAGCCCCAGGATCCGGGCATAAGGAACCCATCCCAGCGCCTGGCTGCGGGCCAGATCCTCCTTCGTGATATTCAGCAGGATATGAAGAAGGCAGCGGCTGATACGGGTATAGGTCATGTCCTTCGTCTTTAAGGCATTGCAGAAGCTGTCAAAATCCCGGTATTGATAGATGAGATTTTGGATGCGCCCGGAAAGATCATGTGACACATCCAGGTATTTTTCAAAGCCGTAAGCTTCTTCAGAAAGAAGCTTATAATGCAAAAGTCCTGAAAAATCGTTATTCTGTATGGGGGTGTCTGACTTCAGGGCAATTCCAAGCAAAAGAAGGGCAGCCTCCGGCATCTGACCCTGCAAGGCTTCAGGGATCGGACCCGGGCTGTGCAGGGCTTCTGGAATTGGGCTATGCAAGGCTTCCGGAACCTGTGGATCGGATCCCGGGATCGCCTGATACCGATTATTTGTTTCCTTGCCGGACGGGATCTTCGCGCAGGATTGTGAGGGGCAAAGGAGAGCCTTCCTTATAGAGAGTGCGGAAGGGTATGTTCCCTCTATTTTATCGGAATGATAACCAGAACCCATACGTGTGATGGTGCATAGTTTTATGGCGCTGCCTCGGCAAAGCAGCGCTTTTGCATATTCCAGGCCCAGGATATTGTTGGGTGCCTTGAGGATAACGTCGATGTCTTCCGCAGAAGGAAAAGCTTCCTGCAGCGCCGAAGCCCTGGCTGCAGGAAAGTTCATCCCCTGTGCCAGCTTCCCCTGAAGGAGCCGCTTAAAGTCCTCCGGCTCCTCTGCCAATATCTTAGCCAGTTCAGTCAGCTTCTTCGCATTCCCGCATTCACTTCCAAAACAAAGATAATCCACCACGCCCAGCCGGTCAAGCAGGGCTGCCGCGCCTGTCGCAAAGAATTCCGCACTGCCTGCAGCGAAAAGGGCCGGTAATTCCAGCACCAGGTCCGCACCGCACCGAAGAGCCATTTCGGTCCGCACATATTTCGATAATATGGCGGCCTCGCCCCTCTGGGTAAAGTTTCCGCTCATGACGACGACGGTATAATCTGCCCCGGTCCGTTTTCTAGAGGTCTCCAGCTGGTATAGGTGTCCGTTGTGAAAGGGATTATATTCCGCGATGATTCCGTTTACTTTCATGGAATTGTCCTTTTTATGAGAAATTTATCGTTGTTTTTCACAATCAATCATGGAATTTGTACCTGAAAATATACAAAATATCCCATAATATCTCTTGTGCGTTGACTTTATTTTTAGTATAATATAAGAAATCCTGTTTGTTAAGTCCGAATTGGAACAATTTTCAGGAAGCACCGGAAAGGAGAATGGACATGTCGTATATTGATAAGATCAAGGAGAGAGCAAAACTTGATAAGAAAACAATCGTGTTGCCGGAATCCAATGATAAGAGGACTCTGCTTGCCGCGGCTAAGATTTTGGAGGAAGGGATCGCCAATATCATCATGATCGGAAATGAAGAAAAGATCACGGATGGCGCGGGCTGGCTGGAGGTAGATCTGACCGGCGTTAAGATTGTGGATCCCAACAATACGCCGAAGCTGGAGGAATATGTGGAGCTTCTTTACGAGACGAGGAAAGCAAAGGGCATGACTCCCGAAAAGGCGAGAGAGATTCTCCTGAAGGACTATCTGACCTTTGGCATCGTGATGGTAAAAGCCAATGACGCGGACGGGATGGTGGCAGGCGCATGTCATTCCACGGCGGATACCCTGCGCCCCGCGCTTCAGATCCTGAAGACAGCTCCCGGCGTGAAGCTGGTTTCCGCATTTTTTGTGATGGACACGCAGTTTAAGAGCCTGGGAGAGGATGGGACCTTTCTTTTCGCAGACTGCGGTCTGAATCAGGATCCTACTGCGGAGGAGCTGGCGGCTATTGCTGAGACTTCCGCAAGAAGCTTTAAATCCCTTGTGGGACCGAAACCCGTGATCGCCATGTTAAGCCATTCCACCAAGGGCAGCGCAAAGCACGCGCTGGTGGATAAGGTGGTGGAAGCTACCAGAATTGCCAAGGAACAGTATCCCCATCTGGTACTGGACGGAGAGTTACAGCTGGATGCCGCTTTGGTTCCCGGCGTGGCGAAGTCCAAGGCACCCGGAAGCCCTGTGGGCGGCAGGGCAAACGTCCTGATCTTCCCGAATCTGGATGCCGGTAATATCGGCTATAAGCTGGTACAGAGATTGGGCGGCGCGGAGGCCTACGGCCCTATGCTGCAGGGAATTGCAAAGCCCGTAAACGATTTGTCCAGAGGATGCTCCTGGCAGGATATCGTGGGCGTTGTGGCGCTGACAGCGGTGCAGGCGCAGTTGGTTTAGTTTGTTGCGGACCGGGCGCCATGCATATGTGAAGATATAAAATTTTGTAAATAGGTATGTTGAAAGAGAGGAAGATTTTTTATGAATGTTTTGGTAATCAATTGCGGCAGTTCATCTTTGAAATTCCAGCTGATCAATTCTGAATCCGAGCAGTGCATCGCAAAGGGGCTGTGCGAACGGATCGGCATTGACGGCAGCATGATTACATATTCTCCTGCAGGCGGGGAGAAGGAAGTGACCGTCACCCCTATGGCTGACCATACGGATGCTATCCGTCTGGTGCTGGAAGCCTTAACGAATGAGAAGACGGGCGTGGTGAAGAGCTTGGATGAGATCGGGGCAGTAGGCCACCGGGTGGTACATGGCGGAGAAAAGTTCTCCGGTTCCGTGGTGATCACGGATGAGGTAATGGCGGCTGTGGAAGAGTGCAATGACCTCGCCCCTCTGCACAATCCCGCCAACCTGATCGGCATTAACGCCTGCAAGAAGCTGATGCCGGATACGCCCATGGTAGGGGTTTTCGATACCGCCTTCCATCAGACCATGCCGGAAGAGGCCTATATGTACGGCCTTCCTTATGAATATTATCAGAAATATAAGATCAGGCGTTATGGCTTCCACGGCACCAGCCATTCTTATGTGTCCAAGAGGGCGGCTGAGGTGCTGGGAGTACCTTATGAAAGCCTGAAGACCATCGTCTGCCACCTGGGCAACGGCGCCAGTGTTTCCGCCGTCAAGAACGGCAAGTGTGTGGATACCTCCATGGGACTGACTCCCCTGGAAGGTCTGATCATGGGAACCCGTTCCGGGGATATCGATCCTGCCATTATCGAATTCATCGCCCACAAGGAAAACAAGAGCATCGATGATGTCATGAGTATCCTGAATAAGAAGTCCGGGGTGCTGGGCTTGTCCGACAACCTTTCTTCCGACTTCCGGGATCTGGAAGCGGGCTACAACAATGGGGATGAGAACGCCATCCGTACCATGAAGACTTACTGCTATCATGTGGCAAAATATATCGGCGCCTATACCGCCGCCATGAACGGGGTGGATGTGATCTGCTTTACCGCCGGCATCGGCGAAAACGCCCCTCTGGTGAGGAGACTTACCTGTGGATACCTGGGATATCTGGGGATTACCCTGGATGAAGAGGCCAACGGCAAGAGAGGGGAGGATCTGGTGATTTCTACCCCGGATTCCGCCACCAAGGTTATGGTCATCCCTACCAACGAAGAACTGGCCATTGCAAGGGAAACTGTGCGGCTGGTGGGGTAACAGACATTTTGATTCTCAATGAAAGAAAGTGTAAGAAGGCGATAGCCTTGGTGAGGAAAGTCATCATGGCGATTGCCTTCTTTTTTACATAGAACTGACTGGAAAGGGCAAGTCGATACTTGAAGGACAAATCAATACTTAAAGGGCAAATCGATACCTTAATAATAAATTCGCTATTTGAAAAAGGATTGAGTTTTGACCAAAGAAGGAATCGATGTCTAATAAAAAAAGCAATCGGGTCTTGACCAAAAAAGGAATCGGAGTCTGACAAAAAAGCAATTTGGAGCTTGACAAATACACTCATATGATATATCATGATGATATCAAAATGATATCGCCATAAAAAAGAAGAACGGCGGAAGGGAGCAGGTATGGGAGAAAAAACAAGAGAAAAATTGGAAGAAACAATGGAAGAAGGAAGAGGATTCCAGGGTGGAAACGGAGAAATGATGAACGTTGTGGAGAAAGAGATCACAGTGAAACGGGGTGCAAGTGTCCTGGCAGGCGTTTTGCTTGGTCTGGTTGTCCTGGTCATAGCTTTTTTGGGCGCCATCTTTATGCTGATTGGTGAGAATTATTTGCCGGGAGGGCTGCTTCTTGTTGTCAGCATTCTGCTGTTGATCTGCCTGATCATAACATGCTGTGGTTTTGTTGTCATCAATCCCAATGAAGCTGTGGTGCTGACTTTGTTCGGCAAATATTACGGTACCATCAAGGAGCCTGGTTTTTATCATATCAATCCATTCTGCTCCGCGATCAACCCGGCAGGCCGCACAAATGCGGTTGTCAATGGGAATGTGGTCAATGCTGGTTCCGGGGAGGGCGGCAATGAGCAGCAGATTACGATCGGAAACGGAAGCAAGAAGATTTCTACCAAGATCATGACCCTGAACAATGAGAAGCAGAAAGTAAATGACGTGCTGGGAAATCCGGTGATCATCGGCGCTGTAGTGATCTGGAAGGTGAAGGAGCCTACAAAGGCAGTTTTCAATGTGGAAAATTATAAAAGGTACCTTTCGATCCAGTGTGATTCCACGATCCGCAACATCGCCAGGCTTTATCCCTATGATGTGATGGATGAGGATGACGAGGATCAGGAGCGGGCGGAGAAGACCCTGCGGGGAAGCAGCCAGGAGATTGCGGAGGGCATGACCAGGGAGTTGCAGGAGCGGGTGAAGGATGCCGGCCTGGAGATCCTGGAGGTTCGGATCACCCATTTGTCCTATGCGGAAGAAATCGCCGCCGCCATGCTCCAGAGACAGCAGGCTGTAGCCATTATCGCCGCCCGTAAGAAGATCGTGGAAGGCGCGGTGAGCATGGTGAAAATGGCCATCGACGAACTGGGAGAGGAAGACATCGTGGTTCTGGATGAGGAACGCAAAGCTGCCATGGTCAGCAACCTGCTGGTGGTGCTGTGCGGCAACAAGGACGCCCAACCCATCGTCAACAGCGGGAGCATATATTAGTTTTTGACATGAAATGCATACTGTTTTACCATAAATGAATATTTAATATTTATTTGTTTTCACAATAGGAACACTGTATTTGTCATAGGAAAGAGGGAATGCCGTGCAGGAGTATCTTGAGGATAACAGAAAGAAATTAGAGGAACGGCTGGAACAGCTTCAATTGCTGGAAGAGGAGATTTCCAGGAAAGAGTCTGTCCTGAGTAAAAAGGAGCAGACCATCATAAATCGGGAAAAAGTCCTGGAAGAGCAGGGAAAAGCTTTAGAAGAACGGGGAAAGGCCCTAAAAGAACAGAGAAAAGCTTTAAAAGAACAGGAAAAGGCCAAGAAACAGATTTTACTGCGGCTGTCCGCCTCCCTGTGGGATGATATCGCGGCCTGGGCGGAAGAAGATTTCCGCTCCATCAACGGTCAGGTGGAATATCTTCTGACGGAATGTGTGCGGCAGCATAAAAAGTTGTAGTAACATTTTTTTAAGGTTATAGCAGCACATTTTAAATCTTATTGTTTAAAACGAAGAAACATGGTAGAATATTGTCATGGAAGTCAGATCTTTTCTATCTGATTTTTCCAATCATAACAAGAAGGATGAGGAGGAATAAATATGCAGTTTTTTTTGCTGAATTTGTTGAGTGGTATCATTCTCGCCAGTATTTTCTTTACCATTCTGTCGATTGTCTGGGTCGTCCTGGAGATCGTTGCCCAGTGGATGGTTTTTACCAAGGCAGGGGAAGCAGGGTGGAAGAGCATTATTCCTTTTTACGGTGATTTCGTATTTTACCGGATCTGCTGGGATACCAGGTTTTTCTGGATTTCCCTGGTTTTGTCCCTGATCAGGCAGTTTTTGGACCGGGATGATGCGGGATTTTTCCTGTCCGTGGTGGTATTCCTTTTAGGGTTGGTCATTGCCGCCATTGATTTCCTGTTCTGCTGCCAGCTTGCCAAGGCCTTTGGCAAGAGTATCGGGTTTGCTTTGGGTCTGTTTTTCTTGAAACCTATTTTTATGATGATCCTGGGCTTTGGCAGCGCCAGATACCTGGGAAATAACAGCTATCGACCATGACGGGAGACCTAAGGGAGATCCCTTGCGATTTCTATGAGTATGATACTTACATCCGCGCCAGCGTTGTTGATGAAAAAGGGCGTATGGCATGGACAAATCCTATTTTTCTGTAAGAAATATTTAAATGACATGTTTTCAGAGCAGAAAATTTCTCTTCCCGTTTGGCAAAAATATAGTTATGATCCCGGAGGACATCAGAGCCTTCGGGATTTTTTTTGCAGATTTTTGCGAAAAAAACACGCATTTTACACATTTCTTTCACAAAAATCCAGTAATCTAATAGATGAAACGCATGTCCGGAGGAGCGGAAAACTGCGGAAAAGAATAAACATCTGGAAATGCATAAAGATTCGCAGACGACGGGAAAGGACGATTGCGGAGCGATAAAGAATCCAGGAAATGTGGAAATGGATGTGGAAATGGATGTGGGAAACGGATGTGGAAAACGGAGAGGAACATGGGAAATGAAATGAGGGCAGAAGGAAATGGGAAACCTGTCCAGTATACCTTTAAACGGTATGAAAAGAAATTTCTCCTGACGGAAGGGCAGTATGAGAGACTATTTCCTCAGCTTCAAAGGAGAATGGAGGAAGAAGGGTTTGGTCTACATACGATCTGCAATATTTATTATGATACGGATACCTTCGACCTGATCCGGTCTTCTCTCAGGAAGCCGGCTTATAAGGAGAAGTTCCGGCTGAGAAGCTATGGTACGCCGGGGAAGGAGGATCCAGTTTTTGCTGAGATCAAGAAAAAATTTGACGGTGTGGTATATAAACGCCGGGTTGCTGCCGCCCCGGGAGAGATTCAGGCCTTTCTCCAGGGAAGGCATATGCCCCATGAAGATGATCAGATCCAGCGGGAGATCCGTTGGTTCCTGCATACCCACGAGATTTTGCCGAAGGTTTTTATCGGGTATGAAAGAATTGCCCTGGAAGGAACCCAAGAGGATCCGGGCCTTCGGATCACCTTTGACCGCAATATCAGGTGGCGGAACTATGACCTGGATCTTTGCTCCGGGGATGAAGGAGAGCCGGTGCTGCCGGAGGGGCTGATCGTGATGGAGGTGAAGCTCCTGTGGGGGATGCCCCTTTGGCTGGTGGAGCTTCTCGGGAAAGAACAGATTTATTCCTGCAGCTTTTCAAAATATGGAGCCTGTTATCAGCGCCATATCGCCAGGGCTTATTTTGGAGAAAGGCAAAGGCTGCTTACGGATGCAGGATTGCGCAGATCCGGATGAAACTTTTAAGGTGGCCGTTTCGCAATTATTTCTATCGAAAAACAGACAAAAGGAGAGAAAAGAATGTTAAACAGTATTTTTGTGGGTCCCACGACCCTTCCCGACCTGATCCTTGTGCTGCTTGCCTCCATCGTGCTGGGGGTATTGACGGCTCAGGTTTTCCTGTACAAAAGCAGACACAGCGCAAGCTTCGCGCTGACCTTAAGTCTGCTTCCCATGACCGTGGCGGTGATTATCATGCTGGTCAACGGCAATGTAGGAACCGGCGTGGCGGTGGCGGGAGCCTTCGCTTTGGTGCGGTTTCGGAGCGTGCCCGGGACAGCAAAGGAAATTGCGGCGATCTTCACTTCCATGGTCATCGGGCTTGCCCTGGGGATGGGATATCTTGGGATTGCGGCTCTTTTCTTTCTGTTTTCCTCGGCGGTGACGCTGATTTTGACACTTGTGAATTTTGGTGCGGTCTCCAGGCATGAGAAACGGCTGAAAATCACTATCCCGGAGAGCTTCAATTATGACGGGCTTTTTGATGAGGTGTTTGAAAAATACAGGGTAAAGGCCTATTTGGAAAAGATCCGTACCACGGACATGGGTACTTTGTTTGAACTGAGCTACGATGTGACTCTTCCGGAAAAGCAGGTGCCGAAGGCATTTTTGGATGAACTGCGGACCAGGAACGGAAACCTGAACATCGTGATCGAAGATTTTTCGGAGAAGGAAGTTTTATGAAAAAGGAAAAGATAATAAAAATCATAGTGATTGTCCTGCTCTTGGTGGCGCTGGCAGCCGGCGTGGCATATGGCGCTTATTATGGAGGACGGGCAGATGACGCCGACAGCGGTAACGCGGCAGGAACAGGCGGTGCAGGCATAGCTTCCGGAGGTTCGGAAGGAATCGGGGGAGGCAAGAGCATCAGCGGTGCCGAAGAGATCGTGCTTCCTGTTGTGACGGAAGGGGAAGAGACCCTGATCAGCCTGAAGCAGGGAGGAAGTACCGTTTCCGGGAACGGCGTTGAGATTCGCGAAAATCTGATTATTATCAGCAAAGGCGGCGTTTATCGGATTAATGGCACACTTTCTGACGGGCAGATCTATGTGGATGCGCCTAATGGAGAAGGGGATGTGGTACTGCTTCTCGACGGGGTGGATATCACCAGAAAAGAGGATGCAGCCCTTTATGTGGAAAATGCGGAACATACATATATCCTGTTGGAGGAAGGCAAGGAGAACCGTCTCCAGAGCGGGGAGAAAACGGAGATTGTAACGGCGGGAGGATCCGGTCAAGGAGATTCTGCAGGCACTGCCGAACAGAATTCTTCCGCAGCCACCGCCGAGGATGCGAAAGGGGGAGCCCTCTATTCCCGGGATGATCTTACGATCGCGGGGAATGGAGGATTACAGGTCTATGGTTATCTGAACAACGGGATTCATGTTACCAACAGACTGACCATACAGGGAGGAAGCTTTGAAATTGAAGCGCTAAATAACGGCATCAAGGGGAAGGATTCCCTGGCTGTGTCCGGCGGGAGCTTTTCCATCCGGGCGGAAGGGGACGGCATGAAATCTGACGATACTTCGGGAGAAGAGTACGGGGCGATTCTTTTAACCGGAGGGGATTACCGGATTGAAAGCGGAGGCGATTGTATTCAGGCAGAGACTTCCCTGGAAATCACAGCAGGCAGTTTTGACCTAACGGCGGGAGGCGGCAGCGCCGACGTGACCTTTCCCCAGGAGAACGGATGGGGACGGCCGGGTTCCGGCTGGGATATGCAGGCAGAGTCCGAAGAGAGCACGAAGGGGCTGAAAAGCGGGACGAGCCTTGTAATCTCCGGCGGTACTTTTCAGGTAGATACAAAAGATGATGCCTTTCATACCAATGGAAGCATGCTGATTACCGCAGGAACTTATACGGTGGCATCAGGAGACGATGCTTTTCATGCGGATACGGAACTTACTATCGAGGACGGGGTTTTCCGGGTCACCAGTTCCTATGAAGGCCTGGAAGCGGTGAAACTCTTAATTGCAGGGGGCGATCTGGACATCACGGCCTCGGACGACGGAGTCAATGCCAATGGAGGAACCTCGGGCTTTGGGGGAGGCTTTGGTTTTGGCGGAGGTCTTGGAGGAGGCCTTGGTTTTGGAAAAGGATCTGGTTTCGGAGGAAACCTTGAGGATCCGGAAGCCGCTGGCATGGGAAGAGGTCGCGGAGGAAAGACCGGAGGCGGAAGGAATCCAGGTTTAGAAGGGGATAGTGCTGCAGAAGGAAATAGTACTGTAGAGGGGAATCCTGGTACGGGAGAGGAACCCGGTATGAGGCGTGACCCTGGTACAGAAGACGGCTTTGGGATGCAGGGGAATCCTGGCGCAGCAGATAATCCCGGCATAGGGCAAAATCCCGGTGGGGAGAATCCCGCTGGGAGCCTGCAGTCCGAGACGGAAGGAGATTTCCCTAACCTTCACATAACCGGAGGAACCCTGGTCGTCAATGCTGAGGGGGATGGGATCGATTCCAACGGCGACCTGATCATAGACGGCGGCACGATCCTGGTCAATGGACCGGACAGAACCGGGAACGGCGCCCTGGATGTGGGCACGGAGGCCGGCGGTAAATGTCTGGTGAACGGGGGCATGGTGCTGGCGTTGGGCAGCTCCGGAATGGCACAGACCTTTGAAGAAAATTCCCAGCAATGCTCCTTCCGATATGATTTCCCAGGCGCTTATCAGGCCGGAGATGAAATCACTGTTACGGATGTGGAAGGAAATCTTTTATACAGTCATACCGCAGTAAAGGACGGTTCTTCTGTGGTATTCAGCTCCCCGGATCTAAAGGAGGGAGAAACCTATACGGTACAGGCAGGGGACTTATCCGCAGAAGTGACCCTTACCGGCAAATCCACCACCTCCGGCAAGGCTCAGGGCTTTGGAAGAGGGGGCTGGTAAGTTCATTCGTTCAGATAAGTTGAATCGAAAGCCATATTCTCCATTCAGTTGAGCCGCTAAACTGGAAGTTCAAAGGATCGGTTATTGAAAAACTCCAGGCGCAGCATTAGAATAAAATTGCGGCCGCAGGAAAAAACTTTTGAAAAGGAGAATATGTATGAATCCCTTATCTGAAAAATTAAAAAGCCTGAGAAAGGAAAAAGGAACTTCTCAGGAAAATCTGGCGAAATACCTGGGCGTGACTTTCCAGGCGGTCTCGAAATGGGAGAACAGCACGACCATGCCGGATATCATGCTTTTGCCGGAAATCGCGAGATTTTTCGGGATTACCGTGGATGAACTTTTGTGCGTGGAAAAAATTGATGAAAATAGGCTTTTTTCGGAATATGAGGCAAAAGCCTGTTCCCTGTACCGCGATGGAAAGCGCCGCGAGGTTCTTGAAATCTGGCAGGAGGCGTATAAAAAGCTGCCCAATGATATCCGGGTCAAGGAAATGCTGATGTCCGCATATTATGATACTGATAAACTCAAATATCAGAAGGAGATCATCGAGCTGGGAACTGAGATTTACTATTCTGATGGGGCAATCTATTATAAGAATCAGGCTCTTGAGGAAATGGCAGTCACCTATGCGGAATGCGGCGATTTTTCTCTTGCGGACTATTGGGCGTCTAAGGCGAGCAGCATCATGCACTGCCAGGAAAAGCTATCCAGCCAGATTGACAGCGGCGCTGAGCTTTTGCAGGATGTGCGGTTCTATACCTTTTGGGCCTTCAGAAATCTGTTTTATATGACAGTCAGGCTAGTTTCGGACGGCGTCCTTAGGAAGGAGCAAAGCTATGATTCCCTTGAAACGGCTGCGCGGCTCTTTGAGGAGCTTTATAAGAAGGACGATGCGGGATTTGAAACCCTTCGGCAGATGTTTAATCTTCACAGCCTTGCCGCCGAATATGCCCAGGATGAGGCAGGGGCGCAATACCACCTGGAACGCGCCTGCGAGCTTGCGATAAAATCCTCGGAGGTGGAGGCACACCAACTGGATCTGCCGCTTCTTTACGGTTGGGACATTGACAGGGCACCGGAGAATTCAAAAAGCGTGATCCGGTTTATGCGCCGCGATCTTGAGAATTGCAGTTCCTACGCCGGATACCGTGAATGCGGATGGTTTAGGAAGATAGCCGACAGGCTGGAGGGTTTCCTCGCGTAAAAAACAGCAGAAACGCTAAAGCGTCCCGGCATTCAGATGTCGGGGCGCTTTGGCGTTTCTGCCTGGTCTCAATAAGTTTCGGTATTTCATTAAACTGCAGTAAAACACCTTATATGCCTTGTAATTTACGTATTTCTCGATGTGCCCATTCCACGGTTTCGCTGTCATAGTAATTATAATCCGATGCCCTCGTGCTTATAATGCGCTGCCATGCTTTAATCGCTTCGGCTTTTCTTCCCAGCTTTGTGTAAAGGAAAGCAAGGGAAAATACGGGGCTGAGAAATCTGGGCGGCGTGCTTGCCCTAAACGAATTCTGAAAGCACTTGATTGCCTGTTCATATTCATGGATCCGATTGAATCTCTCCCCTATTTCATACTGCCCGATGCTGTCGTTCTCGGATATGGTATTCCAAATCGCCTTTGCGCGCTCTACATTTCCTTTTGCCAGTTCAAGGTCACCCAGGAATACCTGGCGCAGATATTCCTCGCCGCTCTCAAGCTGCATCAGGTGAATATATTTTTCTGCTTCCTCAAAATACCGCTGGCGGATCATCGCTTCAATCAGATGAAACATAAGTCCGAGATTTTGAGGAAATTTTTCCGCATAGGGCTCACATACCCGAATATACCAGTCATCGTCACTGTGTGCCTTATAAACGCCTCCGCCGCGCACCTGAGAATACAGATTGAAGATGTCTTCGTCGAGGGGAGAATGCTCCATTGCCCTCTCCAACATTCTTCCCGCCTCCAGCAGATCCGCATTGGTTCTGGCCAAATGTAAGCGAGCATATAATTTCAAAGCCCGGATGTTATCCGGATCATCCTGCAAAGAAGCATCCAGAATCCGTTTTGCATAGAGGTAACTCTGTTCAGAAAATCCGTGTGCAAAGCTTTCTTCCACGCGCGTGAGCTCATCCTCATGATTGACGGAAAACAAATCGTCGATCCGGACGCCGAAAAGAACCGCGAGGTTCGGCAGCAGGGTGATGTCTGGCATGGTTGTTCCCGTCTCCCATTTACTGACCGCCTGAAATGAAATGCCTAAATATTCAGCAACCTCCTCCTGCGTTATTTTCCTGTCTGTCCGTAACTTTTTAATCGTGCCTCCGATGTCCATATTCATCGTTGATTCCTCCTCTATTTTTCTATTCCTTGTATCAGCTGATAAACATATCATATATGACATGACGCGTGATTTCAATAACTGTGCGTTTTAACGGACTCAACCGATAGGCGAATCCTTTTCATGAGTTTATTTTTATTATATTCGTGATTTTTCCCCTCATTTTATGCTTGACAAAAAAAGTGTATCAGTCATATAATACAGTTATAAAGTGTATTATATTAATCATACACTTTTTGTATTTATATACTTTTTGCGCATTTATATCCAGATGTGGGGAAATCGTGTGAAAGGTCTTGGACGAGTGGTTGCTGAACGGGAAAGAAAGAGTGAGGTTCGTGGCGGATGATATCATTTGAGGATTTCATATTGGAGGATAATGGGCCGATTTATCTGCAGATCATCCGTTACGTGAAGCGGGGAATCGTATCGGGGAGCATTGCAAACGGGGAAGAGATGATTTCCAGAAGGGCGTTGTCCGCTCTTTTGGGGGTCAATCCCAACACCATACAAAAGGCTTATCATCTTTTGGAGGAAGAGGGCATCATTCGTTCCAGGTCAGGAGCGAAGAGCTGTGTGGAAGTGGACGAAGGGCAGAAAGAAGAGATCAGGAGAAGTCTGTTGGTGCAGGATACCCTGGCCTGGGTGCAGGCTATGCGGCAGATGGGGGTAGAAAAGGAAGCGGCGTTACGGCTGGCTGAGGATATTTGGGGAGACCCGAAAGAAGAGAGGTGAAGGGAATGAGGAAAAGTCTCATTTTTGCGTTCTGTCTGTTTCTGGCAGGTGCATGCAGCATAATGAATATCATTCCTGAGATCCAGTCCCAAAAGGAAGCGGTCGTAATTACGGAACAGATTCTCGAAGGGGATAAAAATGCGGCCAAAGGAATTGGCTTTCAGGTTAGTGCCCAGGATGGGTGCCTTTTCTGGAACACCCAATATCATATCGGAGAAAGTGATGGAGAAGATGGCAGCGCAGCCGGCGGAGAAGGTGCCGGCCCAACCGACGGAGAAGGCGGCAGTTCAGCCGGCGGAGAAGAAGGCGGCGCAGCTGATGGGGAAAGTGCCGGCGCAGCCGCTGCGGATACCTGTGAAACGGAATTTACCTTTTCCATAAGGGGAAATAAAACAGTTGGAAACAACAGTCATTCGGCTGATTTAAAAAATCGTTCCCTCAATCTGTATGGCGATTATGGAGCCGTGATGAAGCTAAAGGAAGAGGGATTTGGCCTGGGGGAGGATTTTTTATCCGGTATGCAGATTCCAGAAGGACAGCAGGAACGGCAGTATATACTCAGCGCAGATAATTGGGTATATTTTTTCCCCAGGGCGGTAAAGGCTGCTTTGGAGTCCGGGGGTTATGAGGAGGGGAGCGGAAAGTATACAGGAACGGTAAAGCTGGCCGATTATTATCCCTATTATCCTCTTAGGCTCAGATTGGATCAGGAAAGTTATGAGGAAGAAGACCTGAAAAACGCCTGGGGAATCGGAGACGGGAGGGAGGATTCTGAGAGATTTTATGATGTATGGAGCAACGAGGATGGTTATGATATCACAGAAATACTTCGGGTTCCCATACCTAAGGAGGCAGTGCTGGAGGTTTCCCTGGAGACGAATCTGGGAGTGTGGGTTAACGCCTCCCCGGAAAATCTCCCTTCTTTGTATGGAGTACAGGCCAGAGGAACGGAAGGGTATTATTTTTCCTTTTATGCATCGCTGGACGAGGTAACGGAAAGCGGCTCGGTCATAAATGGCGGTGTTGGTTCGCCCGTACCCTGCGGCAGCGAGGCAGGGAATGGAATTTATTTTATCCCTATGAAGAAGCAGTTTGGACGGGACGGTGGAATCCCTGTTTATCCTCAGCTTCGTAAAATCTGCGACATTCCTGAGGAAAGCTTTGTGATCGACCTCATGGTTTTGCAGGGAAATGGAACATCATGGGAAAATGGGGCTTCACAAGAGAGCGGGATTTTACAGGAGAAAGGGGCTTCGCAGGGAGACGAAATTTCGCAGGGAAATGGGACTTCGCAGGAAAATGAAACCCTGCTTCTCGTTATCTGGGAAAATGGATGGTGGCGCCTGGATGTGCTGGATCTTAAAACCGGGGAGGTATCTAAGGGGGAATCGCTTTTGTACGACCCTGACTGTGCCTATCTGGAAGTGAGGCAGGTGGCGGACAGACAGCTCCTGATGCTCATGGACGGGCGGTTTTGCCTTGCCCGGGTGGAATCAGGCAGATTTACGGAGGAAATCAGCGGGCAGCTTGACCTGGATGGGAATAGCTGGGTTCGGGCTTCAGATGTTGCATCGGTGTATGAAAATATGGTGCTGCCGACCCGGGTACCGGTTTATGAGGCGGATTACAGAGAGGGGCAGCTGGTATTTTTGGCTGCGGAGGGAAGTTCAGGCTGCAGTGTGAGGCTTTCCGTTTTTGACCGGGATGGACTGCAGTATCTGGGATCTTACAGCCACAGCTTTGACAGGCTGGCGCAGGCAGAACAGATTCCTCAGATTTATGCTCACATAGATTTTGTGTATGAAAAAGAAACAGGCAATCCTGGAAAGAATCAGGAACAGGCGGTTTTGGAGGAAAAAGGAACAGACGGGAGGAAAGAACATGCTGGAAATTAAGGAGCTCGTTAAATTTTACCATCAGCCCACGGGCTGGACGGAAGCCCTTGCGGGGATTGACCTGCAGATCCCCCAGGGAGAGATCATCGGCTTATTTGGGGAAAACGGGGCAGGGAAGACCACTTTGTTCAAATGTATTTTGAATTTCGTTTCCTACCAGGGAAAGGTTCTTCTGGATGGGGAGAAAATCGGGACGAAGAATCTCCACAGGTTGTCCTTCGCCACCAGCGAACATTCTTTTTTCCCAAATATGACGGCTAAGTTCCATGCAGAATTTTATCAGATGCATTTCCCGGCATTCCGGCAAAAGCGGTTCCAGGCGTTAATGGATTTCTTTGAGCTGCCGGGGAATAAGGCCCTCAGGAACTTTTCCATGGGTCAGAAGAACCAGTTTGAAGTGATTCTCGCCCTTTCCCAGGGGGCGGATTATATTCTGATGGATGAGCCCTTTGCGGGAAACGATATTTTCAACAGGGAGGATTTCTATAAGGTGCTGTTGGGAATCCTGGAGCCCACAGAGACCGTGATCCTGTCCACCCATTTGATCGAGGAAGTGGAGAATTTCGTGGGAAGGGCGCTGTTATTGCGCAAAGGAAAGCTGGTGGGGGATGTGAATACCCTGGCTCTTGAGGAGCAGGGCAGGACCCTGGTGGAATATGTGAAGGAAGTGTATGACTACCGCACGGACAGAGTGAGCAAAGCCCTTTCCAGGCTGTCGGAGTAAGGGAGTAGAGGAGGTTTGCGATGAAGAAATATATTGCGGTGTTGTCTTTACAGGTGCGCAGCACGATTTATAAGATAGCGGGGATCTTTGTCCTGCTGGCAGCGGCGGAGTTTCTATTTTTAGCGGTATATCTGGGCAGGGTGGAGGAGGAAACCGATACGTATTTTACGTCCCTGCAGCATACAGGAGAATGGGAAAGAATGTCGGATGCGGAGAAAGAGCAGACTCAGATTTTGTGGGAGATCAGGCACCATAATCTGGGAAGAGCGGTGGATGAAAGCCATGCGGATCCTTTCTTCCAGTTTGGGATGTTCGGTGTGATCGCCGTTTTGTCTTGGGCTGCCTGCAGGGAAAAATCCAGATATTCCATGAGGCGTTTGTCCGTAAAATGCAGGACCGTTTACTTTATATGGGCGGTTTATCATGTCCTTTGTCTGCTTCTGTTGTTCGCCTGGCAGCTGTTGCTGGTGTTTTTCATGGATCAGGTACTTTGTAAATGCAGTCCGGTCTGGGCAGATTTGCCCCAAAGATTATTTCTCTCTTTCTACCAGAATGGGCTTCTGCACGGCCTTCTGCCTCTGGCGGATATTGCGAGATGGCTCAGCAACGGCTTCTTTCTTCTTGCCGCAGGGCTGTACACGGTTTTTGTCGGCTACAGCACCCTTGACAGAGCTGCTGCAAAGGGGAGGGTAAGGATTATTTTGCCCGCCATAGCTTTGGGCTTGATGATCGCTCTTTTTGCAAGAGATATTGATTTTGAAGGATTTCAATATGGAAGACTGGATCTCGCCGTTATGCTTGGCGGTCTCTTTTGTATCATCTGGTGCCTGATATTTATGCTGCGGGAAAAGCAGGAATAATCTTGTTCAAGGGAATGCGCCGAAGAGGAAGATACTAAAGGAAAGGCACTAAAGGGGAAGGTGTTAAAGGGAAGGTATTAAGGAAAAGTACCGGAAAGAAGGGAAATGTGGTTATGCGGGACAGGTTGGGAAAATGGTCGCCTCCCGGCTGGGACGGCAGCGGGGAATGGTATGGGTTTTGGAGCCTTATGATTTTCAGCATCCTATATAGTTTCCAGTTTTGGAGCCGTTATTGGAAGGCTTATCAGGCGTTGTTTTATTTTGACAGGCAGATTGGGGAAAAGGTTTTAGAGGAAGGGGCTGTGATGGAGCCCTTTTGGGAGCTGTCAGAGGGGTGTTTTCTGGGATTTTTCCTGCTGCTTTTCCTGTCGTTCCTGTTTGCGGCGCTGCGGTATTTCTATTATTACCAGGAGAGCAGGAGCATTTATCTGGTGAGACGTCTGCCGGACAGGGGCTTTCTGCGGAAAAGCTGTGTGGTGGTGCCGGTTCTTGGAATCCTTCTGGATTTATTTGTGATGGGGATGTTGTGCCTGACTTATTGGGGATGTTACAGGATCTTTACGCCTGCGGAAACGCTGCGGCGCTGAAGTCCATTGCTGAAGAACTGCCTGGAGGTGTATGAATGAAAAGAAGTCTTGGAATCGCGTTTCTTATGATGGCGGCTGTTTTCGCGGCTGCCTGCGGATGGATTCCCTCCATTATCGGACAGAAAGGGGAGATCTCCATCGCTGAGGAGGTGCTGGAGGGAGACAGGGATGCAGCGAAAGGTTTTTCTTTCCGGATCGGTTCAGAGGCGAATGCCCACCTGATCTGGGATACGTTTTATGACCCGTGGGAGAAAAAGATAAACAAGGTGTCTTTTCGCTTTAGCGGACCGAGGGATGCTTCCGTTACGGATGTCTGGAGCCTGTATGAGAGGTATGAAAAAAAGGAACCTCTGGACTTGCTTCGGTCGGGGAGCTTTCATTTGACATCCTCCCACTCCGTTTCCTCAGGGGCAGCCTATTCTGCCACTGCCACCATGACCATTAATGCGGTGGCAGAGATCTTCCCGGAAGCGGTGCAGTCGGTCATTGACCAGACCAGTACCGGCGCAAGCCTGACAAGGGAGGTATTCCCCGGGGATTATTATGATTATCTGCCCCTGGAGCTATGGCTGGATTATAAAGACAGCGGAAATAGGTTCGTGGAGGTAAAAGGGAACGTTAACATGTATGGAACCGGTTTCGATGTGGGAGAGCTTCTGCAGATCCCGGTGCCGGAGGATTACAGGCTTTCGGTGACGGTGAGGTTAAACGATTCCAGGGAGCTTGAAGCCCTGGAAGTCGATGAAATAGGAGATTTCTGGCTTTACAGCAGCCAGATTTCCAGAGAAGAGGGCTGTTATTTTGCCTTTTATCTCATCGACGGGGAGGGGAGGTTCCTTCCGATTCCTGAGAGGAAAGGCTCCGGCAACGGAATTTATTTCGTACCGGCAACAAGAGAGGATGACAGGGTGGTCCTTTGGTATGACAGGATCCGGAAGGTCTGTTCCCTGCCGGAAGAAGCTTGTGTGGTGGATCTGGAGGAAGGGAATGAGGCGGATGAGATTCTTTTAGTCACTTTAAGCGACGGGGAGTGGAGGCTGGATTCCATGAACGTGAAGGATTACAGCGTTTCTGCCGGACAACCCCTTTTAGAAGCGGATGTGCCCGGTTCCTTCCTGCGGGTCAGCGAAGTATTGGGCGGAAAGCTTTTGATGCTTGGGGATGGGAGATTTTGTATGGCTCAGAAGGAGGACGGAAACTATCGGTCGGGGATCAAGGGAGAAATCGATAGCTACGGTTTGACCCCGGAAACCTATTTTGGCAATGATCCCAGAGTTTCCTATGCGGCGGAATACCGGGATGGGAAGCTTGCCCTCCTGGGACAGGTTGGATCACGCCGCAACAGCCTGTACCTCTATGTTTTTGGGGAAAACGGCCTGCTTTATAAAGGTCTGTACCGGCACAGCGGCGATCTGTGGACGGACAGCGGCTGTGTTTATTATGACGCCTGGGGTAATGCAGAAGCTTTTGGGTTTGTGGAGGAAACTGGATTCGACGAATGACTTTATTTTAGATAGACATGAGAAGACAGGAGGATCAAAAAAATGGATCGTGCGAAGATGAGAAGAACGGACCGCAGTCTTTCAAAGGAAGAGGCGGAAGAAATTTTACGGAAAAGCCAATATGGAGTTTTGTCCACGGTCTGCGCGGACGGTTATCCTTATGGGGTGCCGATGAGCTATGCTTGGTACGACGGGAAGCTGTACTTTCATCACACTGTGGAGAGCAGCCTGCTCGGAGAAAATATCTTAGGAGAGGTAAAGGCATGCTTTACGGTCGTAGGGAATACGCAGGTGTTGCCGGCAAAATTTTCCACAGAATATGAAAGTGTGATCGTTTTCGGCAGGATCAAGGAAAGCGGGGATAAGCTGGTTGGTCTGATGAAGCTGGTGGAGAAATTCAGCCCGGATTATCTGGAGCAGGGGGAGCGGTATGCCAGGGCGTCCGCAGACCGCGTGAAGGTCTATGAATTTGAGATCGAGCAGGTGACCGGGAAGGCCCGTCGTGCAAAATAGTATACACGAAAAAGAATTGATGCGATTCAGAAACGACACAATTTAGAAACAACGCAATTCAGAATTGATGCAATTCAGAAACGATGCAATTTAAAAACAATTTAGAAACAAGTTAGAAACAAATGAATTTTATCGTTTAGAAAGAAGGGATAGGATGTAGAGAGGAAGGAGCATTTTCAATGAACAAATTAAGAAGTATGAAATTTCAGATTTATCATGGACATAATCGATTAAGCCTTGCCTTATGTTGCCTGATGTTGTATGTATCTCTGTTTCTGGCATCATGCGGCAAGGACGGTATTTCTGATCAGGATGCCATCTTAGGTGAAAAAGCTGTTTCTAATACCATACAGGGTCAGGAATGGGTTTATGTGCCGGAAATGATCACGGTGGGGGATGAGCGTGCGGATTATAGCAGAATGCAGCCTGTGGGGGATACCTTCTGCTATGTGTCGCTTGGAGAAGAATCCGGGAACAGTACAAAGAGTATTTTCCGGTATTCCCTGACCGATGGAACGCTTAAGAGCGTCCCCATTCACTGGCCGGAGGGAGGAAACGACTGGGATGTGGGCTACCGCTTTTTTACGCAGGATTCTAATTTGTACTTGACTGCAAATGTCTATCCGGCAGCCGGTTCCATGAAACGCTTTCTGTGCAGGTTTGATTTAGAAGGGAACTGCCTGTTTTCCGAGGATATCACAGAGAAGGCAGGAAGTAATGTCTCTATTCACGAACTGACCATGGACAGTCAGGGGAGACTCTATATTTTCCTTGATAACGGGGAGATACTGCTGTATGACGGTGACGGGGCTTACCATGGCTCTGTCAGCTATCTTTCCCCGGAAAATCAGGCGACCGTTCGGATAAAAGGAGCCTGCGAAGGCGCGGATGGCAAAGTTTATGTCTGCATCAGTCAGGAAAAAATAAACATTGCAGAGGAGAAGGATGGCGTTCGCTGTACCCTGATGGAAATTGATTTTGAGAATGTCCGGCTGCTGGAAGCAGCTGAGAATCTTCCGAATATCAACGGTCTCTGCACGGGAACAGGGAGAAAAGGTGACTCCGCCGGCGGGAGTGATGATTTGGACGGCGGATATGATTTACTGCTGTATGATGACAGGGCTGTCTATGGGTATTGTTTTGATACGCAGAAAAACGATTCCGGATCAGCCGGGGAAGAGTTATTTCTCTGGATAAACAGTGATATTAACGGGTACTTTGTTACAAACCTGTATCTGCTGGAGGACGGCAGGCTGTGCGCTACAGTGGAAGATTGGATGAACGATGACAGGTGCATCGTGGCACTGGAAAGGATAAAGGCGGAAAAGGCGTTCCAAAGGGAAGAACTGGTGCTCGCCACTTTGGACGTGGGGAGTGATTTGGCAGCAATGGCAGTACAGTTCAACAGGGGAAACGGCAGATATCATCTCACTGTGAAAAACTATGAATCCCTGACAGACTTATACAATGCTGTCCTGACAAAGGAATCCCTGGATTTAATCGATCTGTCTGGCATCGACGTGAAGAAACTGGCAGACCGGGGACTCTTTGAGGATCTGGCGCCCTATGTGGACCGGTCTGAGGCGTTTGACCGCTCGGATTTTGTGGATGGGATATTGGAAGCATATACCTACGGTGATATTTTGGTGGGAATTCCGGCGGAGTTTATGATCCAGACCGTAGTAGGAAACGTGGCGCTGTTGGACAATAAAGAGGGTCTGACATTGGAGGGGCTGTATTCGCTCGCAGACCGTTATCCGGGGGCGAAAGCCTTTGACGGCGTGACAAAGGAAGAGATGATGAAGTTCTGTCTGATGTTTAATGAGGATGCTTTTATCGACCGGGATACCGGTACATGCTATTTTGACTCGGAAGAATTTCAGGCGCTGCTCGAGTATGTGAACCGATTTCCGGATGCTGTGGTGAATGGGAGAGAGGAGGAATCCCTGCCCGTTAAAATGGACAAAGGGGAAGTACTGTTTGCTGTAGTGGAGACGACTCCGTATGTGTTATGGGATTATTTGAAAGTGTTCGAGGGGAATGCTGCTTTTGTGGGGTTCCCGACTGCAGACGGCCGGGGAGGGCATCTTCTGCTTGGCAGCGATGCGTATGCGATTGCAGCCGCATCAGAGCATAAGGAGAGCGCATGGGACTTTATCGAGGATTCTTTGACACGGGAGAAAAGTGATCTCTATGCAGAACTCTGGATTACCTATCCTGCATTGAAAAAGACATTGGATGAGAGGATGGCAGCAGATGCCATAGCGATAGATAGATTTACATGGGATGATGTCAATGCGGCACTTAAATTAGTTCCGGATGCAACGCCTTTCTTTTCTGTGGATGATGAAATCCTTCAAATTATCAATGAAGAAGCAGGAGCTTATTATAGCGGGCAAAAAGGGGCAGATGATGTAGTAAGTATTATACAAAATCGTATCCAGCTTTATGTGAATGAAAATAAATAAAGGGGCATCCGCGGCTCGCATCAAGGGCTATGAATTTGAGATCGAGCAGGCGACCGGGATAGCCCGGAAGAAGGTTTGAAGTAAAATTTACTGAAGCAAAATATTTTCCCCAGAAGTATTGACATGCGCGTTCTACTGTGGTAGTATATATTCTACCAGAGTAGAACGCGTTTTATATGGTTAAAAAAGTGATCGGACTTTTGGAAAGGAGTCAAGGAATGGATATCAAGCTGTTTGATTCGGAGATTAAGGTAATGAATGTCCTATGGCGCGAAGGGGATGTTACCGCCAAGAAGATTTCGGATGTTTTAAAGGGGGAGACAGGATGGAAGATTAATACCACCTATACCCTCATCAAACGCTGCATCGACAAGGGAGCCATTGAAAGAAGGGAGCCGGGCTTTGTCTGCCACGCACTGATTTCCAAGGAAGAGGTACAGGAGGCTGAGACCAATGAGCTGATCAATAAGGTTTATGACGGCTTCGCGGGCAATCTTTTCGCCGCGCTTCTCGGCAAAAAAAGGCTCACGCAGGAACAGCTGGAACGGTTGAAGAAGGTTGTTGAGGACTGGGAGTAACGAGGGGGTGATAAGGATGAATCCTTTGCAAATGAACCTTATGCAAATGAACCTTTTGCAGATGAGTTTATCAGGAGCAATTTTGATTTTAGTCATTGCCGTGATCCGGGCAATTGCTGCGGAGAGGCTGCCCAGGAAGACCTATTTGGCCTTATGGGGCGTCGCGCTTGCAAGGCTTTTGGTGCCTGTGTCCTTTCCGCTGCCATTCGGCGGTATCCTTTCGGGGCTGAGATGGAGAGTAGGGCGTCCTTGGAATGCAGGGGTTATTGCCGACGGCAGTTCGGAAATCAATGTCGGTGCAATTGGAGAAGGGATGGGAAATGGCGCTGTATCGGCTATATCGGGTGGGGCGGATCAGACAATGCCTGTTGCCTCCTCCCATTGGATCACTTTGACCGCCTGGGCTGTGGCGGCCATCTGGGCTGTATTTGCGGTGTGTTTTGCGCTGTACTTTGTGCTGGTCTGGATGCGGTGCAGGCGTGAGTTTCAGACCGCTTTACCGGTACATAATGAATTCGCGGAAAGGTGGCTGCAGGAGCATTCCCTTCGGCGCAGGATAGAAATCCGCCGGGTTCCCGGGCTTTCCTCTCCGCTGACTTATGGGATCGTCTATCCCGTCATCCTCATGCCGGGCAATACGGATTGGAAGGATGAACACCAGGCGAGATATGTATTATTTCATGAATATGTACACATATGTCATTTTGATGCGTTATGGAAAGGGATTGCTGCGGCCGCACTGTGCCTTCACTGGTTTAATCCGTTGGTTTGGGTTTTATTTTTTTCCCTTCAACAGGATATTGAATTGGAATGCGACGAGTGTGTAGTCCGCTATTTTGGCTGGAAGCGCAGGAAGGAGTATGCGGAGATCCTGCTGCAGATGGAGGGAATCAGAAGCGGTCTCGTTCCATTCAACAGCTATTTCAGCAAAAATACGACAGAAAAGAGGATAAATTCAATTATGAAGTTTCACAAAAAAGGAAAGCTGGCGCTTTTTGGGGCGGTGATTCTTGTGGTCGCAGGCGCTGCGGCCGTGTTCGCAGCACCGGGAACCTCAGGCAGGAGTACTGATATAGGGAATATTCTAAAGGGAGAGGGCGAGTTTTTATATGCTTCTGAAAATGGTCCGGTTTCCAGTAAGATAGAGGATGTTCCTGGTCTTTTCGACCCGGAAGATCCTTATATGAAGATCTGGAATTTTGCACAGGTGGATCTGGACGGGGATGATGAGGAAGAAGCGGTGCTGTTTGTATTTGGAGCTGCGGGGGATACAGGGGGAAGCCTTGTATTACATCAGATGGGTGGTAAGGTCTATGGTTATCGAATGGATTACAGGCAGCTTGAGAATCTGAAAACGGACGGCACATTTTCTTATTCGGATCCTACGGGCGTGAGGGAGGCCGGAATCTGCGCCATTACTGATTTTACCCAAACAGGCTTTGAAAGCGATAAGATCACCTATTGGACGGCGGCAAATCCGGAATTGACGTCCGATGAAGGGCAGGAGAGTTTTGTTGTAAATCACCGCAGCGCCACTGAGGAGGAATATCATGCCGCAGAAGAGGAACAGGCCAAGAAAACGGATGCGGAATGGTACGACTTCACGGATGAAAATCTGGCGGATATGTTTGGAAAATGAATTGCAAAGAGAATAATGCCCTCAAAATAAGGGGAAAATAGGATTGACAGCCCCTTATTTTGAGGGTATTATATTATTATAGACAAAATAGAATGATTTCAATTTATGGCAAAAGCCGGAGGTCGAAGTATGGAACAGTTTGCATTTCCTTCTGAGCTATCGGGAGAAGGTCTAAAAAGAATACGAAGGAAGCTTAAGCTGACACAGGCTGAGTTCGCGTCATTTGCCGGTGTTTCTGTGAAGACGGTAGAGAGGTGGGAGACGGCAGGGCAGCCTATTTCAGGTCCTATCGTGGTGCTGGTAAATCTTCTGGAGGAATACCCTCAAATCCCAGAAGATTTTTCGATTCCCCCGAAGGAATATCCCATGCGTTTATGGTATTATTTTCGGGAGAGGCTTTGCACCCTGATTGATGTGGACGAACTGCATAAGAAGGTTAAAATACGGAACTATACCCAGGATGATCTGCTGAAGGCTTTTGGAGTGAATGAAAGACCGGATTTTAAAACCTATGAGGAATTTCTGGAATCCCGGTGTTTTCCCAGGAGCAGGGATAAGATGAAGATCGCGCTGGAAGGGCTTGGACTTCCTTTTTATGATCCCCTGCTGATTGTAGAAAAGACCCAGGGGAGAATGGCGGAGGATGATTTTTGGATCAGAATAGAGAGATAAGCGTCGAAGGGATTGGCAGCTTATTACCCTGGAACGTCTTTTTCATCAGAAAACAGGTCAGGGCTTGAATCAATCCATATATTCCATCCGAAATCTGAGGGAGCGGATGGAATTTGTGGTAAGAGAAATGGAGCATTTGACCGGACTGGATCATTTTGGGGAATACCTCAGTAAGATGCTAACCCTGGATGCATTTTTCCTGAATGAAGACAGGCATACTCATAATATCGCGGTTTTGATGGATGATATGGGAGAATTCCATGAGTGTCCTTTTTTTGACCACGGGGCGGGCCTCTTATCAGATACCACGATGGACTATCCCATGGAGATAAGTCTGGAAAAGCTGCTGGGAACAGTACATGCGAAAACGTTTTGTTCTGATTTTGACCAGCAGCTTGACATGGCGGAAGAATTATATGGACAGCAGATCCGTTTCTATTTTACGAGAAAAGATATAGAAACCCTGTTGGAACAGGAAAAAAATTATCCGCAAAAGGTCAAGGAAAGAGTAGGAAGGATCCTGCTGAACCAGATGCGGAAGTATGAGTATTTATTTTGATTTATAGAAGGGAAAGAAAACAATGTTGAATATAGAAATATATCCTTTAGAAAAAGTAGTAATTGATGGTATTCCGGTTTATTTGGGAATGAAGCAGTCTGCTGTTGAAGCCGCAATCGGGAAAGGTCAATCTATGGGGAAACGGTATTACTACTTTAACAGTGATATGGCGATAGATTACGATGAAAACAAAACGATTCAATTTATAGAGTTTTTGGGAGGCATCGACGGTTCTTTGCGCCCTGTCATATATGGGGTTTCCGCATTTGATACCCCTGCGGATGATTTAGTCGATTTGTTGCGGCAAAAAAATGATGGAGAAATTGATGATACAGAACGGGGGTATTCATTTGCCTTCCTCAATATCAGTGTAGGTGTCTATCGAGAAATACGGCCGTCTGATGTGATGGAAAAGATAGAAGAATTGAAAGCCGATGGGATCTCGACCGAAGATAACGAAGATATAGCAAAG
>CANPYG010000038.1 GCA_947588205.1 uncultured Acetatifactor sp. | reverse complement strand
GGGCGATGGTGACGCCCTCCGGCAGGATCCCATAGATTTCCTTCAGGGCGCGGATGGCGGTCTTTAAAGGACTGCCGTCGTTGTTGCTGTAAAAGGAGTATAACAGGGAACCGTCCTCCCCCACTAACGCCGCCTTGGTGGTGGTGGAACCGGCGTCGATGCCGAGGTAGACCCTGCCCTGATAAGAAGCCAGGTCTGCCTTGGCCACCTTATGTACACTGTGGCGGGCGATAAACGCGTCATATTCTTCCCTGGATGCGAATAGGGGCTCCATCCGTTCCACTTCAAATTCCATTTTGATCTCCGAAGAGAGCTTGCCCACCATTTCCTCCATGGAATAGGAAACACTTTCCTTGGCGTTTAAGGCGGATCCGATCGCCGCGAAAAGATGGGAGTTCTCCGTATCGATGATATGCTCCTCGTCCAGGTTCAGGGTGCGGATAAAAGCCTGCTTTAGCTCTGACAGGAAATGTAAGGGACCGCCTAAGAAAGCGACATGTCCCCGGATGGGCTTGCCGCAGGCCAGGCCGCTGATGGTCTGGTTCACCACCGCCTGGAAAATGGAGGCGGATAAGTCCTCCTTGGTAGCGCCCTCATTGATCAGGGGCTGGATGTCCGTCTTGGCAAATACGCCGCACCGGGCGGCGATGGCGTAAAGGGATTTATAATTTTTGGCATACTCGTTTAAGCCTGCCGCGTCTGTCTGCAGTAGGGAAGCCATCTGGTCGATGAAGGAACCTGTTCCTCCGGCGCAGATGCCGTTCATCCGCTGCTCTACGTTGCCTCCCTCAAAATAGATGATCTTGGCATCCTCGCCGCCCAGTTCGATGGCAACGTCCGTTTTGGGCGCAAAGGTCTCCAAGGAGGTGGCAACAGCGATGACCTCCTGGGTGAAAGGCACTCCCAGATGATTTGCCAAGGTAAGTCCCCCTGAACCCGTGATCATGGGATACAGCATGACATTTCCGATTTGTGCATAGGCTTTGGTTAAAAGCGCCCTTAAGGTCTCCCGGATATTCGCGTAATGACGTTCGTAATCGGAAAAAAGCAGGTTATTCGATTCATCTAAAATTGCGATTTTTACAGTGGTGGAACCGATGTCGATTCCAAGACGGCAGGCGTCGGGAACAAAGCCCTGGCCTGCGGTGATGTTGGTATTGCTCATTAAACAATCAGATCCTTTCGGAAGGTGTTCATTTCTGTTCCATTCAGTCCATGTCGATTATACTCTATATTTTTTTAAAATGCAACGAACAAACAAAAAGATTGTCGAATCTTGGGGTTAAGAAGTTCTAAAGAATCCTAAATTTTTATTAAATTTCTGAAAGAAGAAGAATTCTGGTTTACTTTATTTTCGACGGGTGATAAAATATATTCGTATGTTTGTCCGTCCATGACATTGGAAAGAAAAGGAATCAGGTTGGAGGGAATTCCCGAATGAGCAATTTTGAAAAGCGTTTTGGAAAGTATGCCATCAGAAATTTGCCGTTGATCTTAATTATCTGTTATGTAGTGGGTTATCTGATCGAGCTGATAAATCCCCAGCTGCAGTATTATATGACTTTGAACCCCTACGCCATTCTGCACGGACAGATCTGGAGGCTGGTGACCTGGATTCTGATCCCGCCCAGCTCCTTCAGCTTTTTTACCGTGATCATGCTTTTTTTCTATTACAGTATCGGCGTGTCCCTGGAGCGCGTCTGGGGCACATACCAGTATAATGTCTATATGTTTTCGGGTATGCTATTTACCATAGCCGGAAGCTTTGCCGCCCTGGGGGTCTATTATCTTATGGGCTACGGCGGAGTCGCGGATGAGTACAACATGCAGGTGATGTCCATGGTGTTCAGCACCTATTATATCAACATGTCCATCTTTATGGCATATGCCGCCACCTTCCCGGATGCGGTAGTGCTTCTGATGTTCATTATTCCTGTCAAGATGAAATGGATGGGAATCGCATATTCCGCCCTGCTTTTATTCGATGTGATCTCGGCCACGGGCAATCCCATGGTCAATATTTTCTATCGGACCGCTATTGTGGCATCCCTTTTGAATTTCATCGTCTTCTGGCTGCGGACCAGGATGCGGCATATGGCTCCGAAGCAGGTGATCCGCAGGCAGCAGTTTAAGTCCCAGGTACACCAGACGAACAGGATCACAAAGCACAAATGCGCCATCTGCGGCAGGACGGATGAGGACGATCCCAATTTGGAATTCCGTTTCTGCTCCAAGTGCAACGGTAATTATGAGTATTGCCAATATCATTTGTTCACCCATGAGCATGTGAAGTGACAGGAAGGTTTTAATATGGTAGAGAAAGAGGTATTGTTTGCAAAGACTTTGGAATCAGTCAAGCAGTTGGCGAGAAGGCAGGGGAACTGTATCGGCGTAGAGCAGGTAGAGGAAGCCTTTGCCCCCCTTGCGTTTACGGAAGAACAGCTTGGGATGGTCTACGATTACCTGGGCAAGAACCATATTGGGATCGGGGAGCCCTTAGAGGCGGAGGAATACCTGACCCGGGAGGAGAAGGACTATCTTGAGATCTATTTGGAACAGTTAAGGAACATTGAAGAGGTCAGCGAGGGCGAGAAGGAAGCTATTACCCTGTCGGCTATGGCAGGGGATCCGGCTGCCCAGAACAGGCTCATTGAGCTGTATCTTTCCGATGTGGTGGAGGTGGCCAAGCTTTATGCAGGGCAGGGCGTTTTCCTGGAGGATCTCATCGGGGAAGGGAATGTAGCCCTGGCTATGGGAGTGACCATGCTGGGGTGTCTGGAGCATGCCGCCGAGGCTCAGGGGATGCTGGGCAAGATGATGATGGATGCCATGGAGGAGCATATCGCAGAGACAGTGTCCAATTCCAAGATTGACCAGAGGGCTGTGAATAAGGTCAATAAGGTGATGGAAAAGGCGAAGGAGCTGTCGGAAGAGCTGAGACGCAAAGTTACCCCGGAGGAACTGGCACAGGAGAGCGGGCTGTCTGTCGCCGAAATCATGGATGCCGTGCGTATCAGCGGCTACCGCATTGAGTATATCGAGGTGGTGCGGGATGTATAAGCAGCGGTATGAAGATTATAAATATGTGATGCAGGATGTCTATCAGGTCTACCTTGGCGTAAAGTATACCTTTGAAGAGGTGGTGGACAACGAGGAGATTCCCTTTAAGCTCCGCCTGATCCTGGAGCGGTATGTTTATCAGGATATTGATCCTAAGACCACCCTGGAGAGCCATTTCTATTATTTGGATGGAAAAGGACTGATCATTAAGATCTACAGACAGATCAAGCTGAAGGTGAAGTTTAATGTGATCGAGGAAAAGAAAAGCTTAGGCGGGAGAGTGACAAGCCAATATACCACGAAGGTCCTGCCCATCGATCAGTTTGTGGAAATGCCCCCTGATGAAAAGGAGAAAAAAGGCGTGGTGATCCAGGAGATCATGTGCAGCAAGCTGGCGTTGATGGCTTTTTAAGCAAATAAAAGAAGAGGAGAGAAAGAATGGGACTGGATAATTTGAAAGCTTACGAATTGTTACACAAAGAGGAAATTTCTGACCTGAAATCAACGGGATATGTGCTCAGGCACCGTAAGACCGGGGCAAAGGTGGTGCTTTTGGCCAATGAGGACGAGAATAAGGTGTTTAATATCGCTTTCCGCACGCCTCCTGAGGATTCCACCGGGGTTCCCCATATCATCGAGCATTCCGTGCTGTGCGGCTCTAGGGAATTTCCCGTGAAGGACCCTTTTGTGGAGATGGTAAAGGGGTCGTTAAATACTTTTTTGAACGCCATGACTTATCCGGACAAGACCTGTTATCCGGTGGCGAGCTGCAACGACAAGGATTTCCAGAATCTGATGCATATTTATTTGGACGCTGTGTTTTATCCGAATATTTATCGGAACCGGAAGATCTTTGAGCAGGAGGGCTGGCATTATGAGCTGGATGACCTTGACGGGGAGCTGACCATAAACGGCGTGGTATACAACGAGATGAAGGGGGCATTTTCTTCCCCGGATGATGTGCTGTACCGCCAGATCTCTAATTCCCTGTTCCCGGATACGATTTACGGCGTGGAGTCCGGAGGCGACCCGGATGTGATCCCCAAGCTTACCTATGAGCAGTTTTTGGAGTTCCACAGAAGATATTATCATCCCTCCAACAGCTATATTTACCTGTATGGCAATATGGATATGGAGGAGAAGCTGGAATATATTGACGAGCATTATCTGTCCGCTTTTGACGCGCTTGCGATCGATTCCAGCATAAAGCTTCAGGAGCCTTTTAAGGAGCTGCGCCGCGTGGAGGTGGACTATCCCATCAGCGACGGGGAGGAAGAAGCGGGCAACGCCAATCTGGCATGGAATGCCTGTGTGGGCACCAGCCTGGACCGGGATCTGTATGTGGCTTTCCAGATCCTGGATTACGCCCTTTGCACCGCCCAGGGAGCGCCCCTAAAGCAGGCTTTGGTGGATAAGGGTCTGGGCAAGGATGTATTCAGCGAATATGACAATGGGATCAGGCAGCCTTATTTCAGTATCATCGCCAAGGGAACGGATGCGGACAGGGCGCAGGAATTCCTGGATACCATCAGGGAAGAGCTTAGGAAGCTGGTGACGGAAGGTATTGATAAAAAGGCGCTTTTAGCCGGGGTCAATTTCTATGAATTCCGGTACAGGGAAGCGGATTTTAAGCATATTCCCAAGGGACTGATGTACGGCCTGCAGATTCTGGACAGCTGGCTGTATGACGAAGGCAAGCCCTTTATCCACATTAAAGCCAACGATACCTTCGCCAGAATGCGTGAATATGTGGAAACAGGTTATTTTGAAAAGCTGGTGAAGGAATGGCTGCTTGAGAATCCCCACAGCTCTTTGGTAGTGCTTCGCCCGAAGAAGGGGCTGGCGGCCGAAAAGGACGCCAGATTAAAGGAAGAGCTGGCAGTAGTCAAGTCCGGCATGAGCGCCGATATGCTGCAGGCTATCATGGAAGAGGCCAAGGCTTTGAAGGAATATCAGGAATCGGAGGACAGGGAAGAGGATCTTCGGAAGCTGCCGTTTTTGACCAGGGAGGATATGAAGAAGGAAGCTGTCCGCACGGTCAATGAGGAGCGGACCATAGGAGATACCAAGGTGCTGTTCCATGATATTTTCACCAATGGGATCGGGTATCTGCGGCTTTCCTTCCGGCTGGACCAGATACCGGAGAGGCTTTATCCTTATATCGGCGTCTTGAGGGATATGGTAGGCCGCCTGAGCACGGAGCATTTCTCCTATGGGGATCTTTATAATGAAATTAATCTCCAGACGGGGGCGATTTATGCCACCACCAATGTATATCCCAATGTGAAGGATCCGGACAGCTATAAGGTTACCTTTGATGTATATACAAAGGCCCTTTATCCGAACCTGAAAAAGGCTCTGGAGCTGATGGAAGAGATCCTGTTTACCAGCGATTTTTCGGATACAAAGCGCCTGCTGGAGATCCTGGCGGAGGGAAAGATGAAGCTGTCTTCCCAGATGATCGCAGGCGGGGAGAGTGTTGCCATCGGCAGGGCTCTGTCCTATGGGAGCTTTGGGGCTGCGGTCAATGAGGTTTTGTCAGGTATGTCTTATTACCGCCTGGTTTCCGATCTGGAAGCGAACTTTTGGGAAAAAAAGGAGACCCTCACGGCGGCGCTGCAGGAGCTTTCCCGGATGATCTTCCGACCCGAGAATCTGTTTGTGGATTTCACGGGAACAGAGGAAGGACTGTCGGCCCTGGAAGAACCTGTTCAGAAGCTGAAGAAGAAGCTCTATACCTGTGAGGTGGAAAAGGGCAGCTTCCGTCCGGTTTTGGAGAAGAGAAACGAAGGCTATATGACCTCCGGTCAGGTGCAGTATGTGTGCCGGGCAGGCAATTTCCGGAAGAAGGGCCTTCCTTTCCATGGCGCATTGTACGTCCTGCGGGTGATGATGGGCTACGAATATCTGTGGATCAATGTCCGGGTGAAGGGCGGCGCTTATGGCTGCTTCTGCAATTTCGGCAAGACAGGGGACAGTTTTTTCGCATCCTACCGGGATCCCAATCTTCTGGGAACAGTGGAGATCTATGAAAAGGCGGCGGACGCCATTGCGAAATTCGATGCGGACGAGCGGGTCATGACCCAGTATATTATCGGCGCCATCGGCAGCCTGGATACTCCTATGAACCCTTCCGCCAAGGGAGCCTTCTCCCTGAACGCCTATATGACGGGACAGACCAATGAAGATTTCCAGAGGGAACGGGATGAGCTGCTTTCCACCACTCCGGCGGATATCAGGAGGCTGGCGGAATATATCAGGGCATTTATGTCAGATGATTACTATTGCGTGGTAGGAAGTGCCGAGAAGATCAAGGAGGCGGAAGGAAGCTTCCTTCATGTGGAGAATTTACTGGGGGCATTACAATGAAGGAAAAGATACAAAAGATTTTAAAGACCGTTATTCTGATGTTGATGGTCCTCTCTCTGATTTCCTGCGGCAGCGCGGATTCTTTGTATCAGAAGACGGAGAATGGCGTTTCTGCCCCAGGCGAAGCAGCGGGTGGAGGAGCGGACGGCGATTTTTCCTATTTTGGGGATTCCTGGGGCTCTGATTGGAACAGCGAGGTGGAGGAAGAATCTACGAATACGGATGCCGCCGTGGATGAGAGCGGCAATTCCAGTATGAGGGAGACGGACCGCAAGCTGATCAAAACAGTGAATATGACCGTTGAGACTAAGACCTTCGACGAGATGTACGGCAGGCTAAAGCAGCAGGTCGACGCTTTGGGCGGTTATATTGAGAACATGGAGATCTATAACGGAAGCGTCTATGATTCCTACAGAAGCAGCAGAAGCGCAAGTCTGAAGATCAGGATTCCACGGGAGAAGCTGGAGGATTTTCTGCTCACGGTGACGGATCTGGGAAATGTGGTCAGAAGAAATGACAGCGAAGACGATGTGACTTTGACCTATGTGGACTTAGAGAGCCATAAGCTTGCCTTGGAGACGGAGCAGGAAAGACTCTTAGAGCTCCTTGAGAGGGCGGAGACGGTGGAGGATATCATCACCATAGAGAGCCGCCTGTCCGATATCCGTTATCAGATCGAGAGCATGGAGTCCCAGCTGCGCACCTATGACAATAAGGTGAACTACAGCACAGTCTACATGGATATCGAAGAAGTGCAGGAATTAACCCCCATAGCAAAGGCGACTGTCTGGGAACGTATTTCCGGAGGCTTCATGGACAGCCTTAAGAACCTTGGAAACGGTCTGACGGATCTGGTGGTCTGGCTTCTTTCCAATCTTCCTTACCTGATTGTGCTGGGGCTTTTGGCAGGACTGATCGTCTGGATCTGTATCCGGCAGAGCAGAAAAGCGAAGAAGAAAAGGCTGGCGAATCCCGGCAACGTATATGGGTATGGGAATATGTCCATGTCCGGGATGCGGGGATATCCCGGGCAGAACCCCATGGGAAATCCGGCGCAGGCTCCCATAGGGAATGCCCCCACAGGGAATTCCCCTACAGGGAATGTCCCCACAGGGAATACTCCTACAGGGAATGCTTCCACAGGGGATGCTTCCATGGGCAATCCGACAGGGGAGGCGGCGTCCGGCTTTGGGAAGGATTCCGCCGCAGGGCAGTCCCAGACCGGACAGGACAAGGCGTAAGACGGGCAGGACAGAAAAGATATATAGTATGGACCTACAGGAGTGAATATGAGCGAAAAAGCAAGTTATAAATCGGGTTTCGTGACCATCATCGGCAGACCGAATGTGGGGAAATCCACTTTGATGAATCATCTGATCGGACAGAAGATCGCAATTACTTCCAATAAGCCTCAGACGACCAGAAACAGGATCCAGACGGTCCTGACCCTGCCGGAAGGCCAGATCGTGTTCTTAGATACGCCGGGCATCCACAAGGCGAAGAATAAGCTGGGGGATTACATGGTGAATGCAGCGGAGCATACCCTGAAGGAAGTGGATGTGATCCTGTGGCTGGTGGAGCCCACCAGTTATATCGGCGCAGGGGAGCAGCATATCATAGAGCAGCTCAAGAAAGTGGATACGCCGGTGATTCTGGTGGTCAATAAGACGGATACCATTAAAAAGGAAGAAGTGCTGCCTTGTATCGATACATACCGGAAGGTACTGGATTTTCAGGAGATCGTGCCGGTTTCCGCCCTGAAGGGGGACAATACCGACGTTTTGGTACAGTGCATCCTGAAATATCTTCCGTATGGGGTTCCTTTTTATGATGAGGATACCGTTACGGACCAACCCATGCGGCAGATTGCGGCTGAGCTGATCCGGGAGAAGGCGCTGCGCCTGCTTTCGGAGGAGATCCCGCACGGGATTGCCGTGACTATAGAGAGCATGAAATACCGCAAAAAGCTCTGCGATATTGAAGCGACCATCATCTGCGAGAAGGATTCCCACAAGGGGATCATCATCGGAAAGGGAGGCGCCATGCTGAAACAAATCGGCTCCCAGGCAAGGCCGGAGATTGAAGAAATGCTGGAATGCCACGTAAATCTCAAGCTCTGGGTCAAAGTGAAAAAGGATTGGAGAGACAGCGATTATCTGCTTAAGAACTTTGGCTACAATCCAAAAGATGTGGGTTCGGACGAATAGAATGCCGAAAAAAGCAAACCCTATAAGCATACGAAATGTGTGCAGAGGGGAGCAGGCAGATGAAATCATTGAGTTACTGGCAGCAGTTTGCTGCAACCGGAAAGATAGCGGATTATCTACGATACTCTTGTCAGGAAAGGCAGGAGGAAATGCCAAAGAAGCAAGAGGAAATGTCAAAGCAAGAGGAAACGCCAAGGAATCAAGAAGAAACGTTAAAGAAGCAAGAGGAAACAGAGGTCCAGCCGTATGCGGGAATTCATATTGGTAACGGGAATTGTTCTGAGTCAGGCGCCTGTCGGGGAATATGACAGGCGCGTCTGTCTTTTAACCCTGGAACGGGGGAAAATATCGGCCTTTGCAAAAGGCGCCCGCAGGCAGGGAAGCCGCCTTGCCGCATCCACCAGCCCTTTTTCCTATGGGAGCTTTCGCCTGTATGAAGGAAAGAGCTCCTATACGATAATAGAGGCGGATATTCAGAATTATTTTGAACAGCTTAGGAGCGATTATATAGGTGCGTGCTATGGAATGTATTTCGTGGAGCTGGCTGACTTCTACGCCAGGGAGAACAATGATGAGAGAAAGCTGTTAGGGCTTCTGTATCAGTCCATGAAGGCTTTGTGCGCGCCGAGCCTGCCCAGGCGTCTGGTGAAGTGCGTTTATGAGATCAAGTCAGTGGCGGTAAACGGGGAATACCCGGGCATTCCCAAGGACAGGAATTTTGAAGGGTCCACTGTATATACCCTGAATTACATAGCGGAAAGCCCGATAGAAAAGCTCTATACCTTTACGGTGACGGACAGCGTGCTGGCTGAGCTGGAAGAAATTGCCGGGGATTATATGCAGACCTTTGTGGACCGTGAAATGAAAAGCCTGAAGGTTTTGCAAACTCTGTGTTGAAAAATAGATTTGAATTTGGTATGATAGGATGAAGTGAAAAGAAGGCATAAGGAGCATGGAAGATGAAAGGGAATGGGAAGCCGTTTGTATGTCTGACAGGGCTGATCGTCCTGTGTATGCTGCTTCTGACCGCATGTAACGGTTTCAAACCGCCTGAGGACGTAACGGTGTCCACGCTGGCAATCGATCAGGAGGGTAAGGTTACCCTCTGGCTGGTAGAGGATTTTTCCCAGAGCTATTATCAGGTTGATGAGCTAAAGGAGATGGTGGAGGAGGAAATCGCAGCCTTCAACGCAGACCACGGTCTCCAGGGCTTGACAGCCCAAGTGGAATCTGTTACTATGACCGATAACGAAGAGAAGGTGTCTGTCAGGCTCCTGTTTAACGGAGTGGACGCCTACCGCGCCTATACCGGCTCCGTTTTGTTTTACGGAACGGTGGAGGAGGCGGGGCTTTTGGGTTATCATCCTACAGGTTCCTTCCTGTCGGTAAAGGACGGGGAAACCGTTCCCGCGGAAGAGATACCGGATCTGTCACAGAAGCATATCCTTTTCACAAAGGAAAAGCTCTGTATCTATGGACCGTATCGTCCTCAGTATATCAGCGGGAACGCCGTCCTGAATGAGGATTACGGGGTAAGCGTTCCCGGAACAGAAGAATATACCTACATTATCATGAAATAAAGGAGTAGCTGTTATGGAAAAAACGTTGGACAAAATCGTTGCATTATCGAAGGCGAGAGGCTTTATTTATCCGGGCTCCGAGATTTACGGAGGCCTGGCGAACACCTGGGATTACGGCAACCTGGGCGTGGAGCTGAAGAATAACGTGAAAAAAGCCTGGTGGCAGAAGTTTATTACCGAGAATCCTTACAATGTGGGCGTGGACTGCGCGATCTTAATGAATCCCCAGACCTGGGTGGCCAGCGGTCACCTGGGCAGCTTTTCTGACCCCCTGATGGATTGTAAGGAATGCCATGAGAGATTCCGCGCTGATAATCTGATCGAAGAGTACTGTGCCAAAGAGGGCATTGCCTTAGAGTCCAGCGTGGACGGTTGGAGCCAGGAACAGATGAAGGGCTTTATCGAAGAGCACAATGTGCCCTGCCCTTCCTGCGGCAAACATAACTTTACGGACATCCGCCAGTTCAACCTGATGTTCAAAACCTTCCAGGGGGTAACGGAGGACGCCAAGAATACCGTATACTTAAGACCGGAGACGGCTCAGGGCATTTTTGTGAATTTCAAGAATGTACAGAGGACCTCCCGCAAGAAGATCCCCTTCGGCATCGGTCAGATCGGGAAGTCCTTCCGCAACGAGATCACGCCCGGCAACTTCACCTTCCGTACCAGGGAATTTGAGCAGATGGAGCTGGAATTTTTCTGTGAGCCTGACACGGATCTGGAATGGTTCGAATATTGGAGGAGCTTCTGCTTTAACTGGCTGAAGAGCCTGGGGTTAAAGGAGGAGGAGCTGCGCCTGAGGGATCATGAGAAGGAAGAGCTGAGCTTCTACAGCAAGGCCACCACGGATATCGAGTTCAAGTTCCCCTTTGACTGGGGCGAGCTTTGGGGCATTGCGGACAGGACCGATTATGACCTGACCCAGCACGCGAATGTATCCGGGGAGGATCTGGCTTACTTTGACGATGAGAAGAAGACCAAGTATATCCCCTATGTGATCGAGCCCTCATTGGGCGCCGACAGGGTAGTGCTGGCTTTCCTGTGCGCCGCCTACGACGAGGAGGAGCTGGAAGGCGGGGATATGCGTACCGTGCTGCATTTCCATCCGGCTCTGGCGCCTGTGAAGATCGGCGTCCTGCCTCTGTCCAAGAAGCTGGGCGAGGGGGCGGAGAAGATTTATGCCAGACTTTCCAAAAAATATAACTGCGAATATGACGACAGGGGAAATATCGGCAAGAGATACCGCCGTCAGGACGAAATCGGAACTCCCTTCTGCATTACCTATGACTTTGATTCTGAGACGGACGGCTGTGTGACGGTCCGTTTCCGGGATTCCATGGAGCAGGAGAGGGTTGCCATCGCAGATTTGGAGGCTTACTTCGCGGATAAATTTGATTTTTAAAACTACTTTGTGAATGAGATAAAGCGGTGGGAGCTTTTCCACCGCTTTTTTGAACTATCATTGTAACAGACTTCTGATTTGTGTCACAGGGTTTGATTTTTATGAGGAGGCTCGGGGATGGAGAAGCAGGAGATTTTTCGTGTGCTGGGGATTGATGCCACGAAGGATGAAGGGGAGATCAAAAGGGCTTACCGGGAAAAGCTGGTGATGACGAATCCGGAGGACAATCCGGAAGGATTTAAGCGGCTGCGGCAGGCTTATGAAGAGGCCTGCGCCTATGCAAGGACCGGCGAAGAATCGGAAGGGAATAAGCAGGGCGAGGAAGATACTACGCCCTCCGGGAGATGGGCCGCAAGGGCGCTGCGCCTGTATGAGTCCCTTTCCGGAAGGCAGGATGTGGACCGCTGGCGCGAACTGTTCGAGGATGACGAATTTCTGTCCCTGGAGGGAGAAGAGGAGTGCAGGAGGAAGTTCTTTCATTTTATGCTGGGTCACTTTAGGTTTCCCACTGAGGTATGGAAGGTTTTTGACGAAAAGCTTAATCTTTCAGGCGGGGAAGGGAAGCTTCGGGAAGCGCTTCCGGGAGATTTCGTTTCTTATATCGTGAGTCGTGTGCAGCATGGGGAGGATGTGGATTTTACCCAGTTCGAGGGCCCTGACAACGGTAATGTGGACGATTATCTGCGCTGTGTGGAGAACTGCTGGAGAGCGATTCAGGAGAAAAAGTCTGACTATGCCTGGCAGCTGATGGAGGAATCGGAGCAGATGGGGCTTTATCATCCGATCGCTTCTGTGAACAGAATGTATCTTTTAAAGCAAAGGGATGACGGTGAAGCTGCAGGGTGCGCCGCTGCCCTTTTGGAAAAATATCCCGGGGATGAGATGATCCTGTATCATGCCGCCGTTATTTTCTGGCAGACGGACCGGAAGGATCGGGCGGCGGGTATTTTTGAAAAGCTGAAGGCGGATAATGACAGTCATTATATGGCCAACCGGTATCTGTCGGAGTGGTACTATGAAAAGGGGGAATATCGAAAGGCAAAGAAATGTGCGGAAATTGTGATTGGACTGGGATATGACGCACAGTTTCGTGATATCCTGGCCCAGATCAATGCGCAGCTGGAAAAGGAGCTGGAGGAAAAAATCCGCAAGGAGGAGGATCCCGGTGATCTTCTGGAGCTTTGTTGGTGTCTTCTGCAGGATGAGAAATTCTATCAGGGGCTGAAAAGCGCCCTTTCCATAGAAGGAAGGGTTCCCGAAGAGAGGCGGACCGAGTATCTGGGTTATCTTGCCAAGGTGTACAGGGAATGTGCCCTTTATGAGGAATGTGTGGAAAAAGCCCACGCCTGGAGGGAGCAGCTGCTTGAAAGGGTGAAGACAGAAGAAGGCGGGGCACGGGAGAAGGATCTGGACCGTATTCGGCAGTCTTACCTGCTTTGCATCAGCGCTTACCATAATTTGGCGTATCAGGACAAGGGATATTTTCAAAAGGCTCTGGATGAGATCGGCCAGATGGAAGAAAAGGAGCGTAGTCAGATCAATGTCCTGATGGAGCAGGCAAGAATTTATATGGAGATGGGAGAGCATGAGAAATGCCTTGATGTGGTGAACCTCTTGACGGAAGAAAAAGGGATTCAGGTCGCCCGCACCGCATCCCTGGAAAGCTACCGCAGGCAGTGGAACGCGGGAGGGGTGGTCAGGGAGGCGCGTATCCTGATCGAACAGTTTCCTCAGTATACCCGCGCTTATGAGCTGGCGGCGAAGGTCTATTCTGATCTTGGGGAGAGGGAGCTTCTGGGAAAGCTTCTGCAGGCGGCGAAGGAAAACGGGATCAAAAGCGTGTTCCTGGAAGCTTACGATTATCTTGCCTATCATGAGGTGCCCAAGAACTATCCGCTTCGGGAAAAGCTTGATGAATTTGAAAAGAAGTACAGACGTCCGGTCCAGAATACGGGTAATATGGAGCGCTTTGAAGAAGGGGAACAGGTCATTACCGGTCTTTTTTACATGTTTCCGGGCAATTTTATTCTGAATGCAAGAGGGCTGTATTATTTGTATGCCTGTCAGTTTGACAAGGCGCAGGCTGACTTTGAGAAAATACTGGAAGATTCCCCGGGGGATGCTTTCGCCTGGAACAACCTGGGCTGTGTTTTTAAGTATCAGGGAATGTATGAAAAGGCGATGCCCTGTTTCAGAAGGGCAATCCTTTACATGGATGCGGAACCGGTTTCCAGCCATCCGGGAAATCTGGCGGATGTCTATGATAAGATCGGGGATTACCGCGCAGCGGTGGAAACCTATGAAAAGCTGGAAGCGCAGTTTGGAAGACATGATGATATCGGAGAGGATATTATCCGGTGTTATGGAATCCTGGGAGAGACCGACAAAGCGCTTGAAGCCATAGAAACCTATTTTGGGAAAAAGGTTCTGGTTGCATGCCGTGAAAAATGTGAATTGTACTTAATGCAGGGGAAATGGAAGGAGGCAGGAGAGATTCTTGACCTCTGGAAGGGTCTCCTGAAGGAAAAGGTAACGGAACGTAAAGAATTCCGGCTGACCGGAACGGTGCAGGGGAAAGCGGTGATCCAAAAGAAACGGAACCTGACGAATATCCCCGTGAAGCGGTCCTGGAGTGATTACCATACCTATGAGGGCTGGTATCTTCTGCTTGGGAAAAGGAAAGCCAGAAAGGCCCTTGCCTCCATGGAACGCGCTGTCAGAGAATATGATGAGAATGCTTCCAACTCTAAAAAAGGCCTGTGTGAAGATATTGTCCTGCTTTATTTTTTACTGGGTAACGATCAAAAATGTAAGCATTACGCGCAGATCGTCAGGCAGGAGCAGAAAAACAGCAGGGTGCATCCAGGCTTTTCCCAGAAGGGCGACCTCTATGCAAGGGCGCTCGCGGCATTTTTCCTGGAGGGTATGCAGGAGGCGGAGATGCTTCTGGAGGAGGAACAAAAGTGCCGGATCTGCCGTCTTTGCCCCATGCCGATCTGCCCCGAGCTGATCTTCCTCCGCTGGATGATCGCCAGGAGAAAGAATGATCAGGCCGAATGCGCAAGACTGCTGGGACAGATCAGGGAAAAAACCCCGTTTTACTATTCGGCGAGGGCGATTGAACTGTTAGACGGAAGGCGTTCTGTCTGGAAGCGGTGGTAATCAAGGGATGTGTTCCCGTATTTATGAGGAGAGATGATGCATGATAGTTGGAATTGACCTGGGCACGACGAACAGTCTGATCGCATATTTTACGGAGGAAGGACCGAAAATCATTCCCAATCGGCTGGGCAGGCCGCTGACCCCGTCCGTGGTCAGCGTGGATGAGGAAGGAAATGTCTATGTCGGCGAGACTGCCAGGGAGCGCATGAGCCTGTATCCTGATACAGTTGCCCAGACCTTTAAGCGCAGCATGGGTACAGACCGTGTATATACCCTGAGCGGACGCCGGTATCGCCCCGAAGAGCTTTCCAGCCTGGTGCTTAAGTCTTTGAAGGAAGACGCGGAAAGCTATCTGGGAGAAGAGGTTACAGAGGCGGTCATCAGCGTACCCGCCTATTTTGATGATAAGAGAAGAAAGGCGACCAAGCGCGCCGGGGAGCTGGCCGGGCTTAAGGTGGAGCGTATGATTTCGGAACCCACTGCCGCCGCGGTGGCTTACGGGCTTTATGATAAGACGCGGGACACCCGTTTCCTTGTTTTCGACCTGGGAGGAGGCACCTTTGACGTTTCCATCCTGGAGCTGTATCATAATATCCTGGAGGTGCGCGCCGTGGCAGGGGATAATTACCTGGGCGGGGAGGACTTTACGGGGGTGCTTGTAAAGCTGTTTCTACAGAAATGCGGACTCAACCTGGGACATTTGACAGAGAAGGAGCAGGTGCGCCTTTACAGGCAGGCAGAGAAGGCAAAATGTGCTGTCAGCGGAGAAGATAAGGTGACGATAAGGTGTCTGATCGGGGAAGAAGAGAAGGAGGCGGTCGTCGGCTATCGGGAATATGAAGCCGCCTGCGCCGATCTGCTTGCCAAGATCAGGGAACCGGTGAAAAAGAGTCTGTCCGATGCGGGGCTTAGGCTGTCGGATATCGACGAGATCCTGCTGATCGGCGGAGCCACCAGGCTTTCCATTGTCAGGGATTTCCTGATCAGACTGTTTAGGAAGTTCCCGGATACAAAAATGAATCCGGACGAGGCTGTGGCCCTGGGGGCAGCCATTCAGGGCGCGATGAAGGAGCGCAACGAGATGGTGAAGGAGGTCATCCTGACGGATGTTTGTTCCTTTACCCTCGGCACGGAGGTGGTGGTGGAATATGAAGAGGGAAAATTTGAGGATGGGAGATTCTGCCCCATTATCGAAAGAAATACAGTGATTCCCGCAAGCCATACGGAGCGCCTTTATACTGTCAGGGACAATCAGGATAGGGTGCGGGTCCGGGTGCTCCAGGGGGAGAGCAGGTTTGCCCGAAACAACCTGTTCCTGGGGGAACTGGATGTAGAGATCCCGAAGGCGCCTAAAGGGGAGGAAGCCATAGATGTGACCTATACCTACGATATCAATTCCCTGTTGGAGGTGGAGGTGAAGGTGGTATCCACCGGAAAGACCCAGAAGATGATCATCAAGGGGCAGGACAATACCATGACGGAGGAAGAGATCGAAAAGCGCATGGAAGAGCTGTCCTATCTGAAGGTGCAGCCCAGGGACCAGGAGGAAAACCGCCTGGTGCTGCTTCGGGCGGAGCGCATGTATGAGGAAGCCCTGGGCGAACGGCGCAAGGAGCTGGACCGTTATATTATGAGGTTTGAAGCCGCGTTAAAAAGCGGAGACCATCAGAGGATAGAGGACGCCAGGCAAGAGCTGGAAGAGGTGTTGGAGGAAGAGGAGTGAGCGCCCTACTGCAAAAAGGGAGTGGGCGCCTGACTGCGAAAAGGTGCAAAAAGGGAGCGGCGGTGAGTCCCCGACTTCAAAAATGGAATTGACAACGGAATGTATTATCACTATAATTAGGTTTGATTTCCGTGAAGAACTGACAGCATAATTTTTTTTTGGAGAGGTAGATACGCATGAAGCCGTATGGAGTAAATGAACTGAGAAGAATGTTCCTGGATTTCTTTGAGAGCAAGGGACATCTGAAAATGAAGAGCTTTTCCCTGGTGCCGCATAACGACAACAGTCTGTTAATCATCAATTCCGGCATGGCGCCGTTAAAGCCCTATTTTACCGGGCAGGAGATCCCGCCCAGGCGCAGGGTGACCACCTGTCAGAAGTGCGTGCGCACCGGCGATATTGAAAATGTAGGAAAGACTGCCAGGCACCTGACCTTTTTTGAGATGCTGGGCAATTTCTCCTTTGGGGATTATTTTAAGCATGAGGCCATCGCCTGGACCTGGGAGTTTTTAACCCAGGTAGTGGGAATGGATCCCGACAGGCTGTATCCCTCCATTTATAGCGAGGACGACGAGGCCTTTGATATCTGGACCAAGGAGATCGGGGTTCCGGCGGAGAAGATCACCCGTTTTTACCGCGATGAGAATGGCAAGTGCGATAATTTCTGGGAGCACGGCGCAGGCCCCTGCGGTCCCTGCTCGGAGGTTTATTACGACAGAGGCATCAAGTATGGCTGCGGCAAGCCGGACTGCAAGGTGGGCTGCGACTGCGACCGCTTTATGGAGGTCTGGAATAATGTGTTCACCCAGTTTGACGGGGACGGACACGGCAATTATACAGAGCTGGAGCAGAAGAATATCGATACCGGCATGGGTCTGGAACGTCTGGCAGTCGTAGTACAGGATGTGGACTCCGTTTTTGATATCGATACCATGAAGGCGATCCGCGACCGCATCTGCGAGATCGCAGGGGTCACCTATGAGACGGACGAGGCGAAGGATGTTTCCATCCGTCTGATCACGGATCATATCCGTTCCGCAACCTTTATGATCAGCGACGGCATCATGCCCTCCAATGAAGGCAGGGGTTATGTGCTGCGCCGTCTGATCCGCCGTGCGGCAAGACACGGCAGGCTCTTAGGCATTGAAGGGAAGTTCCTGGCGGACTTGAGCCGGACAGTCATCCGTGAATGCAGGGACGGTTATCCTGAGCTGGAGGAAAAGAAGTCCTTTATCTTAAATGTGCTGACCCAGGAAGAGGATAAATTTGATAAGACCATCGACCAGGGTTTGAGCATCCTGGGAGAGATGGAAGAGGATATGAAGAAAGCAGGGCAGACCGAGCTTTCCGGCGAGAATGTGTTCAAGCTGTACGATACCTATGGTTTCCCCGTGGACCTGACGGAAGAGATCCTGGCGGAAAGGGGATTTACCATCGACCACGCCGGCTTTGCTGTGCGTATGCAGGTGCAGAAGGATACAGCCCGTAAGGCGCGCAAGACGACCAATTATATGGGCGCAGACGTGACCGTTTATGAGTCCATCGATCCTTCCATCACAACAAAGTTTGTGGGTTATGACAGGATTCGGCATACGTCCAGGGTCACCGCCCTTACCACGGAATCAGAGGTGGTGGAAGCCCTGACCGATGGGCAGACAGGCACGATCATCGTGGAGGAGACTCCCTTCTACGCTACCATGGGCGGCCAGGTAGGGGATACCGGACGGATCGAAGCCCAGGGCGGCGTCTTTGAAGTGAAGGATACCATTAAGCTCATGGGCGGCAAGGTCGGCCATGTGGGCGTTATGGTTCAGGGCATGATCAAGGTAGGAGACGAGGCTTCCCTTCTTGTGGACCAGGGAATGAGCGGAGGGAGAAGGGCTGATATCTGCAAGAACCACAGCGCCACCCATCTGCTTCAGAAGGCCCTGCGCCAGGTCCTGGGGGATCATGTGCAGCAGGCCGGTTCCTATGTGGATGACGAGAGGCTGCGCTTTGACTTCAGCCATTTCTCCGCGATGACCCAGGAGGAGCTTGACCGGGTGGAAGAGCTGGTGAATGAAAAGATTGCTGAGAATCTGCCCGTGGCGATAAATGTCATGAGCATGGAAGACGCCAGAAAGACCGGCGCCATGGCTTTGTTTGGAGAAAAATACGGCGAGACGGTGCGTGTGGTGAGCATGGGAGATTTTTCCGTTGAACTATGCGGCGGCACCCATGTGGCAAATACGGGCGAGATCACAGTCTTTAAGATCCTTTCGGAGAGCGGCGTGGCTGCCAATACCAGAAGGATCGAGGCCCTGACCGGAAAGGGCGTGTTCAGGTACTATAGGAATATAGAGCAGATCCTGGATCACGCGGCCAGAACGCTGAAAACGACGCCCGCTTCCGTCGCGGACAGATGCGAGCATCTTCTGGCGGAGGTGAAATCCCTGAATTCTGAGATAGAATCCTTAAAGAGCAAGGCTGCCCAGAGCGCCCTGGGGGATGTGATGAACCAGGTAAAGGAAGTAAAGGGCGTGAAGCTTTTGGCGGCCAGCGTGTCCGGAGTGGATATGAACGGACTGCGGGATCTGGGCGACCAGCTGAAGGAGAAGCTGGGTGAAGGCGTTGTGGTTCTTTTGTCCGAGCAAAACGGTAAGGTGAATATGGTCGCCATGGCGACGGACGGCGCCGTGAAGGCAGGCGCCCATGCCGGAAACCTGATTAAGGGCATTGCTTCCCTTGTGGGCGGAGGCGGCGGCGGGCGGCCGAACATGGCGCAGGCCGGCGGAAAGAATCCTGCCGGGATCCCGGATGCCATCGCCCAGGCGGCAGTTGTGCTGCAGGGGCAGGTGAAGTAAATTTTTTCAAAAAATAGTTGACGACTGGGAAAAATGTGGTATAATTATTCCTGTGCATGTAAATGTACATAATAACCCAATCAGTCATGTTACTAGAGGGACTGAAGGGAGGTCGGGTGTGTCATGTCGAACGTAATCGTGAAAGAGAACGAGACTTTGGATAGCGCTTTGCGTCGCTTCAAGAGAAGCTGTGCAAAGGCGGGTATTCAGCAGGAGATTCGTAAGAGAGAGCATTACGAAAAGCCTAGCGTGAAGCGCAAGAAGAAATCTGAAGCAGCAAGAAAGCGTAAATATAATTAATCGTGAGCATGAAGTCCTTGGCCGCTATGACTGAGGACTTTCTGTGTGTTTGAAGATAACTTAAGAAACTCTTCAGAAAGAATTTGGTTTTTGTTTGGAATGAGGGAGCGGATTACAATGTGGACGAAAGAATTGCTGGGAACGGATGTGTATCATCTGCTTGGGGCCTTTGTGATTTATAGTATGCTGGGCTGGCTTTTGGAATCTATCTATATGTCTTTCTGCAATCATAAGCTTACCAACAGAGGATTTGCCAAGAGTCCATTCTGTCCTATTTACGGCTTTGGGGCGGTGGGCTGCTATCTTTTGTTGAATCCTTTGCGTAATCATGTGGTGGCGCTCTATCTTGTGGGCGCTGCGCTCGCTACCGTTTTTGAATTCATCGTTGGAAAGCTGATGATTCGTTTCCTGGGCGAGCTCTGGTGGGATTACAATGACAAGCCCTTCAATTATAAGGGGATCATTTGTCTGGAGAGCACCGTGGCGTGGGGATTTTATGCGCTGGGAATTGTTTTGTTCCTACATACGAGGATCAACGGCTTGATCGACCGGGTTCAGGCGCCGGTCGGTGTCCGCATTATCCTTATGATTCTGTTCGTTGTTTTTGTGGATTATGTGATTCAGCTCTGCCGTGTGTTTCATGTTGATATGAGGCGCAGGAAGGAATGGCTGAAGGAAAAGTATTTATCTTTTAAAGCAAGATGGTATTAAGGGATCGCAGACATGGGCAGTCCTATAATTTGCGGAACGCATTCTGTCATAAGGCGCGCCACATTTCCATATCTTTTATGTAGAGGAAGATATGGAGTGTGGCGATTTTTATGGGAAAAAAGAAAATTATACGGAATAGAAGGATACTGACTAAAATGTTCCAGATAACGAAACAGGATAAAGGGCTGACAGGAAAGGCTTATCGTTTTTTTGCGTTATGGTTGAATCTGACTTTTGTCATATCGGCTTGTTTATTCCCTGGGCTTGTTGTGGACGCGGAGCCCTCGATCACAGCGCCGTCCGCCATTCTGGTGGAGGCCTCCACGGGTCAGGTTATCTATGAGCTGAATGCCACAGAGCGCAGATGTCCAGCCAGCATAACCAAGATCATGACGCTTTTGCTTATTTTTGAACAGCTTGACGAGGGGAAGATATCGCTTACGGATTCCGTTACCACAAGCGAGTACGCCAGTTCCATGGGCGGATCCCAGGTATATCTGGCGGCGGGAGAGTCCCAGGATCTGAACACAATGCTGAAATGTATCACCGTTGCCTCCGCCAATGACGCCAGTGTGGCGGTAGCGGAATACATAGCGGGAAGCGAGCAGGCGTTCGTGGACAGGATGAATGAAAAAGCTGCGGAGCTCGGCATGGCGGATACTCATTTTGAAGACTGCTGCGGTCTGACGGAATCCGACAATCATTACACCTCTGCCAGGGATGTGGCGATCATGTCCAGGGAGCTGATCACAAAGCATCCCGGGATATTCAACTACAGCCAGATCTGGATGGAGGACTTTACCCATGAGACAAGGCAGGGGAGCAGCACCTTTACCCTGTCCAATACCAACAAGCTTCTAAAGCAGTATGAGTGGACGACAGGCTTAAAAACAGGCTCCATGTCAAAGGCAAAATACTGCATCAGTGCAACAGCGCACCGCAACGACATTGACCTGATCGCGGTTGTGATGGGCGCGCCGGAGCCCAAGAGCCGCTTTCAGGATGCGATGGTGCTTTTGAATTATGGGTACAGCGTCAGCAATCTTTACATGGATTCCAATCAGGAGGAAATCCCGGATCTGAAAATAGAGGGCGGCGTGGAGGACTATGCTGCAGTTGATTTTGAAGGGGAATTCCGGTTCCTGGATATTGAGGGCAATTCCCTTGAGGAGATTGAAAAAAAGCTGGAGCTTCCCGAATCCGTCCATGCGCCGATATCCAAAGGGGAGATTGCGGGTTATGCCAGGTACTATTTGAACGGAACGGAAATAGGAAACGTACCGATTCTCTTTGCGGTATCCGTGGAGAAAGCGGACTATCTTGATTATCTGAAAAAAATATTTGGATATTTCCTTTTGTAATTCAGGAAAGTATGATATACTAAACCATATTGTACTTTTGAAAGGTTACACGGAGGTCGGAATGCTTGACATATTGGTGACGATTGCCGGAATTGTATGTATCTTTTTCTTGTGGAGAATCTTATATGACAGCAACCGCTTCGTGGTGGTGCGCCATAGCTTTGCGGATCCCAGGATCAGGAAGCCCTTTCGGGCAGTGGTCCTGGCCGATCTGCATAATAAACGGTATGGCAGGGAAAACGCGCTCCTTTTAAATGCGATCCATGAGCTGAAGCCGGATGCGGTTCTGGTCGCGGGGGATATGATCACCGCCAGTCCGGGAGGAAGGCTGGATGTGGGCATCAATTGTCTGCAGAAGCTCTCGGAGGAATATCCGGTCTATTATGCCGACGGGAACCATGAACACAGGCTGGAGCTGTATCCTGAGGAATATGGTTCCATGGCCCAGGATTATGAAAAGGCCTTGCAGGAGATGGGAATCCGGCGTCTGGTAAATGAGCACACGGTGCTGAAGGGAAACGGGATCGCCGTTTATGGTTCCAGGATAGACCGGGAATATTATCGGAGATTCCGTGTCAGGAGAATGGAAAAGGAGTACCTGGACAAGCTCCTTGGGGAACCGTCCGGGGAATACTATAACATTCTGATCGCGCATAACCCCGATTATTTCCCGCAATATGCGGACTGGGGCGCCGATCTTGTGCTTTCCGGGCACGTGCATGGCGGTCTGGTGAGGATACCGGGCGGGAAGGGGCTGGTCTCCCCGAGGGTAAGCTTTTTCCCAAAATATGACGGGGGTATTTTCCGGGAGGGAAAATCGGTGATGTTATTGAGCCGCGGCCTGGGCAATCATACCATACCGATCCGTCTGTTCAATCCGGGGGAGCTTTTAGTGATAGAATTGTTCCCACAGGAAGGAGAAAAGAAAGAACATGGCAATTCCTGTGAAGCTTGAAGTGTTTGAAGGCCCGCTGGACCTGCTGCTTCATCTCATAGATAAAAATAAGGTGGATATTTACGATATTCCCATCGTGACCATCACAGAGCAGTACCTGGATTATATCAGGCAGATGGAATCCGAGGATATGAATGTGATGAGTGAATTCCTGGTGATGGCTGCCACCCTGGTGGATATCAAATGCCGGATGCTCCTTCCCCGTGAAGTCAATGAGGAAGGTGAAGAGGAGGATCCGAGGGCGGAGCTGGTGCAGAGGCTGCTGGAACATAAAATATATAGATATATGTGCGAAGAGCTCCGGGACAGAGAGGTGGATGCGTACAGGAACCTGTACCGGGACAAGCATCTCCCCAAGGAGATCGCAGAATACCGGCCCCCGGTGGACTACGATGAGCTTCTGGGGGATATGACCCTGGGAAAGCTGCATGAGATCTTTCAATCCGTGGTCAAGAAGCAGGAGGAGAGAAAGGATCCTGTGCGCAGTCAGTATGGAAATATCGAAAAGGATGAAATCGATATGGACGCCAAGACCGCTTGGATAGAGAATTACGCCAGGGAGCATAGGACTTTCAGCTTCCGGGGGCTTTTGGAAAAGCAGGGAAGCCGGATGGAGGTCATTGTGACGTTCCTCGTGCTTCTGGAAATGATGAGGACCGGGGAGGTTATGATCTTACAGGAAGAATTGTTTGGTGATATCATGATCACTTCCAATTTGTAAGCTTTTGCCATAATGTTCCCCTGTTACAATGCTTTACACAATGCAAAGCATTGTAATGCAAAAACATATACTTGATTGACATTGTTTGCACATGCACATATAATAGAATTCAAACGTCTTACGCCAAATGCGGAAACAAAGGCTGCGTTGGAGGAATAGAGTAGAATATGGAAGAATTTGAACAGGTTAAACTGCCTTTGCAGGAAAGCGGCAGTGCTCAGACGGGCAGCGCGGAGGCGGTCATAGAGGCGATCCTATTTACGATGGGGGAGTCTGTGGAGATCAGCAGACTGGCTTCTGTCCTGGAGCTCAGCGTATCCGCGACAGAGGCTGTCCTTAAGGGGATGGAAGAACGGTACAGGGAAAGCGACCGGGGGATCGCCCTCATGAGATTTGAGGATTCGGTGCAGCTTTGCACCAAGGCGGAGTTGTATGAATATCTCATCAAAATTGCGAAAACGCCCCGGAAAATGGTGTTGACGGATACCGTGCTGGAGACGCTTTCCATTGTCGCATATAAGCAGCCGGTAACCAGGGTGGAAATAGAGCGGATCAGGGGCGTGAGCTGTGACCATGCCATTAACAAGCTTCTGGAGTATGACCTGATCTGCGAGCTGGGGAGGATGGATGCGCCGGGAAGACCGCTTTTGTTCGGTACGACCGAGCAGTTCCTGCGCTGCTTTGGGGTGCGGAGCATTGAAGAGCTTCCGGAGGTCAGCCCGCTGCAGCTGGAGGAGTTAAAGCTTCAGGCGGAATCGGAGGTGCAGCTTCAGCTGGATATCTGAGCCAGGGGCGGAGAGCGCACACAGGGCGGCGGAGACGGCGGAAGCGATTTGTGCAGGAATGCAGCTAGGGACATTTTCATATACTGTGGATGAAGGAATTCTTACAGGGATTGAAAATGAATCGGTTGAAGAAGGACCGCCGCAGAGCCGGCGGGAAAAAATGGAGTGTATTAGCAAAGCTGTTATTGTCCTTAGCCCTGGCAGGATTGCTGGCAGGGTGTTTTGTTTGCCCGGAAAGTAGGGCGGAGGGCGTTCGCGGCGGCATTTACCAGAGGGTCTGTATGAGCGCGGAGGAACAAGCCATTTTGCAGCAGCCTCTGGAGGATTTAAGCCTTTACGCCGCGTCGGCTGTATTGATGGATGCGGATTCCGGACGGGTGCTTTACGAAAAATCAGGGCATGAGACAATGGCTATGGCCAGTACCACGAAGATTATGACCTGCATCGTTGCCTTGGAGAACGGAGATTTGGAGGATCAGGTGGCGGTATCCGGCTATGCTTCCGGCATGCCAAAGGTCAGGCTTTCCGTAAACAAGGGGGAAACCTATTTTTTAAAGGATCTCCTTCATTCGCTAATGCTGGAATCCCACAACGATTCCGCGGTCGCCATTGCGGAGCATATCGGGAAAAAATACCTTGAGGACTTAAAAGACAAAAGCCCCGCGGATTTTACCGTGGAGGAAAGTAAAAGGGCGGTATCCGCCTTCGCGAAGCTCATGAACCGGAAAGCTGTGGAGCTGGGCTGCGAAAACACATGGTTCATTACCCCCAATGGCCTGGACGCTACGGAAACCTTTACCCTGGAAAACGGGGAGACCTTTGTGAAGGAGCATTCCACCACGGCGGCGGATCTCGCCAGGATCATGTCGTACTGCGTCAGGAAATCGCCGCAGACGGAAGAATTTCTCAAGATCACAAGATGCAGCTCTTACAGCTTTTCAGCCAATGGAAGAAGCTTTTCCTGCAGCAATCACAACGCGTTCTTGAATATGATGGAAGGGGCTTTGTCCGGGAAGACAGGCTTTACCAATAAAGCGGGCTATTGTTATGTGGGCGCGCTCACCCGGGATGACAGAACCTTTGTGGTGGCGCTTTTAGCATGCGGCTGGCCCAACAACAGAACCTATAAATGGAGCGATACAAGGGAGCTGATGGAGTATGGGCTTGCGCATTTTACCTATCATACATTTGAAGAGGCTGCCCCGGATCCGGAAAAGATCGCCCCTGTCACAGTGACGGGAGGGCAGACGGATGCCCTGGACGGGATCACTGAGATTCGGCTTGCGCTGTCTGAGGAGACTCAGGGTCTTACCGGGCTGCTGCTGAGAGAAGATGAGCGCATTCAGGTGGAATGTGATATTCCCAAGGTCCTGGAAGCCCCTGTGGAGGCAGGGAGGATCGTGGGAAGCATTCAATACAAGGTCGGGGATACGGTTTATCGTACCCAGTATCTTGAAACCCTTCAGACGATTCCCTCCATCGATTATAAATGGTGTTTCTGGCAGGTTTGGAGACGGTTCTGCGGCAGGGCGTTTCCTGGGGAGGAAAAAATAGCGAAGTTCCTGCCTGATTCCTGAAATATTTTTCATTTACGTCTTGAATTATTGGCAGAAATTAGTTACAATAAGGGTGCTGACAAAATTTTGTCAAAGTGGAATGTTCGTAAAACGATCGGGAAGGCAGCCAGGTGCGGCTGAGCCCGGTACATTGCGGACAGGCTATTTGGCAAGATAAAATAATATAAATTTTCTAGGAGGAAACAAAAATGGCAGTAAAAGTAGCAATCAATGGTTTTGGCCGTATTGGCCGTCTGGCGTTCAGACAGATGTTCAGGGCAGAAGGCTTTGAGATCGTTGCAATCAACGATTTGACATCTCCCAAGATGCTGGCTCACTTGCTGAAATATGATTCCACACAGGGTAAGTACGCATTGGCTGATAAGGTTACCGCAGGCGAGGATTCCATTACTGTTGACGGAACCGAGATCAAGATTTATGCGGAAGCCAAGGCTGAGAATCTTCCTTGGGGCGAGCTGGGCGTAGACGTTGTTCTGGAGTGCACCGGCTTCTATACCTCTAAGGCTAAGGCTCAGGCCCATATCGATGCAGGCGCAAAGCATGTTATCATTTCCGCTCCTGCCGGCAATGACCTTCCTACCATCGTTTACAATGTAAACCATGAAGCTTTGACAACGGCAGATACCATTATTTCCGCAGCTTCCTGTACCACCAACTGCCTTGCTCCCATGGCAAAG